>CALGPK010000006.1 GCA_937960415.1 uncultured Bacteroidales bacterium | reverse complement strand
AAACGATGCCTTTCAGGTTCTCGACAACCAATTGTTTACTAATGTTATTGCACAAGTTGCCGAACAAGTTCAGTCAAATTATTTTGTATTTGCACATAATAGTACAGGCAAGGCATTGTCATCAAGGCTTTCTGCAAAACTCAAAGCTGCTTTGATAAGTGGTGTAATAGCATTGCCCGATAGCATTAACCCTTTTATTATCAGAAAAAAACTGTTTACCGGTAAAGCAACTGCTCAAGTTAAGGCCAATACACAAAAAGTGGTTTTAACTCTTTCGCAAAATGCCTATGGTGTTTTCGAAAATCCTACAATTTTACAAAAAGTAGATGTAAGTGTTCATGCAGATACTACATTAGCCAAAACGAATTTAAAAGAAGTGCAAAAATTTACTGCCAAAGTATTATTGACTGATGCCGAAATTGTGGTATCCGGAGGCAGAGGGTTAAAAGGACCCGAAAATTGGTATGTAATTGAAGAATTAGCCGATGTTTTGGGTGCTGCAACTGCATGTACTCGTCCCGTTTCTGACGAAGGGTGGCGACCTCATCATGAACACGTTGGACAAACAGGGAAAATTGTAGCACCTATGCTTTATTTTGCTTGCGGTATCTCGGGAGCGATACAACATGTTGCGGGTATCAGTTCGTCAAAATACATTATTGCCATTAACAAAGATGCCGAAGCTCCGATTTTCGAAGCAGCCGATTACGGTATCGTTGGCGATGTGATGCACGTATTACCCGAAATTACCAGGAAAATTAAGGAGTTTAAGAATAAATAGTTTTCTAACCCGGTCTTATATTTTATTGAAGGCTGTCTTTAATATAAGGCGGCCTTTATTTTTTTAATAATTTATTGAGAGCTCTCGAATAGAGCGAATCAATGAATCATTTGAGTATCATATAACACATAGAAAACAATAAATCTCTAAAAACATTTGAAAAACTAATTTAAAATTACTCTGTTTTCAATGCATGCAAAATAAACAATGCTGAGTTTATTCAATCATCGTATTGCAACCTCTTACAATAGAATTATTCAACCGTCCAATTACCTCAAAAGCAGCATCCTCATAAACAATACCTGCATCCTCGGTCTCGATAAACGAACACGAGTAAATATTGGCAAGATCTATTATATTAATACCTCCCCGTTTGTTAATCAAATTAAGATTAAACGGATTATATACATCTCGAATCATAAGTTTCATCCAGGGAGGACATCTAAATATCCCATCTTTCTGCGAATAGGCTTGTGATAGTATTTCCGTCATTCCATATTCCGAATGTATCTGATTTACCGCAAACGAAATTTTTAATATTTGATGTACATCTTTACGTGTCATTTCCCGACGTTTGCCTTTCATACCACCAGTTTCCATAACAATTAGATTATTATAAGGCAAGTGAACTTGTTCGGCAAAATCAAGCAAAGCGTACGTCAGCCCAATACAAATAGTAGGTATCTGCTTGTCGATAGCATGGGTTAATATATCGTACAATTGGGCAAATCGGTGATAATAAAATCCGCTTTCTTTGTATTTAGAATATTTAACAAAGTTTTTGACCATAAAAATAAGCGATGAATTAGGTCTTTCCGAATCGTCGGGCATTAAAGCTAACCACAAAAACTCTGAAGGGTTGCCATAAAAATACTTAAAAGAGTTTGTAAACGAATACGTGTAAAGATCGGCCGATACCACAAAGTGTTTCGACGTATTTTGCCCCGTAGTGCCACTACTTTCAAATAATAATTCGAATTCCTGCTGCGTACAAACATGGTGGTTTCTGAAGAAACGAATCGGCAGAAAAGGTATATCCAATAAGCTTTTTACATTTTTTGGATTTTTATTGAAATAATCACAATACTGACGATAAATAGGAACCCGGTAATATTGATATTCAAAAGCTTTAAAAGCATTGGCCTGAAACTCATCATCATTGGAGGTTGCAAATATCTGCTGAACATTCATTACTGATTTTCTTTATTCATGAGCTCTTCTATTTTCATTTCTTCCCATTTCTTTCCAAAAATACTTCCTTTAAAGAATACAGCATAGGCATGAGCCAATAAACCAACCATCCATAACAATACGACATAAATAAACCACAAGGTGTCGGGTGAAACAGCCAGGTTATAGATTATTAGAAAAATATTCGAAAGTACATACCATAACAGATGTACATAAAAAGATTTAAGCTCGGCAATATGTTGCCGAGCTTGTTTATATTTTTCCAGATCGTTCATATCAAAGATTTATTTAAAAAGCATTGGTATTAAATCCACAACACGGCACGAATATCCCCACTCGTTGTCGTACCACGAAAATACTTTAACCATTTTGCCTATAACCATAGTGCTTTGTGCATCGAAAATACTCGAATGCGGATTATGTATTACATCTACCGAAACAATCGGATCTTCGCAATATTCTACGATACCTTTCATAGGGCCTTCGGCAGCGGCTTTAACGGCAGCGTTTATTTCTTCTTTGGTTACTTCACGCTTAAGATTGGCTACAAAATCGACTATTGAACCGGTAGGGGTCGGAACTCTAATAGCAACACCATCGAGTTTTCCCTTGAGTTCTGGAATGACTTTTCCTACTGCCTTAGCGGCACCTGTTGTGGTAGGTATTTGCGATACAGCAGCTGCTCTGGCACGTCGCAAATCTTTATGCGGAGCATCGAGTATCATCTGGTCGTTGGTATATGCATGAACAGTTGTCATGAATCCGTTTTCTATCCCGAAGGTGTCGTTTAAGATTTTAACAATGGGTGCCAAACAGTTTGTGGTGCACGATGCATTCGATACACATTGGTCGGTGGGTTTTAAGTCGGCATCATTTACACCGATGACAATCATGCGGTCGATCTCGTCTTTGGCAGGAACGGTAAGTATTACTTTCTTTGCTCCATTGCTCAAATGATCGGCATAACCGCCTTTTTCGCTATTGCGGGTGGTAAACTTACCAGTAGATTCAATAACAACATCGGGGTTTTCGCTCCATGGAATTGCAGCAGGGTTTTTCTCTGCCGAAACTTTAATTTTTTTGCCATTTACTATCAAGTGCTCATTGTCGTATAAAACTTCACCATTAAACTTACCTTGCGTTGAATCGTATTTTAGCAAATATGCAAGTGTTTTAGTATCGGTGAGATCATTAATACCAATAATTTCTAAATTATTTCTTTCCAAAGCAATTTTAAAAACATTGCGGCCAATTCGACCAAATCCGTTGATTGCTACTTTTATTTTTTCCATAAATCAAATTTTTTTCAAAATTACATCAAATTCTAATATTTTTTAATAACATTAGTCATTCTTCGGTAAAGGCAACATCGCTTGTAATTCGGCAATAAATTTTTTTAATTCGTTATTAACCTTTTCCTCTGTCTCGGCAGCTTTTACTGCTCGCTGCAGCAATTCGTTGTTTTCTTGTTTCAAAACTGCTATTTGTTCTTCAAGTTGTTGTATAGTACTGGTATAATGCGATGTTGTTTCATTTATCTGTTTTATTTCGGATTTGAGTTGTTCTATGAAGAGTTCTTTTTCGTTTTTTATTTCTAGCAAATCATTTATATAAGCCGAAAGTTCTTCGCATTTACTGTGTTCTTGCATCAATTCGTTCTGTAAATCGGATATTTTTTGCTCACATAGGTTAAGCTTTTCCTGTAACGTTGTGTTTTCGATATTTTTGTTATTAATCTCATCTTGCATACGATGAACAACTGCAGTTAGCTTTTCTTTTTCGGTATTGAGTTTTTCTATTTGAATTTCAAAGGCTTTTTTTTCTTCATCTTTTGCTTGTTTTATTTTTTGCACATCTGTTTGTATCTTATCGTTTTCAGATAACAACACATTGTATTTCTTTTTCCATGCTCCTCCTTTCATTAAATGAATGATTAATACCACAATTAATATCAAAATAATAGAGGATGTAGCAATAATTAGATAGAATAACATACGATTTTTGGCTTTCAGTTCATTAACAAGTACATTATTATGATTGAGCTGATTAAGTAAAGAATCATTTTGAACACGAATGGCCTCATTTATTTGCTTTAAATCCATAAAAACTTCGTCCAACTGAGATCCATATAATTCGGTAAATGTTGAGCTGTCGACCTTTATAGTATCTAAGGCTTGTCTTAATGTTTTATATTTGTCGTCGAACGATTGTCCATTCAGAACCGTCATTGCAACCATACACAACAACAAAAGGAATAAGCTGTTTTTCATAATTTGGTAGTTTATACGTAAAGTTAATTAATTTTTAATTATATGTCAACTATATTTTTTTGAGTATTTTGCTGTTGTTTGTTTTTTATATCATAGATTACAATAATAGCGGTATATGCCCAAAAAAGAGCTGAGAGTTTATCGGTATCTAAAAAATTGTTCAACACACCATGCACGTAATAAGTAATTAAACCTATTAAAGACGAAAGCACGATTATTTTGTCGTTACGATTGTTCGATGTTCGATACATATGTACAGCATAATACAAAACCGTAAATACCAGAGATAACATCAACAAGAAGCCAATCAATCCTTGCTCTGCCAATGGTCCAAGATACTCGCTATGTGCGTTGCCCACATCGCCAAAATTAGTACTGATGCTTGTTTTTTCGTACGACAACTGATAGGGCGCATATTTAAACATATACGTGCCGGGTCCCCATCCAAAAACGGGCTTATCCAAAAACATGCGATATGCACAACTCCAACGGTTCAAGCGTTCGAGGTTGCTTACATCAGTTGATATATTAGTTATAGACTGAAACTGCTCCATAAAATTGCTCGAAGCATCCTGACGATTTTTCTCGAGCTTCATGATTAATTGAGTCCACACCAAAGCAAGTATCAAGGCTGAGCTTACAGTTAAAAGTACGATGGTTCTGAATTTAATTTTAAAAAGAAGAATAATAAAGGCGCCAAAAGCAACGATAATACTGAGCCACGAAGCACGGGTATAAGAAAAGATTAAACCAATGGTAAGAATAACAATAACTACAAAGGCTATTATCTTCTGCCAGTAAGAGTAGTTTTTCAAAAAGATAAGACCAAACATAAAGGGGATAATCATTGCCAAAGCCGCAGCATAGGCAGTATGATCGTTATAAAACGGGTTAGGAGCCATATTGGCAAATTGCTGATCGAAAAAGCCGTATTTCGATTGACGAAACAACGTATATCCTATAACAATAATTAGTGAAATGGTGTATAGCCAAATATAACGTCCAATGTTTTTCTGATTTTTAAACAAATGAGCTGTAATTATATAAAAACCAACTACAAACCATGCCCGTGCCAGAAAAAATTTAAGCGAAACTACAGGCATGGTACTGGTTAACGAAGTAATTAAAATCCAAAGTAAATGTAAGTATATAATGATAGATATGGGATGCTTCAAAATTCTATAATCCAGCCCCTTATCGACAATGACTTTAAGAATAAAAAGCAGCAAAATCCCAAATAATAATGGCTCGGTAGGCAAATACATATCAACCGGCAAGCCCGACACAAACTCACTAAGCTGAAGCGACAATGGCGTAGCAAACGCTATAAAAAGCATAAGTTTGTCGAGCGAAAAAATTGCTAATAAAATAAAAACAAGTACTACCGGACTTAACAAAAAGACAAATTGCTTTTTGGCTACAAAGTAAACACTCAAAGCCAAAAAGGAAAAAATAACAACGTAAAGTATTGTGATATCTTTTTTACTCAGCTTCAACTTTTACTTTTTTACTCTCTATAAATGCAATAATAATCAGTGCCAATACCAGCCCTCCAATCCACGTCAGAAGTGTAATAGCCCAACGAACAGGATACGATTTTTTATCGGCAGGAAAAGGCTTTTGAACCACAAGAGCATACGATATATTTTTCTCATATTCGCGTTTTGCATTTTCGTAAAAAGCTTTAAATTTTAAATACTCCTTGCGGTAGTTATTTACCAGCGAATCTAAATGCCTGAACTTACCACCATAAAGCTCCAAATTTTTGTATAACTCTATTGCCTGTTTGTTGCCTGATAAAACTCCTTTGGTAACCTCGGGAGCTTGTAAATTGTAGTTTAAAATATTGTATTTTGACCGAATTTCTGTTAATAGATTCTCAATAGAATCGATTTCCTGCTGTTTGGTATTCATAGCCTTGCCCATGATTTCTATCATTTCCTTTTGTTTTACTTTGTGCAAATCGCCAACTTTCTTATTGTAAAATGCAATAAGGCTATCAACCATTGCAGCTGCTTGCTTTGGGTTCTTATCCAACACCTTAATTTCAACTGATTCGTATTCTGTTTTATTAATGCTTACATTATCGTCGTACTCATTTAAAAAATTTGTAATAAATTGAGGGTTGTTACGATCGAGATTATAATGCTTATCCAGATTAAAAGCATCGAGCATCTTAAATTTTATATCGTTCGACAACAATATCTGAAACATTTGTTCGGTAGTTGACTCTTTTGAATATTCAAAAAGATTAGTTGGATAAACTATTGCTGTTGACTTATATTTAGGAGTGATAATTATAGGTGATGATATGAAAACACCTGTTGCAATAGACAATAACGAAACCATCAGAAGATGAATTCGCCACTTACTGATTAGTCCCATTAGCGTACGATTGTTAAATATTTTTTCCATACCTGAATAATTAAATAGTTCAAAAGTTAATATTTGACGATATATTTTTTCGTAGTTTGCTTTAAACCTAAAGTTTTTTTTTTAAACATAAAAGCTAAAACTGTTAACAATAAAATCCAGGTAGAAAGGACCCCACCAACAACAATAAGCCATCGGATAGGGTAATATTCCTTTTCGGGGACCTCGGCTTTGCTCACCACAAATTTGTATGGGATAAATTGCTCGGCATCGACTTTTGCTTGTACATATTTTTCTTTAAGTGCTATAATTCGTTTTGCTTCGTAAGTAAGCATTTCATCGAATGTCTGATAAGTGCCTCCGTATTCTGACAATAATTTAAACTTTTCTTCGAGCATTTTGGCGCCCTGTACATTGCCTTTGGCTAAAGCCTGTGCATAAGCATCGCTATACACTTCGCTTTGTGCATCGTAATTCACAACACCCAACGCACGTATCTTTTGCATGGAATCTTGCATCAATTGTAATTCAGCCAATGCATCGAAGTATTCCTTTTTGACAATTTCGTAAGCTTTTTTTGCACGCTCTTGTTTAATTTTATTGATCAATGTATCGGCATAATCGGCTATGGCGTTGGCAATGTTGGCAGCATATTTTGGATCTTCATCAAAAACTTCGATTTCGATGGATAAAAATTCTGTTTTACGAAATGAAACATTGTTTTGCCATTTTTTACTTAACCTTGTTTTTGGAAATTTAGATTCTGCCGTATCAATTTTGTAATGCTTATACAAATTAAATTTTTGGGTAATATAATTTTTTATCTCATCGCTATGTAAAACTTGTAGAAAATACTCTACTTCTTCATTTTCGCCAAATTTGCCAACTCCTTTGGTTTGGTTGTTTTCGGAAAAAACGGTATGGCTTAACGATTCGTTGGTTGCCGGAAAAAGAATGACGGTAGCTCGATACTCCGATGGTAGAATAATAGCTATAATGGAAAAAAGAATCAATGCGAGAATAGTTATAAACAATACCGTTTTTCTGTTTGCTGTATAAATTTCTATTATCCAATCTGAACTAAATTCTTTGCTCACCGTTTTTTCTTTGAAGTACAAAAGTATAAATATTTTACGAATTCCATTTTAAGATGAAGCACGAATTTTTAAATACAAGTCGTTGCTTAGTTCTAAAAAGTCGTCCACGCTAAGCATCTCTGGTCTTTTAGCGATATATTTTTCCGGTATTTGATTTTTCTCTACTAACTCCGATAACGAATTAGATAAAATTTTCCTACGTTGATTAAATGCTGTTTTTACAATCGTTGTAAAAAAGGCTTCGTTAATAGGTGTTGTGTAATTTTTTTTCTTATTCAATTCTATAACTGCCGACTTTACTTTGGGTGGTGGTATAAATACATGCTGGTTTACTTGAAAATGATAATGTACATCGTAATAAGTTTGAATAAGCACGCTCAGAATACCATAATTCTTGTTACCCTCTTTTGAAGCCATTCGTTGTGCTACTTCTTTCTGCAGCATACATACCACCTGTTGTACCCTATCTTTGTACTCTAAAATTTTAAACAATAGCTGAGAACTGATATTATAAGGGAAATTGCCTATGATATGAATCGGTTGTTGAAAAGTACTTAAATCAATGGTCAGAAAGTCTTTTCGATATAACTGAGCAGAAGGAATATTGATGTTCTCTTTTAAATAGTGTATTGCCTCTTCGTCAATATCTACAAAAAAAACATTTTTGCCATAACGCTCGTAAAGCAAACTTGAAAGTGCTCCTGTGCCGGCTCCAACTTCAATAATCGTTGCAGCAGGTTTTAATAATTCTGTAATTTTTCGTGCTATGTTTTTATCGTGCAGAAAATGTTGCCCTAAAAACTTTTTTGGTTTTACCATGTTAGCTATAACGACTTAGTTTGCAACAACAGATAAGTACCAATATTGCAACGCAAACAAAAACGTTGCTTACAATAATATTCGTATAAATATAATAATGCCTGACTTTGAAAAGCATTTTCGGGTTTTATGTTTATCTCTTCCCAATATTTTATAATGTGATTTTTCTCGGCAGGAATTTGCTCGTACATACTAATAACCCACTCCTGTAAAGTAATATTCTGCTTTTCTTTTGCATAAATGAAAATAAATGGCAACACCGAATTTATTAGTATCAGGTGAACAAAGCTTTTTCCCATCTTATTACGTGTAGGCGAAGCACTTACTTTGTCAAACATGTAGTGCTTTTCCCAATATTCCGAGGTTTTGACATAAAAGTTTTTAACTAATTTCTTATATGGCACAATATTGAGCAAATTGGTTAAATTGTTGGCATGTTTGTACAAAAAATAAGCCCACTGAGCAAGACGCATGGTAGGAAACGACGGTGGATGAATCTTAGAAAATTTCCATACAGATGGATTTAAAGCATTGAGCTGATATTTTATACGCATGTGCTGGTATTCTTCAATTAACTGCTGTACAAAAGCTTCGTCCGATTTTTCGGGCAATAAGCCCGATTGTCCAAATAAAAGAGCTTCGATTTGTATAAGACGATCTGCCTTTTTTTTAACTATCCCAAGCGGAGTATTTTGTGCAAGCATTAAGAAAGCTTGCGAATTAACCTTCAAACCAAAACCGTATGCCAAAATTCGATAAAAAACCTCTTCCCAATTATTTTCGGTCTCTTTAAGTTCGGTAGAAATAAGCTTCGATTTCTTTTCTAATTTCGAAATAGCTAATGTTTCGAGGTATGTGTTTATGGGGAAATTGATGTTTGATAATTTATCGGAACAAGCAATAGGCTTATAATTTTGGTAAAGAAAAACGTATTGCTCAAGAGTCTCACGAAGAACTGGCAAAACAACCGTTAATACAGATTTCTTTTGGCTATTAAAAACTTGTTGATCGTTGTTCCAAACAATGTGTAATATAACATTGTCGTATGCTTTATCGTTATAATGTTGGTGTATATTCCAGTCGGATGCATTTTGATGTATTTCTACATTTCCAACCCACTCTAATCCATCATAACGAATGCGAGCATTAAAAAAATCGGGACCTGAATCGTAATTTCTGGTACCTACATGTATAATGTCAATTTTTTCTCCCTGGCTAGTAAACAAATTATTTTCGTCGAATAAGCGATACTGCCATAAAAACTGGAGAGAATCTTCACTCATAAATATTAAACAATATTACGATTTTTCAATAATGTACGCATTTGTTGATGTACATGTTTCGCAACTGCTGAACTTTTTTCGTAAAAATCTTCTTCATTGCTGGCGTAAATAATATTTCGCGACATGTTTACAATCAATCCACAATGGTCGTTCATGCCGTATGCTGCTACTTCTTCGAGACTGCCTCCCTGAGCACCCACCCCTGGAACTAATAGAAAATGTTCGGGCACAATTTTTCTGATTGATTCGAGCATTTCGGCACGAGTGGCACCCACTACATACATTATTCTTTCCTTATTGCCCCATTGTTGAGTAACTTTTAGCACTTTTTCAAACAAAAACTCAAATTCATTATTTTCAAAATACTGAAAATCTGCGGCTCCCTCGTTTGAAGTTAATGCCAGAATAATGACAAACTTCCCTTCAAATGCTAAAAAAGGTTTAACACTGTCGCTACCCATATAAGGCGATACAGTTATAGCATCAAAGGGCAATTGCTCAAAAAAAGCTTTGGCATATTGTGTCGAAGTATTGCCAATATCGCCTCTTTTGGCATCAGCAATCAGAAAAATGTCGGGATAGTTTTGTTTAATATACCATACGGTTTTTTCCAGACTTTCCCAACCTTGCTTGCCCTGTGCTTCGTAAAAAGCCAAATTAGGCTTATAAGCAATTGCATGATCTACTGTAGCTTCAACGATTTTTTTGTTAAAAGTAAAGATAGGATCGTTAGAATGTTTCAAAAATTCTGGAATTTTTTGAATATCGGTGTCTAATCCTACACAAAGGAAGCTTTCTTTATGCTTTATTTGTTCGAATATTGCTTGATAGTTCATACCATTCATTTTAAACTTGTTCAGATGCTTTCAATTTCTCTGCATTTTCGGCTACCTGCAGGGCATTGATCAATTCATCAAGGTCGCCATTAATAATCGAATCGAGATTATAAAGAGTTAAATTGATACGGTGATCGGTTACACGGTTTTGGGGATAATTGTAAGTTCGAATTTTTGCCGAACGATCGCCAGTTGAAACCATAGTTTTTCGCTTAGCACTAATGGAATCGAGGTACTTTTGATATTCCAAATTGTAGATACGCGTTCGAAGTTCGTTGAGGGCTTTTTCGTAATTTTTAATCTGCGATTTTTCGTCTTGAATACTTACCACAATGCCGGTTGGAATATGTGTCAATCGTACTGCCGAATAAGTTGTGTTGACCGATTGTCCTCCCGGACCACTCGAACAAAATGTTTCTTTACGTATATCATTCATGTTCAGCTGAATATCGAACTCATCGGCTTCCGGAAAGACTGCCACTGTTGCAGCCGAAGTGTGTACCCTACCCTGGGTTTCGGTTTGAGGCACACGCTGTACACGGTGTACTCCCGATTCAAACTTTAAAATACCATAAACTCCTTCACCTATTACTTTAAAAATTATCTCTTTGTAACCGCCAACGGTACCTTCGGTAAAGCTATTAATTTCTATTTTCCAGCGTTTCGACTCACAATATTTGGAATACATTCTAAACAAATCGCCGGCAAAAATCGAAGCTTCGTCGCCACCGGTACCAGCGCGTATTTCAACAATAGCATTTTTCGAATCTTCGGGATCTTTAGGCAACAACAAAATTTTTATTTCGCTTTCTAGTTCTTCCTGGCGTTTTAATAACTCATCGAGTTCCAGTTTTGCCATTTCTCGCAATTCTTCGTCTTTTTCGTTGTTTAGTATATTTTTCGCCGATTCAATATTGCTTATAATATTCTTGTATTCTTTGTATGCCGCTACAATGGGTTCCATAGCTTTGTATTCTTTGTTTAAAGCAACAAAGCGTTTCATGTCGGCAATTACTTCTGGATTGGTCAACTGTTCACCAATTTCAAGAAATTTTGACTGAATTCCTTCAAGTTTTTCCAGGATAATATTCTCTGCCATAGTCAACTCTTACTTTACGTATTCCAATTCGTTGTCGTTGTATTTTATGCTAAGTTTATTTGTTTCGGAGTATTCACAATGTCCTATAATTTGAGCGTCGATATTAAAGCCTTTTGCCATTTCGATAAGATGTTGGGCAGTTTGTTGGTCGGTATAAATTTCGAGTCGATGCCCCATATTGAACACCTTAAACATTTCGTACCAACTGCAATTCGAAACAGATTGTATCAACCTGAAAACCGGAGGAACGGGCAACAAATTGTATTTCTTAATGTGTATATTTTTGGTAAAGTTCAAAACTTTTGTTTGTCCCCCACCAGTACAATGAATAATAGCATGAATTTTTGACCGAAAAATGGGCAATATTTCTTTTAATAACGGAATATAGGTTCGTGTTGGCGACAAAAGAAGTTTCCCAATGGGAAGTTTTGTTTCGTTGTCCATGTCTGTTACATCGTATTTTCCGGTGTAAACATAGTCTTTCGAAAGGTTGAAGTCAAAAGTTTCGGGATATTTAATCGCATAGTTATTAAATAAAACTTCGTGTCGTGCAAATGTTAATCCGTTGCTTCCTATGCCGCTATTGTATTCGGTTTCGTACGTAGCCTGTCCATACGATGCAAAGCCAACAATCACATCGCCCGGTTGAATGTTTATGTGTATTATTTCTGATTTGTGAATTTGTGTATAAACCGTTGAATCGACGATGATGGTTTTTACCAAATCCCCTACATCGGCTGTTTCTCCCCCTGCAAGCTCGGTTTTAATACCTAGATTTGTAAGCCATATACTTTGCTCATAAAACTCTTGAATGATTGTAGATATAATATCACCCGGTATCAACATTTTATTTCTTCCAATAGTAGATGAAATAATGAAAGGACCAAGAGCCCCCGAACACATCATATCATCTATGTTCATGTACAGAGCATCGCGAACAATCCCTTTCCATACCGACATGTCGCCTGTTTCTTTCCAATACAGGTAAGCCAACGACGACTTTGTGCCTGCACCATCAGCATGTAAAATAATAGCTTTATCGGAATCAGGACCGAAAACGTCTTCAATAATTTTACAAAAAGTATTATTATATAAACCAATGCTTATATTGCTAATGGCTTTATGAACATCTTGTTTCTGCGAGCTTACACCTCGTTTTTCGTATTTATCCGAACTCATAATTTTTTTGCATAAAAAAAGCGTTCCGGTATTACCGGAACGCATAAAATATTGATCAAAAGTTACTCGTTATCGTCAGATTCCTCTGACTTAGGAGTTGGGAAGTTTTGTGGCAATGTTGTGTTTTGTTTTTTCGACACGTAATCTTCTCTAATCACCCTAAACTCGGTACGACGATTGTACTGATGGCATACTTCCTGCTCTTCAACAGTTGCCAATGATTTGATAAATTTTTCTGTTAACACTTGTCCTTCTCTTAGGAAACCGGGGTAACGTTCGGCCATTTTTTTATCTACCACTTTAGGTTTAGTTTCGCCATAACCTTTAGCTATCAATCTATCGGGTTCTATACCTTTTTCAATGAGATAATTCACAACAGATTGAGCACGTTTTTGTGACAACTCGAGGTTGAATTTATCATCTGCTCTAAAGTCGGTATGCGAACCTAATTCGATAACTATATTAGGGTTGTTGTTTAGTGTTTCTACGAGCTTATCGAGCGAAACCATTGACTCTGGACGTAAATCCCATTTACCTAAATCATATTCAATATTTGGCAATTCTATAGGCTCGCGAACACTTTCTAAACAAATATCTACGCTAAATTCTTTATTTTCTTCCAGTCCTCGAGTTGATTCACCGGCATTACCATTTAAGTATTTTTCTTTTGAAGCTAAAATTTGATAATCGGTATTAGCATTTAAATTAAATTTGTACGAACCATCGGCTTCACTAACACCTTCAACAGTAGTTCCATCGCTACCTTTAAGTACAATTTTAGCACCCGGAATTGGTTCGTCGGTCTTACAATCTTTAATAAATCCTTTAAGAGTGAATTGTAAAGGAGGCAAATAAAACATATAAATATCATCGCCACCTTTACCACCTTTTCTATTAGACGAAAAATAACCTCTCTCGGCTTCACCTTCGAAAATAATTCCAAAATCGTCGGCATTGGAGTTAATAGGGTATTTCATGTTGGTAACTTTGTATTTACCCGTTTTTTGGTCGAGCACTGCTTCAAAAATATCAAATCCTCCCATACCCACATGATAATCGCTCGAAAAATAAAGTTTTCCATTGTTTCTGATGTACGGAAAAACTTCATTGCCCGGAGTGTTAATTTCTGGACCTAAATTTATAGGCTCTGGGTTCCAAGGTGCACTTTTCTTATCGCGTTTAAGCATCCAAATATCTCTGCCACCATAACCACCGGGCAGATTTGCCGAAAAATACAAGGTTGTTTCATCTTCCGAAATGGATGGATGCCCTATAGACGTACTATCAACAGCGCCTTTTATGCTTATCAACTGGGGAACATCCCAGTTTGTACCTTTACGTTCGGAATAAAATATTTTGCATCCTAAAATTTGTTTCTTAGCTACCTGGCAACGAGTAAAATACAACGTATTTCCTTTTAAATTAAGCGACGAGGCACCTTCGTCATCGGGCGTATTAATAGGTGGTTCTAATGGTTTGGGTTCGCTCCATTTACCTTTACGATCAACCGACGTTTCCCACAAATCGAAAAAGCCAGCACCTGTACGAGCATGTATTTGATTTCCGGTAGAACCTGCTCTATTAGAAGTAAAATAAATGGTTTTATAATCTTTCTTTGCAAATACCGGACTAAAATCTTGATCTTTTGAGTTGATAAATGCCATATTTTCTACTGCATATCTTGTAGGCTTACTTATCCATTTAGCAGCTAACTGACACGATTTAACACCGATTTCGGCGCGTTTGTCGCCCGGTACAAGTTTTCCATAATTTTGATATTCTATTGCTGCTTCTTCGAACGACCCATTCATTTTTAATGCATCTGCATAATACAAAACAGCTAATGGATCGGGATATTTAACTTTTATAGCTTTCTTAAACCACAATTCAGCTTCTTTCGATTCGTGAAGTGCCCGATAACATAAGCCTATTTTAAAAACTAATTCGGCTTTCTTTACAGGATCGTTATATTTCGAATATGCTACTTTGTAATGTTCTATAGCCTTCCAATACTCTTCGTACATAAACGCTTCTTCACCCTTTTGATAATCTTTTGCTTGTGGAAAAGCATATCCTGCATAGAAAAACAACAATATTAAAAATGCATTTTTTTTCATCAGATACATTTATTTAAGCATTTTAAAACTTGGGCATAAAATTAAGTATTTTTTTTCTAATTAAAAGCACAAAAAAGCAAAAGGCTGTTAAATTATTAACAGCCTCATGTTTATTAAGTATCTTGAAATAAGTTATTATTTTTTTGTTACATAATAATCTTTATCGACATTGCTACCATTTTTTGTTTCTAACCAGAGTTCATTGCTTTTCAAACGTAATATTCTTGCAGTATCTTTTACAGTTTGTCCCATAATGGTAAAAGTAGTAATAATATTTTCTTTTTTGTCGTCAAATTCCCATGTCCCTTCTAAAGTAAGGCTTTGCCCCTGTGTTACCCACGTTGCTTTTACTTTATTGTCTTTGGTATACTCAATGTAATCGTCTTTATCATCTGCTGTTAGTTGTATTTCTACTCCATTATGAAACGATCTGTCTAATTGCCAAACGTTCACCAATCTTGATTTTTTGCTGGCCAAACTAAAAGCAGGACCATCTTCGTATTTTCCACAAGAAGATAATGCAAAAATTGCAATAATTAGAATAACACATAAATTTTTCATAAACATTAATTTTTTTGGTTTGGTGCAAAGTTAAAAAAATTTTTATTGCATAAAATTAAATTTTCATTATTTTTGCAAAAAAAACTTTTTTCTATGAATACAAAAAAGACTGTATTTTTATTGTTTAGCTTAATAATTTCGTTGTTTGTTAATGCACAGGTTGGTGCTACCTGCTCCGAAGCTCATATAGTTGACAATATTCCGTTTTCTCAAACAGGATTAACCACGGTTGGAACAGTTTACAACACCTTACCCTGCAGCGGAACGGGATTCACCAATTACATGTCGGGAAAAGATTACGTGTTTGTATTTACTCCAACTCAAACTGCCGACTATTCGATAAAACTAACCAACACATCGCTTGCTGTTGGATTATTTGTAACAAATCTCTGCCCCGACGATCCAGGTGTACAATGTATTGCCTTTAGTACTGCTCCTTTGGGAAATCCTTCGCTTACAACTGCTCTTACTGCTGGTAATACATATTATATTATTGTATCTAGCATAAGTTATACAACTCCACAAACAAATTTCAATATTGAAATAAACGCGTGTTTTTCGGCTCCTTCAGCATCATTTACTTATGTTCAAAATGGACTTAGCGTTCAGTTTACCAACACATCGCAAGATGCGACGAATTTCCTGTGGTATTTTGGCGATGAATTACTACCACCACCGTTATCGCCAGGCGATACCACTACCAATCCCACTCACACTTACACTCAGTATGGTGATTACGTTATTACACTAATAGCATACAATGCTTGTGGACAGACAGATACATTACGCGATACCATTACATTAATTTGCCCTGGAAATATGCCAGTTGCTAACTTTTCGTATATAACCAACGGATTGCAAGTTTCATTCATCAATCAATCGACCGATGCCACTTCTTATGGGTGGTTTTTTGGTGACGAGTTATTTCCGTTTATTCCTACCGATACTACTCCCAACCCCACACACACCTATGCTCAATATGGCACTTATAATGTTACCCTTATAGCCCGTAACGAATGCGGTACCGATACACTTGTAATCTCTATAACCCTCGAATGCCCAGGAAATTTGCCTGTTGCTGGATTTACGTATGATATTCAACCCAATGGAACTGTAAATTTCACCAGTACATCCATAGATGCAACACAATGGAAATGGTTTTTTGGCGATACCGATATATTTCCTTTCTTTCCCGGCGATACCATCGAAAATCCAACACATACATATTTGATGAGTGGAACCTATACCGTTTATCTTATTGTGTATAATGAATGCGGTAGTGATACTATTTCGCAGATTATTACCATAACCATTACCTCCATCCATCAACAATATTTATCCAAACCAGAAATATATATATATCCCAATCCTGTCCTAAACAACATGCTGTACACTCATGGTTTCGATAGTTATTTCTACGAAATAATTGATATAACCGGTAAGGTTGTTGTTAAAGGGTATCGTAAACAATCATATATTGAATTGCCGCAATTAAAGGGAATTTTTATGGTAAAACTATTTGACGATAAACGGTCGGCAAGGTTTATAATTCATATTGACAACTAATTTCATATAAAAATCGTACATATAACAACATATTAAGCTCAATAAAGAATTTTTTTCTGTAAATGTTGTAATTACACAATAAGGCACTTTATTATTTAAGGTTTGTAAGATTTTTGCTAACTTTTTGAAATTCATCTATAAGTTCATCAACAATTTCCTGTGCAGTTTGAGTCTTATTAATAAGCGATATATTTTGTCCTACTTCAATCATACCATTTTCAACATCACCTTCAAACATACCCAAACGAGGTTTATACTCACCAATCAACAGCTTTAATTCTTCGGATGTTGCTCCTTCATTTTCTTTTTGTGCGATTCGATTAAACAACTGATTTTTAAACAAACGTGTAGGAACTATTTTTTTTAAACACAATAAAGTATCACCTTCCTTACCTTCGACTACTAATTTTTTAAAATTTTCGTGAGCTGAAGACTCTTTTGCTACAATAAAACGAGTACCTATTTGTACTCCTGCTGCTCCCAACACTAAAGCTGCAAGCATCTGGCAACCCGTTGCTATACCACCTGCTGCTACAACAGGAATACTAATTGCCCTTACAACAGAAGGTACCAGTACCATTGTGGTAGTTTCTTCGCGACCATTGTGTCCGCCAGCTTCGAATCCTTCGGCTACCACAGCATCTACACCTGCCTGCTCGGCTTTCTGAGCAAATAAAGTACTCGAAACCACATGTATTACCTTAATTCCCTCACGTTTCAATATTTCGGTGTAAGTTTTAGGATTGCCTGCAGAAGTTATTACAACAGGGACTTTCTGCTGTACACAGATGTTTACAAATTCCTCGCTGTACTTGTAAATAAGTGGTATGTTAACTCCAAAAGGCAGTCTTGTTGCCAACTTACATTGTTGTATATGCTCCATTAAAAGGTCGGGAGTCATAGAACCTGCGCCTATTACTCCCAAACCTCCTGCATTGCTTACTGCGCTTGCCAGTTTCCAGCCACTCACCCATACCATTCCTCCCTGAATGATGGGGTACCTAATTTGAAGCAACTGACAAAGCGAATTATGTTCGAACATTATAATTTTTTATAAACTATCGATGTCAATGTTTTATCGTCGCCACCCATATTTACACTCAATCCGTAAGGACGGTCAAACGGTATATTGATTTGTGCATCGCCAGCTTTACCGGTTAGCTGTTCCCATATTGTAACAGCCTGATGCACGCCTGTAGCACCTACGGGATGACCCCAACCAATTAATCCACCGGTTGTATTGAATGGTATTCTTCCATTTCGAGCAGTATTACCTTCAAGTACAAACTCCGCACCTTTACCATAAGGAGCCAATCCCATAGCTTCGATGGCCATAATACCGGCAATAGAGAAACAATCGTGACATTCTACGGTAGCAATATCATTGATACTTACACCAGCCATTTGCAAGGCTCTACTCACAGCAACTTTGGTTGTATCGAGTTGCGTGGGGTCAATAGGTGGCTTGGTTATATCTTCCATCGCCTGACCTATACCTATAATTTCGACCGATTCTTGATAGCTCTTTTGGATTTTTTTTAATCCTTCTTCGGAACATACCAATAATGCCGAAGCTCCATCGGATACTTTTGAACAATCGTACACGGTAATATTTTCTAAAAATACTTTTGGATTGGGTTCAACCATAGCTACAGCTTCAGGATCGGGCATCGTGTTGTGATATTCTTGTGCAGTAGGACATAAACGAGCATTTTCAATTGCATTTTTATACCAGCGAGCCATGGCTTTACGTGTTATTTCGCGTCCATATTTTTCGAAATATTTACCGGCTCTATTACTAAATTGTCCGGGAAAAAAATGAACATGTCCGTTTTTACGATCTTTGTACCAACCAGCACCAGCTAATATATCTGCCCCATAAACTGCTTTAACGGTATTTTGTACTTCAACGCCCAGTACCAAAACAACATCTGCTGTTTCGGCAAGAATGGAACGTACAGCGGTAGCAATAGCCATTCCCCCGGAACCACATGCCCCTTCTACACGAGTTACGGGCTTGTAACGAAGCTTTTCGTCAATATAAGGAATAAAAGCAGCAAGGTTTGCCTGATTATTGTAACGCGATGCTTGAAAGTTACTAATTACAGCCTCATCTATCAACGACGCATCGCCTATTTGCTGAATTACACCCTTACCTGCTTCAACAATATACTCTTCCAAGCCCGGACGAGGCTTTTTAGGATTAAATTCCTTTCTTCCGGTGCCCATCGAAATGGTATTGTAACCGGCTGTAATATATACTTTTTTTCTTAAATTTTTCATAACTCGTTAATTTTATGTTAGTTAAAATAATTATTTATAGGTCCATAAGCATGGAAAAATCCAGTCATCAATACTTTGTTAACATCATCTTCCGATTTAGCAACACCCGACGATACGAGATATTTACCGATAGCTTTTGATTGGCTTCCATAAGCTTTAGCCAATTCGGCACCTAATGTATTCATTTTATTAAGTTCTGCAAAGAATTGCTGTAATATCTCTTCTTTATTTTTAGCACCAACGACCGATTTCCATGCAACAATAGCAGTGGGTTTTTCACCGAGTAGCGCGTCAACCTTTGCCTGAATTTGCTCTAAAGCAACATATTCCTTTGAGTCAAGGTTGTATATGGCGGTTATCTTACCTTTTTCGTACTTCAAAAATCCATCTTTTTGTGATCCATCGGCATACTGACCACCTTTAATACCTAAAGCAAGCATTTCGTTCAACAATGGACAAACAATATTTTCTTGTGGCAAGTAATGATTCATTACACTCATAATATACGAACACACATCAATACCTACATAATCAATTAACTGGAAAATACCCATTGGGCGTACCAGGTACTCCTGACTTACTTTGTTTATCATATAAATAGCTTCAACAAAGCCATATTGCGATTTCAAACGTTCTACTTCGCTTGCTGCATGAATAATATCACGCATAAAATGACCATTACCAATAAATCCTACAACGTCGTTCGATTCTACGATAATCTTGTTTAGTTTTTTAGCTAGTTCAAATGAGAATGTTCTTATTTCGGGCAACGTATTTTTAGCTTCAATTAGCTCCACTAATTTCTGTACTGCTGGTGGATTATAGAAATGGTAACCAATAATACGCCCATTTAAATCGGCTTTTTCGTTCAAAAACTGAATGGGAATAGACGAAGTATTGGTAAAAAACCATGGTTGATTCGGATTGTTTTCATTTATTTTCTTTAATATCGAGACTTTGAGATCAGGGTCTTCCTTAATAGCTTCGAAAATGCAATTGGCATTGAAAGCCGATTCTATTAGCGTACTTGGACGAATAAGCGACATTACATGATTGATATACTCGTCTATCATTTGTCCGTTTTCGATTAAATCGGCTCTATCTTTATAAACTTCTCTGAGCCACATAATTTTTTTCTCTGCGGCTTTTAACACCTGAGCTCTAACATACCGAATAAGTCCACTAAGTGCTTCTTCGGAAACATCAATGGCATATACCACAAATGTTTTGCCTTTATTTTCGGGCAATAGACTTAGGTCGGCAAGCTCTATTGCATTGAGCAATAAAATGCCACTTCCCATTTTTCCAGCTGCTCCTAAAACAGCAACTTTTTGCATTCGTTCATTGTAATTCATATTCGGTTTTTTTTAAAAGATTACCAATTGGGTTTACGTTTTTCTAGAAAAGCTTTCATTCCTTCGGTTCCTTCGTTTTCAAATAATGAAGCAAAAGCTTTTAGTTCCATTTCGCAACCTTGTTCGAACGAGGCTGCTAAACCATTACGAGTTACTTGTTTTACAAGCTTAAGCGAATTAGGTCCTTTGGACAATATTTTGCTGGCTAAAAGCTTAGCTTCTTCCATAAGTTTCTCTGGCTCCACAAGCTTTTGCACCAAACCAATCCGATAGGCTTCGCTGGCATCAATAGTTTCGCCGGTTAATAGCAAAAACAAGGCATTGCCCAACCCTACCAGACGAGGTAATCGCTGTGTGCCAGCATATCCGGGAGTAAGGCCAAGATTGACTTCGGGCTGTCCAAATTTAGCCATCGTAGAAGCTATGCGAAAATCGCATGCCATAGCTAATTCGCAGCCTCCACCTAATGCAAAACCGTTAACCGCTGCGATGAAGATTTGAGGCATACGCTCCATTCGTGCAAACGTATCCTGACCAATTTTGCCAAATTGATAACCTTCTTGTTGAGTTTTATACACCATTTCGGCGATATCGGCACCGGCTACAAAAGCTTTACCTTCACCCGTAATAATTACCACACGAATATCATCGCGCTGATTAAGTAAAGTAAGAAAATGATTGAATTCTTGAAAAAACTGGCTATTAAGAGCATTTAAACTTTGTGGACGGTTCATAGTAACCGTACAAACAGCTCCTTCGTAAGTTACAATAAAAGTAGAATAATCCATAAGATTAGAATTTGTTTTGACAAACTTAACGAAAAAAAGATTATTCTCGAATTTGTACACTAGAAAATTTTTCTATTGCATTAGTGAAAATTATCAAAACAATCACCTCGTTATTCTGTATATGTCAAATTGTTAAACGAACCATTTGTAACTTCCTTAATTAATAAAGGATTGCTTACTTTACCTGCCCTAAACTGAAATGTTCCGCTAATTTTCTTATTTACTGTATCTAAGGCCGTAATACTAACCGTTCCGGTTAATGCCTGATACAGGCTATCGGTTGTTTGTGTATCCATAGTAAATGTGGCAGAGAATTCCGTTTTTCCATCGATAGGAGAAAGTGTATATGTTTTTTTCTCAATACCAAAAGTAGTGATGTTAAGTACATCACTTCCTAACGAACCTGTGCCAGTAATGATGAATTTGTTGTTTTCTTTTCGTGTAACTCTGGTAATAGCAGTCCATTGCTGACCATTAATTTTGCAAGTAAATGATGCTGTGGGGTTAAGTACATCATTAACTTTAGAGTCTTTTTTGCATGCAACCAGTAAAAAAGCAGCCCAAATAAATACTATGACTTTCATAATACATTTTTTTCAAAGTTATAAATTTTTACTTATTTTTATATTGATTGTGTGTAATAATTTCGTTCAATGATTTTCGAACTTTATTTCTAAGTGGATAATCATCAGGGGGATATCCCAGTGTAATCAGTAGTCCTACTCTTTTGTTGGAAGATATGTTTAGCATTTTTTTTACTTGCTTCTCGTCGAACCAACCTATCATACATGTACCTAAACCAAGTTCAGTAGCTTGCAGACAAAAATGTTCGGCAGCTATTCCTATATCTATCCATGGGAAGTCTCTCTTTTTAAGCCACGAAGCTATCTTAGTTATGGTTTTTGGCTGTTCTACAACAATAGCTACAATCACCGGTGCTTCAAATGCAAATTTATTGATCGGAATTCCTTTTGTAACTGTTGCACGGGCAACTTCATTTTTCAATTTTGGCTCATCTACAATAATAAAGTGCCATGGCTGTGAATTGCTTGCCGATGGAGCTAAACGGGCAGCTTCAATGCACTCATATATTAAAGAACGATCGACAGGTTTAGAGATATATTTTCTTACGCTCTGCCTTTTTAAAGCTAAGTCCTTAAAGGTCATAGACTATTCTCTCAAATCGTTTACTTCCACTTTTGGATACTTCGATTTGTCGAAAACAAACATGGCATCGGCCATTTCTTCGTTAGGTTTTATATTTAATATTTCGATATAAAAATCGGTGCCATCTTTACCAAAACGTTTCATACTAAAAATTTGGTTTTTATCTTTGTCTATTTTAAGGTTAATTTTTGTGTAGTCTTTCTTTAAATCAACAGGATAAAGCTCAATCTCGTACAATGCTCTGTTTTTTTCAAAACGTTCTCTAATAAAACGTATTTTGTAGCCACTTTCGTAAATACTAAAAATTTTTGCCGGATTTAATGTATTGTCATCTTTTGGATCGGGTGTAGTGATATTTACTTCGTTCGATTCTTTCAAATAAGTCCACATAGTAGTACCATCGTAGAATATGGTCGATTGTGCCAGATCTATTTTATACTTATTGCCTTTAATCCATATAACACCTTTTTTGGAATCTTTTATATTATCTCTTTTATTTTCCAATACTATGGCAAAGTCGGACTTTATAGTTTTGTAAGACTTGTTTTTTTGCGATACTTTATCGAGAATAGATTTTGCTTTAGGATCTACTTCTTTGTAGTCTGGCGTAGGATTAGACTGTGAATAAAGCAAAACCGTTAACAGCAAAAAAAGGAGCATTAGAAAAATATTCTGTTTCATAACTACATTTATTTTTATATTCCTAAATTCTTCAAAATTTGTTCCAAATGATTGAGATCTTGTACTAAAACCTGTCGCGCTTTACTCCCTTCTTGTGGTCCAACGATTTTGGCTTTTTCGAGCTGATCCATAATTCTGCCGGCACGAGCATATCCAATTGAAAATTTTCGCTGAATAAGCGATGTGCTTCCTATCTGGTGCATTACTATCAATCGAGCGGCATCGGCAAAAATATCATCAAATTTTCCGTTTTCTGAAGTTTCGTTACTTGCTTGTGCCTGCTCGTCTTGAACAGGTGGTAAGCTAAATTCCTTAGACGGTACTTGTTGATTGGCAATGTGGTTAACGATTCGAACAACCTCCTTCGAATCGATATAAGCACATTGAACACGAATCATCTCGCTTCCCAAAGAAATGAGCATATCTCCCCTCCCTATTAGCTGGTTTGCCCCCGGAGTATCGATAATCGTACGACTATCAATCATAGAAGTAACGCGAAAGGCAATACGTGTAGGGAAGTTTGCCTTTATAGAACCGGTAATGATATTGGTCGATGGTCGTTGTGTGGCAATAATCAAGTGAATACCTACCGCTCTTGCCAATTGAGCTATGCGTGCTATGGGTTCTTCTATTTCTCGACCTGCTGTGATAATTAAGTCGGCAAATTCGTCAATAATAACTACTATGTATGGCAAGTAAGGATATTTGGCCGGATTTAACTCACGTCGTTTTAATTTTTCGTTGTATTCTTTAATGGTTCTGATACCGCCTACCTCTTTTAAAAGATTGTAGCGATTGTCCATTTCGACAGTAAGCGATTTTAACGTGTTTTTTACTTTCTGAACATCGGTGATAATAGGCTCTTCTGCGTCTGGCAATTTAGCTAAAAAGTGGTGTTCTATTTTTTCATAATCGGACAATTCTATTTTTTTGGGGTCAATCATTACCAGTTTTAATTCGGAGGGATGTTTCTTGTATAATAATGAGGTAATAATGGCATTAAGGCCTACTGATTTACCTTGCCCGGTAGCCCCTGCTACAAGAATATGAGGTGCTTTGGCCAAATCAAAAACAAAAACTTCGTTTTGTATGGTTTTACCTATAGCTATAGGCAAATCGAACCTTGATTCCTGAAAACGACTGCTTCCGATTACCGATTTCATCGAAACAATCTGTGGATTTAAATTAGGCACTTCGATGCCAATGGTTCCCTTGCCCGGAATAGGAGCAATAATTCTAATTCCAAGAGCCGATAGGCTCAATGCTATGTCGTCTTCGAGACTTTTAATTTTTGAAATTTTAACTCCCGGTGCAGGAACAATTTCGTAAAGGGTTACCGTAGGTCCAATGGTTGCCTTAATTTGAGTTATCTGAATTCCGTAATTTTTAAGGGTTTCGATAATTTTGTTTTTGTTGGCAAGCAATTCTTCTTCGCTCACTTCGCTTTTTTCGTCTTTGTATTCGTCGAGCAAATCAAGAGAAGGAAACTCGTATCGTGGTGCATCCATCCGAACATCATACTCTCCATGCTCTTCGACCAATTGTTGGGCTAACTGATATGGTTCTTCTTTCTGCTGATTTTGCTCAACAATCAAAGCAACATCTTGTTCGTTTGTGGGTGGTATTTCTATAATATTTGTTTCTGTTGCTTTAAGCTGATTTTCAGACACAATGGTTGCATTTTCTTCGGATATTGCAGGTTCTGCTTCTGTAATTTGCTTTTCTACTAACTCGTCCGAAAGTTCTTCAATTACCTCTTCGGCAACATTTTCGGAACCATTTGTTATAGCAATTAAAGGTTTGGGTTGTTTTTTAAATGAGCTAAAGAATCTTTTAATAGCAGGTAAAGCCTCTTTAAAAGAAATAATAACAAATGTAAAAGCAGAAAAAAACAGCAGTAATAAGGTTCCTACTTTTCCAATAGCAGCATTAAACCATTTAGATAGAAAGTAACCATATGCTCCACCTAAATAAAAATAATCCGTACCAAAAAAATAGCCCAACGCCAACGAAATCCATATAGTTAAAAAAATCAGATACTTAACTAAGTTGGTGATGTTAACTTTCGAAACATTAGCGACTCTAAAAGCCACAAAAAAACAAAGTATAGCAAAAGAAAGCGATGCTATACCAAACATATTGTGATACAAAACATGGCTTATATATGCCCCTAACTTACCAGCCCAATTTTCGACATCTATTTCGGAATCAAATAAATATTTAAAAAAAGGTATGGTTATTTTACTTTGATCTTCGTCCCAAGTGAAAATATACGAAACAAATGAAAAGACCAGAAAAATGGATATTAAAAACAAAAGCAAGGATGAAACATAGCGCGTTCGTTCATCTTTAATAAAAGCACGAAGAGAAAACTTTTCGTTTGTTTTCTCCTCTTTTATAAAATCTTTTCGATCGTCTTTATTTGCTTTGCTTTTCTTTGCCATTATTAAACTAGAAAAATCCTATACAAAATTCTTGTGGATTTTTCGTTATTAATCTTCTCCACCACCAAACATTTGTTTAAATTCGGTCATGGACATTTGTTTATAATCCGAAGGAATCTCGAAAACAGAGTCTTTAATTTTAGCTTTTTTCACTTCTTTGGCTGTAAATACAATTTGTGCATCACCGTCGGGGGTTGCTTTTTGAGAATATTCCATTAAAACTCCCCTAACATTTTTATATTGACCGTTCCAGTTTGCATTAGGAATGATAATATCTTCGGTAACATAAACATTGGTGGTAGTTTTACCATCGGTCAATTCGAATTTCTTACATTTATATCCGGCTATTTGTTTGGTTTCAGTAGTTTCTTTAATAGTTAAATCGGGTAAATCTTTTAATGCCGATTCTGTTTCTTCTTTTGATGATTTAATAGCCATTTTTTGTCCCATCATATCGTACAACACAACTTGTTCTCTGGTTTCCGAATTAGCTAAAACATTGATATTTCCAAAAGCCGTTTTCATCATCATGCTCGATTTTGGACCTTTGTATGTCCAAACAACTTCCGATGGCATTTGTGCTTTGGTTTGTGGGTCTAATTCGCCCTCAGTGGTTACGCTATACGTAATGGTTCCTTCGAAACCTGCATCTTTTTTTTGTGCAAATCCATTGATAGCTAAGATGCTAATTAAGCTCAATAAAACTAATTTTTTCATAATACAATTTACATTAAGTTGTTTATTACTTCTTGAATTTTTTCTTTTGAAACTTTCTGATATCCATCAGGTACAACAAATTCATCATCGGAAATATCTTCTTTAATTACTTTACGTGCAATCAAATGCACCGGTATTTTTTGAAATTTCATTTGATATTCGAGTAGCACACCGTCGATTTGTTGATATGGATTATTACAATTAGGATTATCGAGTTTAATCTCGTTTGTATAAAAAACAGTAAAAGCAACTGCTGCAGAATCGTCGAGAAAAACATCGTAAGCCTTGCACTTATATCCGGCAATAATTTTTACAGAATCGCTGGGAACTAATTTCATCTTTTTATATTCATCGAAACCAAAAGCGGGACCATCCATGGTTGTTTCGAACACATATTTTTCGCCCATTATTTTTAGATAAGCCGCTTTGTAGTTTTCATCTCGTCGGGCAATGCCTGCCATTTGAAAAACTCCCATCCATCCTTCTATCTTTTGAATGGAATTGTTGTTTTTTATTTTGAGCGTCATGGTAGTTGGCAAAAGGCTTATGAGAGGGTTTTCTTTTTCATCTTGTAAGTAAATCATGTCGTACTCAATGGTGCCTTCATCTAACGTTCCGCTGAATGTGGAAGAGTTGCAAGCTGCGAACAACAGAAGTACGACATAAAAAACAAGACGATTTAGCTCAAACATCTTAATTAACATCATCAAAAAATGAATTAGCAAAAGTAAAAAAAAATATTTTTACTTGCTTTTTCTTTTAGTACAAAAATTCTTTTTTTTTCGCAAGTTACATACATTCAAGCTAATATCTAATGTGAAAATAATCAGCGATGGTTTGATAAAAATCATTTGTTTTAATAGGAATAAGTTTGTACGTTTGCATAGTAAAATAATTTAAACTATAAGTTATGTCAGCAACAGTACAATACAACCCGCCAGATTATTTTTTAGTAGATGATCTGTTAACAGAAGAACATAAAATTGTTCGCGATTCAATAAGAGATTGGGTCAATCGTGAAGTTAAACCCGTTATTGAAGAATTAAATCAGAAGCATCAGATTCCGTACGACTTAATTAAACAACTTGGACAAATTGGTGCTTATGGTCCGTTTATTCCCGAACAATACGGCGGTGCTGGTTTAGATTATATTTCGTACGGTTTAATCATGCAAGAACTCGAACGAGGCGATAGTGGTATTCGTTCTGCCGCTTCGGTTCAAACTTCTTTGGTAATGTATCCTATATGGGAATTTGGTTCTGAAGAACAAAAACAAAAATACCTACCCAGGTTAGCAACCGGTGAAATTATTGGTTGTTTCGGTTTAACCGAGCCTAATCACGGTAGCGACCCCGGTAGTATGGTTACACGTTTATATGATAAAGGCGATCATTACATTTTGCATGGTGCCAAAATGTGGATTACCAATGCCAACATAGCCGACATAGCTATTGTTTGGGCTAAAGACGATCAGGGCATTATTCGCGGTGTAATTGTTGAAAAAGGAATGAAAGGCTTTAGTGCTCCCGAAACTCACAACAAATGGTCGTTACGTGCATCATCCACCGGCGAACTTATTTTCGACGAAGTGGTAGTGCCAAAAGAAAATCTGTTACCCAAAATTGAAGGATTAAAAGGACCAATGATGTGCTTAAATAGTGCACGTTACGGAATAGCATGGGGCGCTATAGGGGCCGCCATGGATTGCTACGATGCAGCACTTAGATACTCACTCGAACGCCAGCAGTTTGGAAAACCTATTGCTGCTTTTCAATTACAGCAGAAAAAACTAGCTGAAGCATTGACCGAAATTACCAAAGCACAATTACTCGCATGGAGACTGGGTGTTTTGAAGAACGAAGGAAAATGTAAACATACTCACATCAGTATGGCAAAACGCAACAATGTTTATATGGCACTAACTGTTGCGCGTGAACTGCGTCAGGTATTAGGTGCAATGGGTATTACAAGCGACTACCCCATCATGCGACACATGATGAACCTTGAATCGGTTATTACATACGAAGGCACACACGACATACACTTGCTCATCACTGGACATGATATTACAGGAATTCCTGCTTATCGTTAATAAAAATTAAAAATTATGTTTATTTTTGCAGCTACCATGTTTTATATTTGGTAGCTTTTTTTTTAAAAAATATCATATCATGAATATTCACGAAAAGAAAGAAGTAATACTCGACGATTCGAGAGTCATTATTGAGGCCCTTGCACAGGCTGGTGCCGACGTTTATATTGGTTATCCGATAACCCCTTCAAATGCAATGTATTTATATGCCAGTCAACGTTTTCCTTTGATGCTGCCAGCACCCGATGAAATTTCTACATTACAATACATGTCGGGCTTAGCTATTGTGGGGCACATACCGGTTACAGCTACATCGTTTCCCGGTTTTGCACTTATGGTCGAATCGATTAACATGGCTTACATGATGGAGCTACCCATGATAATTATTCTTACCCAACGCTTAGGACCAGCAACCGGAACAGCAACAGCCGGAGCACAGGGTGATGTTGCATTGCTTAAAGGCATGATTTCGGGAGGGCATCCTGTTCCTGTAATATGTCCATCATCTATCGAAGATTGCTGGCATCTATCGGCAAAAGCTGTAGAAATAGCTGTTAAACTACGTACACCGGTTGTAATTTTATCATCAAAAGAACGTGCTACTACCAACCGAAACTTTGATATATCTAAATTACCTCCTATAAAGCCATTAGAACGCAAGTATTATTCTAAAAATGAACCCTACAAACCCTACGAGTACAACGAAACATTGGTTCCAGACTTTTTACCCGTGTCGAACACAAGTCATCAGGTAAGAATAACTGCATCAACCCACGACCAAAATGGAATTATTCAGCACACCAGCGAAGAGGCAATGAAAAACACCATACGTTTGGAAAAGAAAATATTTAAATATCTCAACGAATACACATACTACGAACATATTCAAAACAACAGCAAACAACTGATAGTTTCGTACGGTGTATCGGCCAATGCAGCACAAGAAGCCGTGAAAATTTTGCAAAAAAACGGACGAAATACCGATTTGCTTATTGTAAAAACACTTATTCCTGTTTCCGAAGACCTATATTCTATTATTGAAAAATACGAAAAAGTAGTTTTTGCCGAAGATAACATCAATGGACAGTATGCTAAAATTTTGTTTGGCGAAAAACTGCCCACTCATGTTTCGTTTGTAGGTTCAATTGGTAAAATGTTATCTCCTAAAAACATAATTGAAGGAGGAAAATTATAATGAGTAACAACGTATTAAATACCAAGGAACTGCCTTTTTGCAAAGGCTGTGGACATCATCTGATTGCACAAAATACAGCAAAAGCCATCGAAGAACTAGGCCTTAACATACTGGATGTAATATTTGTAACCGACATAGGGTGTCACGGAATTATCGACAAATCGCTGAATACACATACTGTTCACGGTTTACATGGTCGATCGGTTGCTTTGGGTGCTGGGATTAGCATGGGATTACCACCCGAAAAAAAAGTAATCGTATTTATTGGTGATGGAGGTGCAACTATTGGCTTACAACATATATTAGAAGCAGCGCGTTTGAATGTTAACCTAACTGTTGTGGTTCACAACAATTTCTTATATGGCATGACCGGCGGACAGCTAAGCGGTCTTACTCCCAAAGGCTTCAATACCATCATTACTCCCAATGGTAGCCCATACGGCGAACATGATATATGCGAACTGGTTTATACAGCTGGTGCTAATTACGTAAGCCGTGTACTGGGCATAGGCGATTACAGCGAAACCATCAAAAACGCACTCAAAACACCCGGCTTTTCGCTCATCGAAGTTATGGAAATTTGCCCCAGTTATGGCGTAAAATTCAATCCTAAACGCAAATTGCAAGAAATTGTTGAAGCAGCTAACAAACCCATTAAAACATGGACAAACCATCGCGACCCCTTTGTCTTCCCTGAACGAAAAATTGTTTCCAACTTATTTGACAAAACACCTGTTATTGAACATCTGAACAAAGAAAAAATATTGACCAGCCAAATACAAGTTGTTCTCAGCGGGTCTGCCGGAGAAGGTGTGCAGTTGGCAGCCAACATATTGTGCAAAGCTGCCGTTAAACATGGATACAACATTACTCAAAAAGGCACTTACCCGGTAACCGTAGGAGTTGGCTTTAGCAATGCCGAAGTAAATATTTCGCCCGACGAAATCCTTTTCCACGGGCTTAGCAATCCAGAGTACGTCATTGTTACTTCGCAAGATGGACTTGATTTTAGCAAAAATACTATTAAACAAATGAATGAACATCAGTGGATACTCATCGACAAATCGTTACCCTTACCCGAAACCAAAGCACAAATTCTTTCGTATGATTTTAGAGGTAAAGGAGCAAAAAATGCAGTAATTTCATCGCTATTCTTCTTTGCAAAACTTTCGGGTATTATCGAAACCGATACTTTAAAAGCTATACTTAGTGAAATGGGTATGCTTGAAAAATTACCATTAACTGCTATCGAAAACGAATTAGTTCTGGTTACCGTATAGTAATTAACAAAAAAAACAAATATTATGAAAAAAATCATTTTCTTATTTTTCGGAGCAAGCATATTGTTGAGTGTTCCTAATTATGCCTGCACCAACTTGTTAGTAACCCGAGGTGCATCAAAAGATGGCTCAACCATGATTATGTACACAGCCGACAGTCATGTATTGTATGGAGAATTATATTTTACTCCGGCAGCAACCCATGCAGACAACACCTTCATTGATATTTACGAATGGGATACGGGAAAATATCTTGGCAAAATACGCCAGGTAAAACAAACTTACAGTGTAATAGGTAACATGAACGAGTATCAGGTAGTTATTGGTGAAACTACCTTTGGTGGAAGACCAGAATTACAAGATACTACCGGAATACTTGACTATGGAAGCCTAATATACATTACACTACAACGAGCCAAAACTGCTCGCGAAGCTATAAAAATCATGACCGACCTGGTTGCTGAGTATGGTTATTATAGCACTGGCGAATCATTCTCTATTGCCGACCCCAATGAAGTTTGGATTCTAGAAATGATAGGAAAAGGGTCGCCTAAAAAAGATGCTAAGGGGAAAACCGTTTACAACAAAGGTGCCGTATGGGTAGCTATTCTTATTCCCGATGGTTATGTATCGGCTCATGCCAACCATGCCCGTATCACTACGTTCCCAATCCAAAAAACTAACAACTTCAACGACCCATCGCAAACCGTTTACCATAGCGCCGATGTTATCTCTTTTGCCCGCCAGATGGGATACTATAAAGGCGAAGATAAAGATTTCAGTTTCAGCGATGTATATGCTCCCATTGATTTTGGTGGCGCACGTTTTTGCGAAGCCAGAGTATGGGCAATGTTCAACCGCATCAACAAAGATATGGGGAAATATTTAGATTACGCTATGGGCAAAAACTTAAAAAATCGCATGCCATTGTACATTAAGCCCGACCAGAAATTATCCGTACTCGATGTTTTTTCTTTAACACGCGATTACTATCAGGATACACCGATGGATATGTCAAAAGACCTTGGAGCCGGTCCTTTTGGCTGCGTTGTCCGCTGGCGTCCACTCACGTGGAAAGTTGACACCGTTACTTACTTCAACGAACGTGCCATAAGTACACAGCAAACCGGCTTTGTATTTGTTTCGCAATCGCGTGCATGGCTTCCCAACCACATTGGCGGTATTATTTGGTTTGGAGTTGACGACACCTACCTTAACTGCTTCACCCCTATTTATTGTGGATCGACCCGTGTGCCCGAATCGTATGCCGTAGGTAATGGCGATATGATGAAATTTAGCGAAACCAGCGCTTTCTGGGTATTTAACCAAGTTTCAAATTTTGTATATACCCGATTCAACGAAATGATTAAAGATTTACAACCCGTTCAGAGAGAACTCGAACAAAAATATTTCGATTATGTTCAAGCCATTGACAAAGGAGCTTTAGAATTGTATCAAAAAGACCCCAAGAAAGCTACTGAATTTATTACCGATTTTAGTGTTCTAACAGCCAATGCAACTGTTGCTCGCTGGAAAAAATTATATCACGACTTATTTGTTAAATACATGGATGGGAATATTAAGTACGCTGTACCTGGTCAGCGTAATCCTAAAGTAGTTCAACCTGGTTATGGTAAAGAATGGTATGAACGAATAGTAAAAGAAACCGGCGATAAATTCAAAGTTTTGGGAACCGATACTCATTAATAAACCTCTTATTACAACAACTATGAAAACAATTGCTTCCGTAATATCTGTTTTTATTTGCGCTTATTTATATTCGCAAAGCTGTAATGATTTTTACTTACAGAAAAAAGGCATTGAATTTGAGTATGCACATTACAACAACAAAAACAAACTCGAATATACCAACTCAACCAGAGTAACCGATGTTGTTCTAAAAGATGGTGGATGGATTATTCAAACCGACAACGTATCAACCGACAATAAAGGTGCAACTACACACCAATGGAAACAAGAGTATCGTTGTAAAGACGGAGTGTTAAGCTTCGATATGAACAGCTTATTCGACCAAAAACAAATGTCGGAATTTAAAGATATGGAAGTACAAGTTGTTTCGGACAAGCTGGAAATTCCATCTACGCTTTCAGTAGGACAAGCCTTAAACAATGGTTCTGCAACTATGAGTGTTAGCAATCAGGGCATGAGAATCATGACCATGTCTGCAACCATTACCAACCGAAAGGTTGAATCAAAAGAAAGCATTACTGTTCCCGCCGGTACTTTTGATTGTTTTAAAATAACCTATAACATTGAAACAAAATCCATCTTTACCGTACAAGCTACTGCTGCCGAATGGTATGCCAAAGGAGTTGGAATGATAAAACAGGAATCGTACGATAAAAAAGGAAAATTAGCTGGCTACACCGTATTAAATCGTTTTAAACAATAGCTTTATGAAAATGTACATTTATTTTGTGTCGATTATTGTTTTTGCCCCAATTATCATGTCTAATTCTTGTTCAAAATCGGGCAAAATTCCTACTGTTTATGAAGTTACTATTGACCAAAGTTTTGATTATAGTATTAGATCTAATCAATATCAAATAAAATCTGCTTCGCTCAAAGATAGTTTACTAACTATTGTTTTCGAAGCTAATATTTGCAAAAACGACCATGCAGAACTTGTTTTCAATGGAAATTATTTGAAAAGTATGCCTCCCAAAGCTCAGTTGGGACTTCGATTTACAGAAAATTCCAAATGCCCAAGAAACAAGGTCGAACTTACCTATAATGTAGCCAAAATAAAGTATCCGGGCAACAAAACCACGATATTGCTATTGCCCGGAATAGAACCCATTACCTTTTAATCGGCTCTATGAACATTAAACCTTCGAACGACGTTGGTTTTACTATGTTAGTGCCTTTCGATATTTCAAAGCCAATTGAATTGAAGTAAAATACATAATTGTATCGCTTGCCTTGCGCTATTGCTTTTAAATCGGTTGGCTTACACCAAATATAATCGGCATTATCCTTATTCAGCTCTTTCAAGTAATCGTAATATGGCGCTAACCACAACGTAGCATCAATACTATCGTGGTAATAAATATAAATAGCTACATCGTTTGGACGGTAATCTAATCTGAAAAGTTCATTTCCATCGATCTTGTATGACGATTGCAAAAACTGAGAATCCTTTGGATGTATTTTAAACAAACAAACAAACTTACTGGTTTCAGACAAATATAAATAATTATCACTATGAGTTCGATATAATTGATAATATTTTTCGGATACTTCGTCTCCGTTAGGATATAAATTAAATTGCATACCTGCCGACTTAAAAGCTGCTTTCAAAAAATCGTAACTATTTTGATTATTAACAGAAAACAACGAGTCGGCATTTATGTTAAACACCTTTTCTATAGAACGATGCCCATGTGTAGAAACCAAATACATGGCTATGGAGCTCATCTCAACTAACGACGATTCTTTCACAATAGCATTTCGACCATCTATTTTGTTGTCAATCCAAATATTTTCAGTTTTTGCAATATTTATTAAACGTTTCAGCTGATTGTTTTTACTAAATTTAAAAACATTCCACGGACCAGTAACCGATAAAAACAATATCAATAATAATGTTAAAGGAATAACACGTAAATCGTTCATTTTTTTGAATAAAAAATACGTTACCACAAAGAAAAACCAAAAAGCATACAGAACCACATAAAGTCTTCCTTCGGTTAAACCATATTCGTTGATACGTTTAAATATAGCAATTAAATAAACTACAATAAAAACATACGATAGTGCTAGTAATCCATAGATAATCTTGCGATAATTTTGATTTTCTTTCTCAAAAAGAATAGGATGTGTTAAAATGATATTCAATAAAACAATAATAGAATATCCCAGAACCAAACTTACCGTATAACCCGATGGCCATATACCAGTTGCAATAACTTTGACAATATATGCAATCAAAATAATGGCATACAATATCCCAATAGGCATTAAGATAAATTGTGCAAAAACTTTTAAAAAGCGGGGATAGTAAACTTTTTCGGCATGATACGTAAATTTAGGCGACAAGCCACCAATAACAAGCAACGGAAATAATAACACATAAACCACAATAGATGTAGGCGTGATTAAATAACTGGTATTTATATCAAATAAACCCAAAATAGCAAATAAAGCTAGAAGTAAGCCAACAAAAAGTGTTGTAACGTAAATAAACGATATAATGATACGTTTTACAAAGTTGTAGTTATAAAACCAAAAAGGTAATGGCTGATGAAACCCGATAAAAGGCAGGTAAAACATAGAAATTACAAAAGCCAGAAACAAAACCGATGAACGTATAAAATGCTTATCGTAAATATAATTGTGCGGTAGATTAAGAAAAAAAACAATTAATATAAGAAAACCTGTTATATTAACTGATATATTGAACCAACGACGTGTTTCAACTCTTTCGAGATAAAGATTAATTGAGGTGAACAGAGGTATCGCACAGATAGACGTTAAAAACAAATGCACCCACAAATCATTATTTTCTTTACTATAAAAATCTATGAGTGATGATATCGTTGCCAATAAAATAAAAAGCACAACCACCGGAAAACGAAAAAATGTTTTCGTTATTTTTCGCTTAAAATAAGAAATATTCAGGTTTTTCATAAAATTGAAACAAATAATTGTTGAAATGCTAAATTACAACCCTTTTCTATTTTTTCAAAATATCGCGAATGATTTCGCTCGCTGCAAAAGCACCAAAAAGAGGTGGCATATAAGAAATTGTTCCAATAACCGATTTCTTATTGACCACGTTTTCTATAAGGAAAACCCTATCTTTCGATACTTTTTCGGTTGAAAAAACAACTTTAAAGCCACTATAAATTCCCAAACGATGAAGCTTTTTTCGGACAATATAAGCCAAACGACATTCGTGCGAATTGGCTATATCGGCAATGCGTATAAGCGAAGGGTCAAATTTACCTCCACTACCCATGGAACTAATTAACGGAATATTGAGCTTTACTGCATGGTAAATAAAAAATACTTTGGGCGAAAGAGTATCTATAGCATCTAACACATACGAATAAGGCTCACTGCTCAATATTTCTGGTATATTTTCGTCTTTCAAATAAATTTTTTTATTATGTATGTTTATCTGCGGATTTATATCTTTTAAACGTTTTTCCATAACATCGGTCTTGTACATTCCTTCTGTGCTCATGAAAGCCCCAATTTGTCTATTTCGATTCGACGGACTATATACATCCGAATCGATAAGCGTAAGAGTACCTATACCGGCTCTTGCCAATAATTCGCAAGCAAATCCTCCCACTCCACCCAAACCAGCCACCAATACGTGAGCATTTTTTAACTTCTCGATGTTTTCTTTGCCAATTAAAAGTTCTGTTCTGCTGTACCAATCAAATTCGTTACTCATAAGACTGTTAAGATAGTGAAAACTACTGTTATAATAAAATCAAAATAATGTTAAAACACTAAAATTGTTAATAAAAATATTTGGAATTAATAATAAATTCATATAACTTTGTTAAAAATTTTTTATTAACCATAAAATTGAAATGCAATGCTAGTAAAAATTTCGCTAAAAAACAGTGATAAAAAAGCTCTTCTGGACGAAAGAGTTTTTAATGAACTGTTTAATGATCCACATTTAAAACAGATTTCATTTTTTGAAAATTTGCGTGAACATTCCAATGGGTATGTTTTTTTCCAAAAAAATTGGAAACCCGAAGAACAAAACCTGAAGTATGCCAATGAAACTATTTATTTGCACAAATTAATTGCCGAGCGTTATATTCCTAAACCTGATGAAAAAACCCGTTGGTTTGTACGTTTTAAAAACGGTATTCCTCACGATTGTCGTTTGAGCAATTTAGAATGGAGTACTTTTTCATATCTTGTTCGAAACACCAAAAAAGTAAAAAATTCAACTGGTTATCGGGGAGTTGTAAAACAAGGAAACAAGTATTATGCATACATTTATGTTAACCGTAAAGGCATACCGTTGGGTGCTTACAATACCCCCGAAGAAGCAGCCTATGCGTACAATAAAAAATCAATAGAACTCTTTGGTCAAACCTGTTCGTTGAATGTATTGCCCGAAGATTTTTTAAAAAAGATAGAAAAAAAGTAAATTCCCTAGTTATTATATTACATCTAATTTAAATAAAAGCTCTGTTTTTTACAGGGCTTTTTTTTCATTAAGCATTATTTAATAATCATAAGTCCAAATAGTAAGGGTAGAGCCTGTATTGAGTTCATTTCCAGTCAAATTGTTCCAACGTTTAATATCTTCGGGCGAACAGCGAAATTCTACTGCTAATTTGGTCAGATAATCACCTTTTTTCACTACATATTGAACGGGTTTTTTGTTCTGCTGCTCTATAGCAACACGAGTATTATAGGCTGTAGAGTTAAGATTGGGCAACTGTTTGATTAAATCCGATATTTTATCGGCAGGTAGTACAATAGGCAATGGGTGTATAGAATATGGAACATAATCTTTCTTGTACTGAGGATTTAAAAAACGTAATATTTCTATAGGTATATTCAACAATGTTGAGAGATCTGTTAAATAAACAGGTTTATCTATCATAATCGTATCGAACTGAAAATTATATAGAGTTGGTGAGTTATCGACTAAGTGGTAATCACTGGGATAATTCATTAAATAATTCATAGCAATAAAGGCTGGTAAATAATTTTTTGTTTCATCCGATAAATAAGGTCTTATTTCCCAAAAGGTGGTTTTATTTCCGCTTCGAATCATTGCATTTTTTATTACTGTAGGACCGCCATTGTAAGCAGCAATAGCAAGTTGCCAATCGTTAAAAAGATTGAACAGATATTCAAGATAACGGCAAGCCGCTTCGGTTGACTTATGAGGGTCCTGACGTTCGTCGATAAATGAAGTAACTTTCAGATTTAGCAATTGAGAAGTTGGAAACAAAAATTGCCACAAACCAACTGCCCCCGATTTACTCCGAGCAAAGGGATTTAGTCCCGATTCTATAACCGCAAGATACTTAAGTTCAAGCGGCAAATTGTATTTATCTAAATAAGTTTCGAAAATAGGAAAATAATAATTCGAAAGTCTTATACAGTTTTTAAGCCATTCGCGTTTTTCATTTAAAAAATAATCGATGTACTTTCTCACTGCATCGTTATATTCGAGTTTTATCGGAGTTTGATAGCTTAATTGTTCTATTCTTGATTTTACAATCACATCGTAATGATATGCAGCCGACATTTGTTCGAGTTCTGAGTTTTGTTTATTGTTTTCTATCCGACAAAACAGTTCTTTGCGACTGTCAGAATAAGACAATGGTTGCGAAAAAGCTACCATGCTTAACAATAAAAAGAATAACAATACAAACATGACCGGGCAAAATCATTTAATATTTAAAGGTACTGCTAAATATAAGTTAATTAAATTGAAGCGGTAAAAGAAATCAACAATTTAACAATCAGATTATCAGAGCGATGTTAATATTTTTTGTTTAAAATCGTCTAAAATAAGTTGATGATCGAAAGCAAGACGAGGTAATTCATCAATAAAAAACCATTGAGCATTAGCAGCATCGTCATTTGCCGTGGGTTTTAGAGGTTTTGGTACAAGTACATAATAAACAATACCAATAGTTCGACCTCTTGGATCGCGTGTAGGGTCATCATAAACTCCAAAAAAATGTAATGTATGGATGTGTATTCCTGTTTCTTCCATCAATTCGCGTTTCGCTGTGTTACAAAGGTATTCGTCCATGTCCATAAAACCACCCGGTAATGCCCACATATTCTGAAAAGGTGGATTTTTTCGCTGAATAAGTAAAACTTGATAAGGCTTGTTTGTTGTGCACACGATAATATCGGTAGCTACTGATGGACGAGGATATTCGTAACAATAAGGCATATTTATTTGAGCAACGATTCGAGTTTATCTTCCAATGCTTTACCTCTGAGATTTTTTGCAATTATAATACCATCACCATCGATGAGCCAATTCATCGGAATACCCATAACACCATAAATTTTTGCAGGTTCGGAATTCCAGTATTGCAAATCGCTAACATGATTTTCCCAGATAAGGCTGTCTTGCTGAATAGCTTTTTTCCAGCTTTCGAGGCTTTTATCGAGCGATACACTATAAACGGTAAATCCTTTGCCACCAACAAACTTTTTATCTTTATACTTTTTGTAAGCGGCTACAATGTTGGGATTTTCTCTTCTACAAGGACCACACCACGATGCCCAGAAGTCAATCAATACCAACTTCCCTTTGAGCGAACTTAATGCCATTTCCTTCCCCTCTGGATTTTTATATTTCAACTCAGGTGCTTTGTTTCCAACTTCTGTTCCTATGGTTAGTTTGGTCTTTCTGTCCTGTCCGTAATTCTTCGACTGTGAAAGACTTTGTGGAGTAAAATAACTAATTCCTATTAAAAACATTAAAAATATAAATGATACTTTGCTCATAAGCTAAACTCTTTTAATTTTTGCTCCAATATTATTCAATCTTTTGTCAATATCCAAATATCCTCTATCTATTTGTTCAATATTGTGAATTTTGCTCGTTCCCTTGGCCGATAGTGCAGCCAACAATAAAGCAACACCCGCACGAATATCGGGCGAACTCATTTCTATTGCATTTAAAGGTACTTGTCTGTTGTGTCCAATGACCACCGCACGATGTGGATCGCAAAGAATGATTTGAGCTCCCATCTCAATCAAACGGTCGACAAAAAACAGGCGGCTTTCGAACATTTTTTGATGAATAAGTACACTACCTTTAGCTTGAATTGCTACAACAAGAAAGATGCTCAACAAATCGGGGCTTAAACCCGGCCAAATAGCATCGGATATGGTCAAAATTGAGCCATCCATGTATGTCTCTATCTCATAGTAATCGAGTGGTGGAATGTGAATATCGTCGTCGTTGGTCTTAACAACAGGAATTCCAAGCTTTTTATACGACTGTGGGATAATTCCTAAATGCTCAAATCCTACATTTTTAATGGTTATATCGCTTTGTGTAATTGCCGCAAGTCCTATAAAGCTTCCTACTTCTATCATATCGGGCAGTATAGTATGCTCCGTTCCTTTCAATGATGTTACACCATGTATAGTGAGTAAATTTGAACCAATACCTTCAATTTTAGCACCCATAGCGACCAGCATTCGGCACAACTGCTGAATGTATGGTTCGCATGCTGCATTAAAGATGGTTGTTGTGCCTTCGGCCAATACCGATGCCATAATAATGTTGGCTGTACCGGTAACCGACGCTTCATCGAGGAGCATATAGGAACCTTTGAGCTTTTGTGTACTGACTTTATACAAACTTTGAGCAGTATCGTAAACAGCTATTGCACCGAGTTTTTCGAAGCCTAAAAAGTGTGTATCCAGATGGCGCCGACCTATTTTATCACCCCCGGGTTTAGGAATAACGGCATATCCATAACGAGCAAGAAGCGGGCCTACCACCATGATAGAACCCCTTAATTTGGCTGCTTTTTGATAAAAATCCGTCGTTCCTAAATTGTTAATATTAAGATGTTTAGCATTGTATAGATATTTACCTGCACTTAAACGTTGAATTTGAACGCCTAACGTTTCGAGCAGTTCGTGCAATTTAATAACATCAAGAATTTCGGGAATATTGTTTATGATGACATCCTCATTTGTTAGCAATGTAGCACAAATAACCTGTAAAGCTTCGTTCTTTGCCCCCTGTACAAAAATTTCGCCTTTTAGTCGATGCCCTCCTTCAACTATAAATGTACTCATAATGAACGACGTTTGTTATTATTATTTTTTTTGTTTTGCTTGTGCTTGTTGCGGTACAATATATCGCGTGTTTCGTTTAGCTTAACTTCTGGTAAAACAAGGCTTTCGTTTTGAGCCATTCTTTGGAGGTCGGATAGTATTTGTTCGTCGCTAACAGCTTCTTTATTAAATAGCAAATATTGTTTTTTCATGTGATTTGCAAGAGCTATAAGCAATTGATTTCGTTCGTCGCTTTCGGGCATTTGCGAAATAGCTTTTGCCATTTGTTCCGAAATATTGCCATAGTGCTTCAATTGCTGATTTTTTTTAGGATACGAAATTTTTTTCCGATATTTTTTGAAATCTTCTTGCCTGTATATGGTAACCGGATAATCGATGTCTAACTCATAATTGGCTATTTGGGCTAGCTGATTCCAAAGTTTTGTGATGTGCTCGGAGTTGTCTCTCAACTGGGGAGTCATGTTGGCCATTACCTGAATAACCACATGAGCTAAGCGGTTTCGTTCCTCTTTCGATTCTATGGTTTTAATATAGTTTACCATCTCTTGTATATGTCTTCCGTATTCGGATAAATATAATGGTTCACGTTGTGTGTTGTAATAAAGTTTTTTGTCTATCATAATAATTTAACTAATTTAATAATGTCAACTTTGCATATTTTAACAGCAATTGCTTTTGACCTAAGTTTCCAAAATCCACTAATGCCCTAACATTCTGATCGTTACCTTCAATTCTAATGATCGTTCCTTTACCAAACCGCTCGTGCAAAACTACATCGCCTATTTTAAAGTGGCTAAATTGTTCAGAGGATATTGTGTTTTTTTGGACAACTTCCGACAAAGGTACAATTTTTTTTTCAACTTTTAAAGCAGGTTTTATCTCCGAATTGGTAAATATAGTACGATCTTTATATTGTTTCTGATTGCTTATTTCAAACGGTATATTTAAATATTGCGGTTCGATTTCGAAAATAAAAGGCGATGGTGAAGTATATTCTAATTTTCCCCACCTCATGGTTTGTTCTGAAAAGGAAATAAAAGCTTTCTTTTTAGCACGTGTTAAAGCAACATAAAACAACCTGCGTTCTTCTTCAATGTTTTGCCCGTTAGAAAGAAAGTTGGTTAAAGGGAATTTATTTTTTTCTGCACCAGCAATAAAAACGACATCAAATTCGAGACCTTTTGCCGAATGGGCAGTCATGAGCGTTACTTTGTCCAATTTTTTATCATTCTTATTTTCGTCAACCGATGTTAATAGTGCTACATAATCTAAAAAATCGGCTATACCTGGTTTAAAATCGTAAAGCTCAACAAAATTTTCTTCAAACTCCTTAATGCTATTTATCAATTCTTGAACGTTATTCATTCTATCTATACCTTCAATATTTTTTTCCTTTTCGAGTTCTTCTTTAATACCTGTTGACTGCATTAGCCGATTAATAAATTCAAAAGCTGGATAATTAGTTGACTGTTCCTTTAGTGTACTAATAATGGATACAAAATTTTTTATTTTAAAAACAGTAGTTTTTGTGATGCTTTCCATTTCATTCGCTCTTAAAAGACACTCCCATAAAGACAAGTTATTCTGTTGAGCAAATGTTTCAATTTTCTGCAATGTAGTTTCGCCAATGCCTCTTGCTGGAAAATTTATTATTCGCTTAAGCGACTCATTGTCATAAAGATTAATACACAAGCGTATATACGCCAAGATATCTTTAATTTCTTTTCGCTGATAAAATGAGGTTCCCCCATAAATTCGGTAAGGAATGTTTATACGTCGCAACGAATCTTCTAATGGTCGTGATTGGGCATTTGTCCTATATAAAATGGCTATTTCGTTGTAAGAAATCTGTTGTTTTACGTGTAAGTTTTCTATGATTTTAGAAATTACGAAAGCCTCTTCTACTTCGGTTAACGATTTTAGTACTTCTATTTTATCTCCAACTTCGTTTTCGGTAAAAATTACTTTCGGAATGCGTTCTTTACTATGTTGTATAAGGCTATTGGCAGCATGTACAATAGTTTTAGTAGAACGATAATTTTGCTCAAGCTTAAAAAGCTTAAAATCCGGATAGTCGTTCTTAAAATTCAGAATATTTTCGATGCGTGCACCTCTAAACGAATATATACTCTGCGAATCGTCGCCAACTACGCATAAATTTTTATGTACTTGTGATAGCTTTTTAATGATAAGGTATTGTGCATAATTCGTATCCTGATACTCGTCTACCAGTATATAATCGAACAGTTGCTGATAATGCTTGAGCGTATCGGGAAAATCACGAAACAGGATATTGGTATTTAGCAACAAATCGTCGAAATCCATTGCATTTGCCTGTTTTAGCCTAAGCTGATACATTTCGTAAATATGCCACAAGTTTCCCATTTTTCTGAAAGAATCTGTCTCTAGCAGAGCCTTATTGTTTTTATATGCTTCGGATGTTATCAGATTGTTTTTGGCATGGCTAATACGTGATAAAACATCTTTAGGTTTATAGTGATCGTCGTTATTTAATAAAAGCTCTTTTAAAATGCTTCTTATCAGGCTTTGGCTGTCGTCTGTATCATATATGCTAAAGTTGGGCTCATATCCGAGTTTTTGTACTTCGTTTTTTAAGATTCTCCTAAAAATACTATGAAACGTCCCCATCCATAAACGGCGTGCAATATTATGCGAAACCATGCAGGCTATACGTTCTTTCATTTCATCGGCAGCCTTGTTAGTAAAAGTGAGAGCCATAATACGCTCGGGACGTACACCATTAGCCAACATATATGCAATGCGGTGAGTTAAAACCCTCGTCTTGCCAGAACCAGCCCCTGCCAATACCAACGACGGACCCTTGTAATCAACTACGGCTTGTTTCTGCTGTTCATTCAGATTCTGCAAAATAGAAGAAGTATTATTCATGTTCAAAACTTACAAATATAATATTACAAACCTATATTTGAAAATTGACATCTAAATAATCTTACAGATTTTTTTATGAACAAAATTTTTTTAAAACTTTTTGCAATTTTTTTTTCTACAAACAAACCCACTTTTTATACAAATAAATAAAATAACTTTGAAAAAAAAAAGATGCAACCATTAGCCGAACGACTTCGACCAACCTCATTTGACGAATTTGTTGGTCAGGAACATCTTGTAGGTAAAGATGCTGTTTTACGCAAAATGGTGGAAAACGGGCACATTGCCTCGTTAATTTTTTGGGGACCACCGGGCGTAGGCAAAACTACACTTGCACAAATCATTGCCAAACAATTAAACCGTAAATACTTCTATTTAAGTGCCATCCATTCATCTGTAAAAGATATTCGCGATGTAATAGACAACATTCAAAAAAATCCTCTATTTCATCAAATACCACCTATAGTTTTTCTCGACGAAATACATCGTTTTTCCAAGTCGCAGCAAGACTCGTTGCTTCATGCCGTCGAAAGCGGGCTTTTTGTATTGATTGGTGCAACTACCGAAAACCCGTCGTTCGAAGTTATTAGTCCGCTTTTGTCGCGTTGTCAGGTTTACGTTTTACATCCCCTTAGCAAAGAAAATTTAATGACACTTGCACAAAAGGCTATTACAACCGATCGTTATTTAGTCGGCAAAAAAATTAGCATTCATGAGTACGATGCCTTACTTCGTTTTAGCGATGGCGATGCACGTAAGCTTTATAATATTATAGAATTAATTAGTACTAGCGATACAGAAAAAGAGATTGTCATAACCAACCAAATAGTCGAAAAAGTACTTCAAACCAAACTTGCTTTGTACGATAAACAAGGCGACATGCACTACGATATAATTTCGGCCTTTATCAAATCAGTTCGTGGTAGCGATCCTAATGCTGCCGTATATTATCTTGCCCGCATGCTCCATGCCGGCGAAGATATAAAATTTATCGCACGGCGAATGATTATTTTAGCAGCAGAAGACATTGGTTTAGCCAACCCTTATGCACTTATGCTTGCTCAATCGGCATTCGACGCTGTACACCAGATTGGCATGCCCGAAGCTCGCATTATCTTGTCGGAAGTAGCTATCTTTTTGGCTTCATCACCCAAAAGCAATTCGGCATACATGGCAATAGAAAAAGCAATGGACGAAGTAAAGCAGTCGGGCAACTTAAGCATCCCTCTGCACCTGCGCAATGCTCCTACCCGTTTAATGAAAGAGCTCGATTATGGAAAAAATTATCAATATGCTCACCAATTCGACCATCACTTTGTAGAACAAGAATATTTGCCCCAATCTATTAGCGGAAAATGCTTTTACGAACCTGCCGATAATCCACGCGAAAAAGAATTCAAACAATATTTATCTCGGTGTTGGAAGGGAAAATATGGTTATTGATGCAAAAAGAGTTAATTTTGTAATTATACCTTGAATAAAGTTGTTCAAATAGTATCATTTAATGTTCCATACCCTCCAGACTATGGCGGGGTTATTGATGTTTTTTACAAAATAAAAAGTCTGCACCAATTAGGTTTCGAAATTATTCTTCACACATTTGAATACGGACGCTCTGTACAACCCCAATTAGAAAAATATTGCAAAAAAGTTTTTTATTATAAAAGACATCGTTCGATATTTTATTTTTTTTCACGATTGCCATTTATTGTTGTATCTCGTAAAAACAAAGCACTGTTGCAAAATCTTTTAACAAACGAAGGTGTCATTTTATTCGAAGGCATACACACCACATACTGGTTGTACCGAAATGCTTTAAAAAATCGTCAAATCGTAGTACGCACTCACAATATAGAATACCTTTATTATCAAGGGTTAGCAATAACCGAAAAAAGTATTTTTCGACGCATATATTTTTTACTCGAATCGTCGAAACTTCGAAAATATGAAGTCGAAACATTAGCCAATGCCAATCATATAATTGCTATTTCGCCCAATGATTTTGCCTTTTTTAAACAATATTTCAATACGGTAAACCTTGTATATCCTTTTCACGGAAATGATGAGATTAGGTGTAAAACTGGTAAAGGCAATTATATTCTCATTCACGGAGACCTCTCCGTTCCGGAAAATATCCAAAGCATTAAGTGGCTTATAGAAAACGTTGTTGCAATGGTTAGGTATCCGTTTATTGTTGCAGGAAAAAATCCAGCACAAAGTCTGCAAAAAATTATTGCTCGTTATCAACATGTAAAACTTATTGCCAATCCTTCGGAAAATAACATGAACGACTTAATTGCCAATGCTCATATCAATCTCATCCATTCGTTTCATCCACAAGGAATGAAACTAAAATTACTAAACAGCTTATACAAGGGTAGATTTGTTATTGTAAATCCCGGAGTAATTGATAATACGGGGTTCGAAAAAACTTGTTACATTGCCCACCAAAAAGAAGATTACATCATTTATATTACAATGCTAATGGATAAAGTATTTGATGAAAAACTTTTACAGGAGCGAATAGAATTATTAGAAAGCTATTCGATGATAGTTCAAGCAAAAAGAATAGCTCAAATACTATAAATTATATATGGGAATTATCCGTACACAAACGATTTGGGGAACTTTTTACACTTACTTAGGTGCTGCTCTGGGAGTGCTTACTAACCTTATTTTGCTGGCATGGTTTTTTACACCCGAACAAATCGGATTGCTCAACCTATTGGTAGCTTATTCATTGTTGTTTGCTCAATTTGCCAATTTAGGTTTCGATAATGTTACCATTCGATTATTCCCCTATTTCAGAAACGAACAGACACGCCACTATGGATTTTTTGTTATCATGTTTCGTATTTTATTGATAGGTACTTTATTATCGCTTATTTTGTATGCCATCTGGTTTTATTTATGGATGAATCATTCGAATGATGTGCTTTTTCAAAGACTTGGCTTTTACGTTTTTCCGTTGATATTTTTTACACTTTTTTTCAATTCACTCGACACATATTCAAGAGCCTTATACAAAAGTATTAGAGGAACTTTTTTAAAAGAAGTATTGCAGCGTTTGTTTGTTATTGCTTTTATCCTGTTATATATTTTCTTTCAATTTTCGTTCGATATATTTGTTTTATTATATGTTATTGCTTTATCATTACCTACCGTAATTTTGTTCTTTTTGTTGTACAACGAGGGAAATATTTCACTTTTACGGAGCTCTACGAATATTGATTCGAAACTTAAAAAAGAAATGTTTTTGGTAAGTATTTTTGGTATGATTACCGTTTTTTCTAGTACCATTGTTTCCAACATCGACAAAATCATGATACAGCAGTATCTTAATCTCGAACAAACGGGTTTATATTCCATTGCTTTTTTCTTCGGAGTAATCATTACTATGCCATCACGTGCACTTACTAAAATATCGTCAACCGTAGTAGCCGAAGCATGGAAACAAAATGACCACGATACTATTTTTACTATTTATTATAAAAGTTGCATCAACCAAATGATTTTTTCCCTATTGCTTTTTATTGGCATTTGGGCAAACATCGATAATCTTTTAATGCTGCTACCCGAAAAATATGCACATATCCAATGGGTTGTATTTTGGATAGCTTTAGGAAGCTTTATTGATATGTCAACCGGAATTAATAATACCATCATTGGAACATCTCCAACCTATAAAATTCAAAGTCTGTTTATGCTAATTTTCGTAGCAATTATTATATTTTCCAATGCAATATTTATCCCAATATATGGGATTGAAGGTGCTGCTTTTGCTAGCGCACTATCGATGTTTGTTTTTAATTTTATGCGATGGATATTTTTATGGAAAAAATACAACATGCAACCGTTTAACTATAAATTTTTGATAGTATTGTTAATTGGATTTTTAGTTTACATCGTAGCTCGTCTTATTCCTTCCATTAATCCATTTTACATTGATTTGCTGGTACGAAGCTCCATTATGGGCATATTATACATCGTATTCGTTTGGATTTTGAACCTGTCGCAAGATATTACTGAACGATTAAACACATACACTCAATTTATACTCAACAGAAAATAAAAAGGCTATCCTTTTTAGACAGCCTTTTTCGTTATACAAAAATTTTTAAAACTAATTACTCTTTAATTTTTTTTGCTTCTTTTTCAAAATATCATAGGCAATAGGAGTAGCTACGAACACCGAAGAATAAGTACCGATAATAATACCTACCAATAAAGCAAAAATAAACCCACGAAGCACTTCGCCGCCAAAAATGAAGATAGCCAATAATACAACGATGGTTGTACCGGCGGTATTTATAGTGCGACGTAATGTAGAATTAATAGCATTGTTAATAGCAACCGGTAATTCCCAACGTGGATGAAGAGTTCTGTATTCGCGAATACGGTCAAAAATAATAACCGTATCGTTAATTGAATAACCAATAACCGTTAACAATGCAGCTATAAATGCCTGATCGATATCTAAATTAAATGGCAATATGCCATTAAAGAAACTAAAGAAGGAAATAACAAACATCGAATCGTGAAAAAGAGCAATAACCCCACCTAAGCCCCATTGCCACTGACGGAAACGAATTGCTATGTAGATAAAGATAGCTAATAACGCCAATAATAAAGCAATAACCGATTCAACTTTAATGTCATCGGCAATAGTTGGTCCTACTTTAGTTGAACTCATAATACCTACTTCACTTACTCTTGTGGAGCTACTAAAATCTTCGAATTCAATAGGTTTTACGAATAATGTTTTAAGACCTTCATACAATTTACGTTCTACAATACTATCGGATTCGGCTGTATTTTCATCAATTAAATATTTGGTAGTAATACGCATCTGATTGTCGGCACCAAAAGTTTTTACTTCGGGAGCTTCGCCAAATTCCTTTGCCAAAGCAGCACGGACTTGCGTTACTTTTAGATTTTGATCCATTCGAACAACATAAGTTCTACCACCTGTAAAGTCGATGCTCCAACTTAATCCTCTGGTAAATAAGCTAATAATACCTAAAATAATCACCGTAGAAGAAAACATATAAGCATAACGATGCAGTTTAATAAAATCGAACTTAACGTTATCTAGGAAGTTTCGAGTAATACGGGTATCGAAAACAAGATTCCAGTTTTTCGTAAAACCATACTCAAAAATCAATCGAGATATGAAAATAGCTGTAAACAATGAAGTAAGAATACCTATGATGAGTGTTGTGGCAAACCCCTGAATAGGTCCACTACCAAAAGCATACAGCACAATACCGGTTATAATGGTTGTAACGTTACCATCTATAATTGCCGAATATGCGTTTTTATAACCGTCCGACAAAGCCAACTTAATGCCCTTACCTGCTTTTAACTCTTCGCGTATGCGTTCATATATAATAACGTTGGCATCAACAGCCATACCCAGGGTGAGTACAATACCGGCAATACCGGGCAAGGTTAATACTGCACCCAATGAAGCCAATACACCTATCAAGAAAAATACGTTTGTAAGCAATGCTATGTCAGCAATCATACCGGGTTTTCCATAGAAGAAAATCATATAAAGCAGTACCAGTATAAAAGCTATAATAAACGAAATTAAACCGGCATTGATACTTTCTTTACCTAACGTAGGACCAACGATAGCCTCTTCGATAATAACTGCTGGTGCAGGCAATTTACCCGATTTTAATACATTAGCAAGATCGGTTGCTTCTTCCAATGTAAAACCACCTGAAATAGACGAATTTCCACCCTTAATTTCCTGACGAACAACAGGGAAAGAATAAACATAATTATCGAGTACAATAGCAATTTGCTTGCCTATGTTCTGACGGGTTAATAATGCCCATTCCTTTGCTCCTTCGGCGTTCATCGACATCGAAACTTCGGGCTCATTGGTTAAGTTGTTAAATTCTACACGTGCTGAAGTAATATACGAACCATCGAGAGGAGCCTGATTTTTTCGAGGATCTACTTTTATTGCTATAAGCTGATAAATTTGTGTTTTTTTAAGTGGTTTGTACGACCATAAAAAGCGCAAACTACTTGGAAACAATGATTTAACTTGTTTCATCGACAAGTATTTGTTTACCGTAGCCGTATCTTTGGCTAAAACTAAACCCACTGCAGCTCCTTTTGCCAGACGCTTATCGTTGTCGATGCTGGGATACAATACAGCAAATAATGGATTATTTTTTCTAAATTGTTCGGGTGTTGTTTCTTCTTTTTTAGTTGTATCTTTTTGTGCCTTAATTTTTTCAAGCAGCGAACCTGCTGTGGTATCTTGAGCTATTTGACTTGTATCGCTGGTCTTTTTTAATGTATCCTTCTCTGTTGAAAGCAACTGTGCCAAAACTTCGTTTGCTTTTTCGAGCAATGGATATACTTCCTGATTGTCGTAAGTTTCCCAAAATTCAAGATTAGCAGTTCCTTGTAAAAGTTTACGAACACGCTCAGGATCTTTAACTCCGGGCAATTCTACCAAAATTCTGCCCGAATTGGACAATCGTTGAATGTTGGGCTGAGTAACACCAAAACGGTCGATACGATTGCGCAATACATTGTAGGAATTGTTGATAGCACTTTCGGCTTCTTTACGAATAATATTTAAAACTACTTCATTGGGTGTATTAAAATCAATTTTCAATTCTTTGGACATAAAATAAGCCGATAATCTGGCACCAGGATCTAATTGCTGAAAAGCTTTTCCGAAAAGTGTTATAAAATCTTCACCGCTATTTTTCTGGAGTTCTTTAGCTTTTTCGATGGCTTTGTTAAAAGTTGTATCGGTAGTATAATGAGCCAACGAACGTAAAACATCTACCAACGAAACTTCGAGTGTTACATTCATCCCACCTTTCAAGTCCAAACCCAGGTTAATTTCTTTTTCCTGACATTCGCGAAATGTGTAATTTTTTAACCATAAAAAGTTATACACTGGTTCGTTAGCTATAGAATCGAGGTAAAACGATTCTTTTTTCAAATCGCCTTGAGCATATTCGCGTGCATCACGTTCTACTTTTTTCACAACAAATGTAAACGATAACTGAAAAATAGCTGCTAAGGCTAACGCTACTGCAAAAAACTTAATAAACCCTTTATTTTGCATGTGTCTATAAATTTAGTATTTACAATAATTTTTACGTTCAAAAATTAAGGTGCAAACGTAAAGTTTTTTTAGGAAATATCAAAATATTATTTCAGATATTTACAAAACTAACTCTTTACCAACCGGATGCTCTATTGGCTCGTGTTTATACTTAAATATACGTGCTGGTTTCGAACCGTTTAGTACAATACGGCTACCATCAATAGTTAACCAACAACCTTCTCTTAGGCCTACCACTGTTTTTGTTGGATTGGCTGCTAAATATTCCATTATTCGCTGCTCTCTGGTCTCTCCGGCATGTCCATCGGGGTTTGAATCTAAGTAGTGCGGGTTTATCTGAAAGGAAATCAACCCCAGCGCATCGAAGCTTGGCGGTTGCACAATAGGCATATCGTTGGTAGTACAAATGGTGGGGCAAGCCAAATTACTACCTGCACTCCAACCAATATAAGGAGTACCTCTTTTCACAGATTCACGAATAGTTTGCAAAATATTGTAACGATAACATTCTTTTAACAAATTAAAAGTATTGCCACCACCAATCATAATTACATCGGCAGAAGCTATTGCATTAACTGGATCGTTAAATCGATGAACACCTTTTACGTTAATCCCAATAGTTGCCAGCTTTGCATTTACTTTTTCTTCGTATTCATCATACGAAAATGTAACAGCAGCATACGGCACAAAAACAATATTTTCTACCGGCAAGCCAGTCAAAAATTCTTTAATGTAGGGTAAAGGATAAGTAAAATACTCTTCGCCTACATTGGTTGAATTGCTAAATAATAACAGTTTCATTTTTTTCTGCAAATATAATGTTTTTGCGAATATTTGATACATAGAAAAATTATACCTTTGAGCATTTTATGAGAGAAATATTTAAAAATATTGTAAAAACCGCTTTTCTTGCTGCCAATGAAGTCAGCTGGACACTCATTAAAATATATGTACCACTTTCCATTCTTGCAACGCTATTACGACAGGTTGGATTTTTCGATTGGTTAAGTCCACACTTATATCCTCTTATGAAGCTAATGGGACTCTCGGGAAAGGCATCCATCACAATTTTGGCCTCGTTTTTTGGTAATGTTTATGCGGGTATAGCTACCATACCAGCATTAGAACTTACCGTTAGAGAAATAACCATACTGGGAATTATTATCGGTTTTTCACACAGTCTTATTATTGAAACTGGAATTCTTATTAAACTTCGGTTTGCTACATATCGTATAGCCTTTTTCCGAATAGTGCTCGGTTTGATGTCGGGTATTGTTGCCAACGCTTTCTTGCCTCAACATATCGAAGGCATTGTTCTTAACCCATATTTACAAGTCACTAGCGATATCAATTGGATAAACATATTTATGGGTATTTTTACAACTATTATACAAATATGGCTACTTGTGTTTATACTACAATTAATGTACGACTTACTTCGTCAATGGATATTTATGCAAAAAATTAAACCGTATGTACAGTCTGCTGGATCTTTCTTCGGTATTTCGGCAGGAGGTATTGTGCCTTGGCTTGTAGGCTTGTTTTTAGGAATCATTTATGGTTCGGGTATTATGTTACAATTTGCCAAAAAAGGAGTTATTAAGCACAAAGACGCTTCGCTTATTACCGTTTTTCTGGTACTTGCACATGCCATTGTGGAAGATTCACTGCTCTTTGCTATCGTAGGGGGCAATTTCTGGATAATCTTTTTATCGAGAACCATCGTAGCTTTTATTATTTTGAAAATTTTATCAATAGGCAACTGGTACAAAAAACTCACAATAATTGGTGTCATTAGCGAACAAGATTTTGATAAATATAATACATCGACCTGTGTATGATTGTAACCGAAAACATATTATACGAAGATCATCACATTATAATATATAATAAACAACCCGGCGAATTGGTTCAGCCCGACAAAAACCAAAATACTGCACTCGAAAATTCACTTAAAGATTTTATTAAATTACGTGATAGAAAAACCGGCAACGTTTTTTTAGGAGTAATACATCGTTTAGATAGACCTGTAAGCGGAGCTGTTTTGTTTGCCAAGTCAAGTAAGGCACTTGCTCGATTAAATCACATGCAACAAGAACACCTCATCAAAAAAAAGTATTGGGCTATAACAGCAAATGCCCCCGACAAAAAAGTAGGAAGACTTGAACATTACCTTAACCGCAACGAGGCTAAAAATAAAACATACGTAGTCGACAAAGACAGAAAAAATGCAAAGCTTGCCATACTCGAATACGAAATCCTTTGTAAATCGGATCGATATTATTTGTGGGAAATTACATTGTACACGGGTCGTCATCACCAAATACGCTGTCAGCTTGCACATATACAATGCCCTATTAAAGGCGACGTAAAATACGGATTTCCACGATTCAACAACGATTACAGCATATCGCTTCACTCTCGGTTTATAGAATTCGAACACCCTGTTAGTCACGAAATTATATCCATAGTAGCACCTGTACCCAACGAAAAATTATGGAAATACTTCGAAATCAGCCAAATGCCAAAATAATGAAATTAACCTTATATTATGAACAATTTATGTTAATAAAATGTTAAGTTATTGTTGTTCTGACTATTAACAACTTTTGCATTTTATTAACAAAAAACAGATATTATTCATAATCAATTTTTTTACTTACCATTCGAAAACTGTTGATAAGCTTGTTAAAAACTTAATTAGAAAAAAAAAAGAAAATGATATAATTTGCTCAACGAATTTTAAAAAGTTATTCATTTGATATTGTAATAATTAGATATTAAAAATGGAAACACTGGTGGAAACAAAAAACATGAGAGAAATAGAAGTTGCTCAAAATCAGGAACATAAAATCTATTCATTTGAAGAAGCTTTTCAAGGTGCTTTGGAGTATTTCAAAGGCGATGAATTGGCAGCCAAAGTGTGGGTTACAAAATACGCCCTCAAAGATTCAAAAGGCAATATTTACGAAAAAAGCCCCGAAGACATGCATTGGCGTATAGCCAACGAAATTGCCCGCATCGAAAAAAAATATCCCAATCCTTTATCTGCTTCTGAAATTTACGAACTACTTAAAGATTTTCGCTACATTGTTCCTCAGGGGAGTCCTATGTCAGGTATAGGAAATAATTTTCAAATTGCTTCTCTCTCAAACTGCTTTGTAATAGGTATCGAAGGCAATAGTGACTCCTATGGTGGCATTATGAAAATAGACGAAGAGCAAGTTCAACTCATGAAGCGGCGTGGAGGTGTAGGTCACGATTTGAGTCACATTCGTCCGGCCGGTAGCCCGGTTCTAAATAGTGCTCTCACTTCAACCGGTTTAGTTCCTTTTATGGAGCGATACAGCAATAGCACACGCGAAGTTGCACAAGATGGTCGCCGTGGAGCTCTTATGCTTACCGTGTCGATCAAACATCCCGACGCAGAAAGCTTTATCGATGCAAAACTTGAAGCAGGAAAAGTTACCGGCGCCAATGTTTCGGTAAAAATTGACGACGAATTTATGCATGCTGCCATCAATGGATTGCCTTATATACAACAATATCCTATCGATAGCCCCAATCCAAAAGTAAAAAAAGAAGTAAACGCTGCTGCACTTTGGAAAAAAATTATACACAATGCATGGAAATCGGCTGAACCTGGAATTTTATTCTGGGATACTATTATTAGAGAATCGGTTGCCGACTGCTATGCCGATTTAGGATTCAGAACCGTTGCAACAAACCCTTGCGGCGAAATCCCTCTTTGCCCGTACGATAGCTGTCGTTTATTAGCCATTAATTTATACGGATATGTTGTTAATCCTTTTACACCCAATGCCTTTTTCGATTTCGATTTATTTAAAAAGCATGCACACTATGCACAACGCATTATGGACGACATTATCGATCTAGAACTTGAAAAAATAGATGCCATACTCGAAAAAATAGATAGCGATCCCGAATCGGAAGAAGTAAAACATACCGAACGCAGACTGTGGGAAAAGATTAGAATAAAAGCCATACAAGGACGACGTACTGGCATTGGGATTACTGCCGAAGGCGATATGCTTGCTGCACTCGGTTTACGCTATGGTAGCGAAGAAGCTATCGAATTCTCTACCCGTGTCCATAAAACTCTTGCCATAGAAGTTTATCGTTCGTCGGTACAGACTGCTCGCGAAAGAGGACCTTTCCCAATCTACGATAGTAAGCGAGAAGAAAAGAATCCATTCATAAATCGTATTAAAGAAGCCGATCCAGAACTTTACAAAGAAATGATTCGTTACGGACGACGCAATATTTCGCTACTTACCATTGCACCAACAGGTTCAACCAGTATTCTTACACAAACCACATCAGGTATTGAACCGGTTTTCAGGCCTGTTTATAAACGTCGTAGAAAAGTTAATCCAAACGATAAAAATGTTAAAGTTACATTTGTCGACGAAGTTGGCGATTCGTGGGAAGAATATACTGTTTTTCATCACAAATTTGTTACATGGTTAGAAAACAATGGTTATCAATTAGAAGAAGTAAAATATTATAACGATCAACAGATTGAAGAATTAGTGCAAAAATCGCCTTATTACAAAGCCACAGCTAACGATGTAGATTGGGTCCAAAAGGTTAAAATGCAAGGTCAAATACAAAAATGGGTAGACCACTCGATTAGTGTTACCGTTAATTTACCCGAAAATGTAACCGAAGAAATTGTTGCTAAAGTGTACGAAACTGGATGGGAAAGTGGTTGCAAGGGCATAACCGTATATCGCGAAGGCAGCCGATCGGGGGTCCTCATCTCGAATGACAAAAAGAAAAATACTGCACCTGAAACACTTCCGTTCGAAGTAAAAAAACGCCCAAAAGTATTAGAAGCCGATGTTGTTCGTTTCCAAAACAACAACGAAAAATGGATTGCATTTGTTGGCCTTCTTGATGGTAAGCCTTACGAAATATTTACCGGTATTGACGACGAAGATGCGTTAAATATACCCAAATCGGTCAAACGTGGTTACATTATAAAAAATAAAGACGAAGAAGGCAATACTCGTTACGATTTCCAATACATCGATAAACACGGCTACAAAACAACCATCGAAGGGCTATCACGTATGTTCGACAAAGAATTTTGGAACTACGCCAAACTTATATCGGGAGTATTAAGATACGGAATGCCTATCACTGACGTTATCAATCTGGTATCATCATTACAGCTCGATAGCGATAGCATCAATACCTGGAAAGCAGGAGTTGAACGCGCACTGAAACGTTACATTCCCGACGGAGCAAAACCCAAGAAAGGAGCCATTTGTCCAAATTGTGGTCAAGATGCACTGATATATAAAGAAGGCTGCTTAACCTGTCAAAACTGCGGGTACTCAAAGTGTAGCTAACAGAGATTATAAAAACACAAAATAAAATTTCCATTTTCTTGCACAACTCAAAAAAAAAATCTATATTTGCAGCCGATTTAACGTTCTTAATAAAATTGTCCGGTGGTGTAATGGTAGCACTGCAGATTTTGGTTCTGCCTGTCTAGGTTCGAATCCTGGCCGGACAACGTTCTGTCCCGTTGTGTAATGGTAGCACAGCAGACTCTGGATCTGCACGTCGGGGTTCGAGTCCCTGCGGGACAACGGGAAAAAAATTTCTTAAAAGCTGTCAATAAAACGACGGCTTTTTTTATTTCGTACACACTAATTCAAAAACAAAAAGGCTGATGCTTATGCATCAGCCTTTTATCTTGGCAAAAAAATTTACTATTCTGCGGCTTTGTTAGTTTCGTTGTTTTCAGGCTTATCGGTGTTTTCTTCTGTTTTAGTTTGTTCTTTCTTCTTTCCGCCAGCTCTTCTGGTTCTTGTTTTTTTAGTTGTTTTAGCCTCCGTTTTAGCAACCAACATATTTTCGTTATAGTCAACTAACTCTATACGACACATATCGGCATTGTCGCCAACGCGTTTGCCAATTCTTAATATTCTGGTATAACCTCCCGGACGATCGGCAATTTTCAAAGCTATTTCTTTAAATAATTCCGAAACGGCACTTTTGTCTTTAAGATAACTAAAGGCAACACGTCGATTGTGAGTTGTATCTTCTTTTGCCCTTGTTATAATTGGTTCGATAAACGATTTTAACGCCTTTGCTTTTGCCACCGTTGTTGTTATTCCTTTATGCTTAATAAGAGATACAGCCATATTCGACAACATGGCTTTACGGTGTGCGCTTTTTCTCCCAAGATGATTTACAGTTTTGCCGTGTCTCATTGCTTTTAATCTTTGTCTAATTTATACTTTGATATATCCATACCAAACATGAGTCCCATGTTTGTCAATAGTTCTTCTAATTCTGTAAGCGATTTCTTTCCAAAATTTCTAAACTTAAGCAGGTCATTTTTGTTGTAAGTAACCAGGTCTCCTAATGTTTCTATGTCTGCCGACTTAAGACAATTCAATGCTCTTACCGATAAATCTAAATCCGTAAGCTTTGTTTTGAGCAACTGTCTCATACGTAATGTTTCTTCATCGAATTCGTCCACATCGCTTCGTTCTTCAAATTCAAAACCAATTTTTTCGTCGCTAAAGAGCATGAAATGATAAATTAAAATCTTGGCAGCTTCTTTCAAAGCATCGAGCGGGAAAATTGAACCATCGGTTTCAATTTCGATGATAAGTTTTTCGTAATCTGTTTTTTGTTCTACACGAACATTTTCGATGTGATATTTTACATTTCTGATGGGTGTAAAAATCGAATCCATGGGAATAATACCTATTTCCATGTCTTCGGTTTTATTTTCTTCGGCAGGAACATAACCTCTGCCTTTGCTTATCCACATGGTAATGTGTAACTTTACAGAAGGTTCGAGGGTGCAAATGTGCAATTCTGGATTAAGAACTGTAAAACTGGTAAGAAAACGAGTGATATCGCCGGCTTTAAATTCCTCTTGTCCACTAATGGTAACGTTTACTACTTCGTTGTCAACACTTTCTAATTGACGTTTAAATCGTATTTGTTTAAGATTCAAAATAATTTCGGTAACGTCTTCAACCACTCCCTTAATAGTAGAAAACTCGTGGTCTACACCATCTATTTTAATTCGAGTTATAGCATAACCTTCGAGCGAAGATAACAACACTCTGCGTAAGGCATTACCTACTGTTAAGCCATAACCCGGTTCCAACGGACGGAATTCAAACTTACCGTGTCTATCCGTTGACTCGAGCATTATAACTTTATCAGGTTTTTGAAATGTCAATATTGCCATATTAAAATATTATTTAGAGTATAATTCAACGATTAATTGTTCCTTAATATTTTCTGGGATCATTTCGCGTTCGGGTAGCATCAAGTATTTACCGGTCATTTCAGAAGCATTCCATTCAAGCCATGGATATTTGGAGTGATGATGACGTGCGAGGCTATCGGTAATAACTTCAAGTGCTTTTGAACGTTCTCTAACAGCTACTACATCGCCCGGTTTGAGAATGGTTGATGGAATATTGCACACTTTATTATTAACTAGAATATGACGATGCGAAACAAGTTGACGGGCCGCATCGCGTGTTGGAGCTATACCTAAACGATAAACGATATTATCGAGACGCGATTCGAGAATCTGGAGCAAAACTTCGCCTGTAACTCCTTTTTTGCGCGTGGCTATCGAAAAATATCTCCTAAACTGACGTTCAAGAACACCATACGTGTATTTTGCTTTTTGCTTCTCACGAAGCTGAATACCATATTCTGTTGTTTTTCTTCTTTTATTTACTCCGTGCATTCCGGGAGCATGTTTCTTACGTTCAAATACTTTATCCGGTCCGTAAATAGGTTCTCCGAATTTTCTTGCAATGCGTGTTTTAGGTCCTCTGTATCTTGCCATGTATTTAACAATTTAAAGATTATACTCTTCTTCTTTTTGGTGGACGACACCCATTATGTGGCAATGGAGTTACATCGATAATTTCGGTAACTTCAATACCAACGGATGCGATGGTTCGTATAGCCGATTCGCGACCAGCACCAGGTCCTTTAACGAATACCTTAACTTTTCGCAAGCCAAGGTCGTAAGCAACTTTTGCACATTCTTCAGCCGCAACCTGAGCTGCATAGGGAGTATTTTTCTTTGAACCTCTAAAACCATTTTTTCCCGCCGACGACCACGAAATAACTTCGCCATCGTTGTTGGTTAAACAAATTATTATATTGTTAAAAGAGGTATGAATATGAGCCTGTCCAACGGCTTCAACCTTTACGTTTTTCTTCTTGGTTACTTTTGCTGTTTTTTTTGCCATAATCAACTCTTATTTAGTGGCTTTCTTTTTATTTGCAACAGTTTTCTTTTTCCCACGACGTGTACGTGCATTGGTACGTGTACGTTGTCCACGGACGGGCAATCCTGCTCGATGACGTATTCCTCTATAACAACCAATGTCCATCAGTCGTTTTATGCTAAGCTGTATTTCGGAACGAAGTTCACCTTCGATTTTCAAATTTTGAGCAATGTAATTACGAATTTTTGTCATCTGCTCGTCGTTCCATTTTTCAACTTTAAGATTTGGATCGACTCCGGTCTCTTTTAAAATCTTTTTTGCAGTGCTCCTACCTATACCAAAAATATACGTGAGAGCTATTTCTCCTCTTTTTTTGTCTGGAATATCAACTCCTGCGATACGTGCCATATTTATATTTTTTAAAAAAGGTTACAAAATTAATAAATTATCCTTGACGTTGTTTAAATTTAGGGTTCTTTTTATTAATCACATACAAACGTCCTTTACGCCTTACAATCTGGCATTCATCACTTCGTTTTTTAATAGATGCTTTAACTTTCATTTTCTTTAACTTTTATTTATATCTAAAACTTATTCTTCCTTTAGTTAAATCGTATGGCGACATTTCAACACGTACTTTATCGCCGGGTAAAATACGAATATAATTCATTCTCATTTTTCCCGAAATATGAGCAGTAATAATATGCCCATTCTCTAACTGAACGCGAAACATCGCATTCGAAAGAGCTTCGATAATAGTACCATCTAATTCTATCGAAGGTTGTTTTGCCATACGTTAATTTTCTATATATTGATAACTTGTTAAAATTTCAGCTTCATTTTTTCTAACCACAATGGTATGTTCGAAATGTGCACTGGGTAAGCCATCTTTTGCAAATACTGTCCAACCATCATTGGCTACTAAGACATGTCGCTTGCCCATATTTACCATAGGCTCTATAGCCAGTGTCATGCCCTCTTTGAGCTCATGGCCTTTGCCGCGAGTACCATAATTCGGAACTTGGGGTGCTTCGTGCAGCGACTTACCTATTCCATGACCTACCAGATCGCGTACAATCGAAAAACCATTTGATTCTACGTGCTGCTGAATGATGCTTCCGATATCTCCCAGTCTTACACCTTCTTTAATTTTGCTAATGGCTTTGAATAGCGATTCTTTTGTAACCGTAACTAGCTTTTGTGTAATAGGTGGAATGTTGCCTACTATAAAAGTGTATGCCATATCGCTATGATACCCCTTGTAATAGACTCCTCCATCGACTGATACTATATCGCCTTCCTTTAAAGCATAATCGGAAGGAATACCATGCACCACCTGTTGATTAACCGATATACAGAGCGATGCAGGGTAATTTTGATATCCTTTAAACGATGGTACAGCACCATGTGCTCGAATAAACTTTTCTGCTTCAGCATCTATTTCCTTTGTTTTTATACCAGGCTGTATCATCGTCTTTATTAAACCGAATGTTTTAGAAAGTATTTCTGCACTTTCTTTCATTCGTTTAATTTCTTCAGCAGTCTTAATCAAAATCATCAAAGAACCTGGTCTTATATGTTTTAAATGGATGTTACACCGGACGAACGACCCTTAATTCGTCCGCTTTTGGTAAACCCATCGTAATGACGCATAATAAGATAACTTTCGATTTGCTGTAATGTGTCTAATACTACACCAACGAGAATCAACAACGAGGTGCCGCCAAAAAACTGTGCAAACTGGTTGTTTATACCAATCAATACAGCAAATGCAGGCATTATGGCCACTATTCCTAAGAATATTGAACCGGGTAACGTGATACGCGACATAATGGTATCGATAAATTCGGCAGTTTTTTTACCAGGTTTAACACCTGGTATAAAACCACCGTTCTTCTTCATTTCGTCGGCCATTTGAATAGGATTCATGATAATAGCCGTATAAAAATATGTGAACAATATAATCAGAATAAAGAACAATAAATTATACCAGAAACTGGTATAACTTGAAAACGCTGCAGCGAATCCGGATGCTGAATCGCCAGCAAAACCAATTATAATAGTAGGTATAAACATTAAAGCTTGAGCAAAAATGATGGGCATTACACCGGCTGCATTTATTTTAAGAGGGATGTACTGACGAACTCCGCCATATTGTTTATTTCCAACAATACGCTTTGCATATTGAACCGGAATTCGTCGCGTACCTTGAACCAGCAAAATGCTTCCTGCAATGACAAACAACAAGAAGAGAATTTCGACTAGTAAAACAACCAAACCACCAGCACCATCTAAACGCGAGGCAAACTCAGCTCCAAAAGCATAGGGCAATCGGGCAATAATTCCCACCATGATAATCAATGATATACCATTCCCTATCCCCTTATCGGTAATTTTTTCGCCTAACCACATTACAAAAATAGTTCCTGCTGTAAGTAAAAACATGCTCGATATGGTAAATGCTTTACCGGTAAGGACAAATGCCGATTCGGGCAATTGATAATGTAAATTAGTCAAATAACTGGGGGCTTGTAAAAGAAGTATTAAAACTGTTAAAAGACGCGTAATTTGGTTAATTTTCTTACGTCCGCTTTCGCCTTCTTTTTGGAGTCGTTGAAAATAGGGTACAGCTATACCTAATAATTGGACAACAATAGAAGCAGAGATGTAAGGCATAATACCTAGTGCAAAAATAGATGCGTTGGAAAAAGCGCCTCCAGAAAACATATCTAACAGACCTAAAATTCCTTCGGATGTTTGTCGTTTCAAATTTTCTAATTGCGAGGGATCAATTCCCGGCAAAACAACAAAAGAACCCAATCGATATACTAATAAAATGCCCAACGTATATAAAATACGTGTTCTGAGTTCTTCAATTTTATATATATTCGTTAATATCTCAATAAATCGTTTCATGCATTATAATTTTGTAACGGTACCCCCTAACGCAATAATGGCCTTTTCGGCGCTAGCACTAAATGCATGTGCTTTAACTTCAAGTTTACGTGTTAATGTCCCTACACCTAAAATTTTAACCAAACAATTTTTAGGTATTAATCCGTAATCACGCATTAATTCGGGATCAATAATATCGGCATTAGTGGTATTTGCCAAATGTTCTATTACGTGCAAGTTAACGGCTTTATATTCTTTGCGGTTAATATTCTTAAAGCCAAATTTAGGCGATGTACGTTGCAAAGGCATTTGTCCACCTTCGAAGCCTCTTTTGCGACTATACCCCGAACGAGACTTTGCTCCCTTATGTCCGCGTGTAGCTGTACCGCCTTTTCCGGATCCTTCTCCTCGGCCTAAGCGTTTTTTTTCGCGATGAACTGAACCTTCTGCTGGTTTTAAATTACTCAAATCCATATCGTTCTACTATTATAGATATTCTACATTTACTAAATGTTTTACTTTTTTTATCATTCCTTCTATCTGAGGATTAAGATTGTGTTCAACAGTTTGATGCATTCTTCTTAATCCCAGAGCATCTAATGTTGCTCTTTGTGAAGGGTTGGAACCTATACGGCTTCTTATTTGCGTTATTTTTACTCGTTTCATATTGCCTCCTATTAGCCGTTAAATACTTTTTCAATGGGTATATTTCTATTTTTAGCTACGGTGTATGCATCTCTCATGAGCATAAGGGCTTTAATAGTAGCTTTTACAAGATTATGAGGGTTTGAACTGCCTTTCGATTTAGCTAATACGTCTTTAACGCCAACGCTTTCGAGTACTGCTCGCATAGCACCACCTGCTTTTACCCCCGTACCGCTCGATGCAGGTTTTAAAAATACACGTGCACCACCAAATTTAGCTTCTTGTTCGTGTGGAATAGTTCCTTTAAGAATGGGCACTTTAATTAAATTCTTTTTGGCATCTTCTACAGCTTTAGCAATAGCAGTAGTTACTTCGTTTGCTTTTCCTAAACCATAACCCACAATTCCATTTTCATTTCCTACAACAACAATAGCTGAAAAGCTAAAATGACGTCCACCTTTGGTAACCTTTGTTACACGTTGAACGGCTACTAAACGATCTTTAAGCTCTAAATCGGTAGTTTTTATTTTTCTAATTCCACTTGTTAACATAATCATTAAAATTTAAGGCCATTTTGTCTTGCTGCTTCTGCTAAGGCTTTAACTCTGCCGTGATAGAGGTATCCATTTCTGTCAAATACAACCGAAGTGATACCTGCATTTAAAGCTTTTTGGGCTATTATTTTGCCTACTTCGGCAGCTTTTTGTGTTTTATTTCCTTGAATTTGACTTATTTCTTTTATTCTCGATGATGTTGATACCAGGGTGTGTCCTTTAATATCGTCGATCAATTGTACGAAAATGTGTTTATTGCTTCTAAAAACCGTCATTCTTGGTCTTTCAGCAGTTCCGCTAACTCTTTTGCGGATTCTTTTTTTAATCTTTGCTCTACGTTCTATTTTAGACTTTGCCATAGCACTTAATTATTTAGCAGCAGATTTACCTGCTTTACGACGTAATACTTCTCCAACAAACTTAATTCCTTTTCCTTTGTATGGTTCGGGCTTACGCAACGAACGAATTTTAGCAGCCACCTGCCCCAATAATTGTTTGTCAATACTGGTAAGAGTAATAATAGGATTAGAACGACGTTCGGTAACAGCAGTAACTTTCACTTCGGGTGGCATTTCGATGATAATATCGTGAGAATAACCCAACGACAATGTAAGCAATTGCCCGTTTGCTTCGGCTTTGTATCCTACACCAACCACTTCTTGTTGAATGGTCCAGCCTTTAGTTACACCCACTATCATGTTGTTTATGAGAGCTCTGTATAAACCATGAAGCGAACGATGGTGCTTTTCGTCGCTCGGACGTTCGATAATTATCTCGTTGTTATCTATTTTAATCGTAAACAAAGGATCGTACTTTTGCGATAGCTCTCCTAGTGGTCCTTTCACTTTAACAATACCTTCTCCTATGGTAACTTGAACCTTTTCGGGTATGGGTATGGGTAATTTACCTATTCTTGACATAGCATCATTATTTTAATAAACATAACAAATAACTTCGCCACCTATTCCTTTGGCTCTTGCCTCCTTGTCGGTTATTAAGCCTTGCGATGTAGAAATTATGGCTATTCCCAAGCCGTTAAGTACTCGAGGCAATTTGTCTTTACCGGCATATTTTCTTAAACCCGGTGTACTTACTCGTTCGAGATGTCTGATGGCAGGTTCTTTTGTGTTGGGATCGTATTTTAAGGCAATTTTAATCTTTCCCTGCACACCATCATCCTCAAATTTATAGTTTAGGATATAGCCTTTATCGAACAAAATTTTAGTTATTGTTTTTTTGATGTTAGATGCAGGTATTTCAACAATACGATGTCTTGCTTTTACTGCATTTCTAATACGTGTTAAATAATCTGCTATTGGATCGGTCATGTTCTTAATATTTTAATGTTTTACCAACTTGCTTTTTTCACTCCGGGGATGAGTCCAGCGGATGCCATTTCTCTAAATGTGATACGGCTCAAACCGAAAAGTCTCATGTAGCCTTTTGGGCGTCCGGTAATTGAACAACGGTTGTGTAAGCGAGTTTTTGAGCTATTGCGAGGCAGCTTTTGTAATGCAACATAATTGCCCTCGGCTTTTAATTGTTGCCGTTTGGGTTCGTATTTATCGAATAGAGCTTTTCTTTTACGCTCACGGGCTTTCATCGATTCTTTTGCCATATCTTAATTCTTTTTTATGTTTTTAAATGGAATACCGAAGTGTTTTAACAAAGCATAACCTTCTTCGTCGGTTTTTGCGGTGGTAGTAAAAGTAATTTCCATACCTTTAATTTTAACCACCTTATCGAGGTCTATTTCGGGAAAGATGATTTGTTCGCTAACTCCAAGTGTATAATTACCTCTACCGTCGAACTTATAATTTACACCTTTAAAGTCTCTGATTCGAGGTAAGGAGATACAAATTAAACGTTCTAAAAATTCGTACATACGATCGCGTCTGAGTGTAACTTTAACTCCAATTGGCATTCCTTTTCTTAATTTAAAGTTAGAAATGTCTTTTTTGGAGTATGTTACAATTGGTTTTTGGCCTGCAATTGCTGCAATTTCATTCACAGCAACATCTATGAGTTTCTTGTCGGCAACTGCATCGCCAAGACCTTGATTGATAACAATTTTCTCAATCTTAGGTACCTGCATGATACTTTTGTAATTAAATTCTTTCATTAAGGCAGGCACAATTTCTTCTTTGTATTTCTTTTTAAGTGTTGGTATGTATTCCATTATTTAATCTCCTCCCCTGATTTTTTTGCGTAACGTACACGTTTATTTTTATCATTGAGTCTCCGTCCTATACGAGTAGGCTTACCCGATACCGGATCTTTGTGCATCAAATTGGAAACATGTATGGGAGCTTCTTTTTTAATAATGCCTCCCTGTGGATTTTTTGAACTAGGTTTAGTATGTTTCGAAACCAGATTCACACCTTCAACAATAGCTGTTTGCTTTTCGTAGTTTACAGAAAGAACACGACCCTCAGAACCTTTTGAGTCGCCGGCTATGACTATTACCGTATCTCCTTTTTTAATGTGCATTTTTCTTGCCATAGTGAGAATTTTTAAAGCACTTCGGGTGCTAGTGAAACAATCTTCATGTATTGTTTTTCGCGTAGTTCGCGAGCAACAGGACCGAAAATACGAGTTCCTCTCAATTCATCGGCTTGATTGAGTAAAACTACTGCATTATCGTCAAATCGGATGTACGAACCATCTTTGCGTCTAACTTCTTTCTTAGTTCTTACAACCACGGCTTTGGTTACCGTTCCTTTTTTAATTTCGGACGATGGTAATGCCGATTTTACCGTAACAACAATTTTATCGCCCACTGTGGCATATTTTTTTCCGGAGCCTCCTAATACTCTTATGCAGAGTACTTCTTTTGCTCCACTGTTGTCGGCCACAACTAATCTAGATTCTTGCTGTATCATAACTACTTAGCTCTTTCTATGATTTCTACTAAACGCCAGCACTTGTTTTTACTTAAAGGTCTGGTCTCCATTATTTTAACAAGATCACCTATTTGGCATTCTTGTTTTTCATCGTGTGCCATGTATCGTGTGGTTTTGTTGATAAACTTTCCGTATTTGGGGTGCTTAACTTTTCTTTGTTCAGCAACAACAATTGATTTGTTCATTTTATTGCTGACTACAACACCAATTCTAACTTTTCTTGATTTTCTGGTTTCCATGTGTGTTAGCTTTTTTGATTTTCTTTTAATTGACGAGCACGTAATTCGGTCATCAAACGTGCGATATTACGACGAGTCTGACGAATTTTCATAGGATTATCCAGTGGGTTGATGTGATGATTGAGCTTCATTTTAGTAAGCAACAACTTCTCATCCTGAATCTTTTCAATGAGTTCCTTGGTTGTTAAGTCTTTTATTTCTATCTTTTTCATAGCACTAAATTGTTTCGGTATAATTAGGATGAATGATAAACTTTGTTACAACAGGCAATTTTTGTGCACCCAAACGCAAAGCTTCTTTAGCAACTTCTAAGGGCACGCCATCCACTTCAAATAAAACTCTACCGGGTGTAACTGGTGCTACAAATCCTTCGGGTGCTCCTTTACCTTTACCCATACGCACTTCGGCAGGCTTTTTTGTAATTGGTTTATCGGGGAAAATGCGAATCCACAACTGTCCTTCGCGTTTCATGTAACGTGTAATAGCCTGACGGGCAGCTTCAATCTGACGACTGGTTATCCATGCCGATTCAAGTGTTTTGATCCCAAATTGTCCAAAAGCCAAAGTTGTTCCACGTTGTGCAACACCTTTCATTCTACCCTTTTGCTGCCTTCTATATTTTGTTTTGTTTGGCTGTAACATGATACTTCAGTTTTAAAGTTTATTTTTTTCTTCTCGATTGGAAACCTTTTGGTTTTGGTTTATTTTGTTTAGTTTCTGCTACCGGAACAATATTACGTTTTCCGTAAACTTCGCCTTTGCAAATCCAAACCTTAATTCCAAGCAGACCGGTTTTTGTTAGTGCTTCTGCAAGAGCATAGTCTATATCGGCTCTGAAAGTATGCAATGGGATTCTACCTTCTTTGTATGTTTCTCTACGAGCCATTTCTGCTCCATTGATACGACCCGAGATGGTTACTTTAATTCCTTCTGCTCCCATACGAATAGCCGATGCAATAGCCATTTTAATAGCACGACGATAGGCTATTTTTCCTTCTATCTGGCGTGCAATATTGCTGGCCACCAAATATGCATCCAATTCGGGGCGTTTTATTTCGGATATATTTAATTGTACTTCTTTACCCGTAATTTTCTTAATTTCTTCTTTTAGTTTGTCAACTTCCTGTCCACCTTTTCCAATAATTGTACCTGGACGAGCTGTATGAATAGTAACGTTTAATAACTTTAATGTGCGTTCGATTAATATTTTAGAAACGCTGGCTTTGGACAAACGGGTGCGTAAATATTTACGTATTTTGTAATCTTCTACAATTTTATCGGCATAGTTTTGTCCGCCATACCAATTGGAATCCCATCCTAAAATGATTCCTAAACGATTGCTAATTGGATTAACTTTTTGTCCCATTAAGCTTCCAGATTTTGAGTTTGACTTTGGTTTATTTTACTGCCTAGAATAAGTGTAACATGATTGGAGCGTTTGCGAATTCGATAAGCTCTACCTTGTGGTGCGGGTCTTAAACGTTTTAGCATGCTGGCCGAATCTACATAAATTTCTTTAACATACAGGTTAGCGTCTTCGATACGTACACCTTCGTTTTTAACCTGCCAGTTAGCTATTGCCGAGAGTAAAAGCTTTTCTAATGTTTTAGCCTGTGCTTTTTCGCAATATTTAAGTATATCTAATGCATGTTTAACGTCAACACCTCTAATTAAATCTGCAATTAAACGCATTTTACGTGGTGATGTTGGATGATTGTGCAAACGTGCCATCACCATATTTCTTTTTTCTTCTTTTCGGGCTTCGGCCGATATTCTTTTCCTTGAACCCATAATATAATACGATGCTTTATTGGTTACTTATTCTTTTTATTTCCAGCATGACCTCTGAAAATACGAGTAGGTGCGAACTCGCCTAATTTATGCCCTACCATATTTTCGGTAATATATACTGGTATAAATTTGTTGCCGTTATGAACATTAATGGTAAGTCCAACAAAATCGGGTGAAATAACCGATGCACGCGACCATGTTTTAATGGGCTGGCGTTTTCCGCTTTCCTGCATTTTCAACACTTTACGTTCGAGCTTGTAATGAATATATGGTCCTTTTTTAAGCGATCTACTCATAGTTGATTATTTTTTACGACGTTCAACAATAAACTTGCTGGTAGGATTCTTTTTGCGACGTGTCTTCTTTCCTTTGGCATACAAACCCTTACGGCTCCTTGGGTGACCACCAGAAGCTTTCCCTTCGCCACCTCCCATAGGATGGTCAACGGGGTTCATTGCCACACCACGAGTTCTGGGTCTGCGACCTAACCAGCGACTACGACCTGCCTTACCGCTCATTTCGAGGAAATGGTCGGGATTGGACACCATACCAATTGTAGCACGGCAATTAACCAATACTTTTCGGGTTTCGCCCGAAGGCATTTTTAAAATTGCATAACGTCCCTCTCTTGAAAGTAAAGTAGCAAAAGAACCAGCACTACGAGCAATAACACCACCCTGACCAGGATGCAATTCGATATTATGAATGTTAGTTCCTAGAGGAATATCAGATAAAAATAGAGTATTGCCAATTTCTGGTGCAACATTTTTACCTGATTGAATTACCTGTCCAACTTTTAAGTCTTGTGGTGCAATAATATAGCGTTTTTCACCATCTTTATAAACAACTAAGGCTATACGTGCGCTTCGGTTAGGGTCGTATTCGATAGATTTTACTACGGCCGGTATATTGTCCTTATCGCGACGGAAATCGATGATACGATAAAAACGTTTATGACCACCACCGATGTAACGCATGGTCATTTTACCGGTGTTATTTCTACCTCCCGTTTTCTTCAAAGGTTCGATAAGGCTCTTTTCGGGAGTTGTTTTTGTGATCTCCTCAAACGAGCTTATTGCTCTGAATCGCTGTCCCGGTGTTACGGGTTTTAATTTTCTAATTGCCATGTGCCTTAAATATTGCTATAAAAATCAATAATCTGACCTTTTTCTAAAGTTACAATGGCTTTTTTGTAAGCACTTTTACGGCCTCTTAATAAGCCAGACTTTGTAAAACGAGATACTCGTTTACCGCGTTGAATCATAGTGTTTATTTCAATTACTTTAACACCATATAATTTTTCAACCTCACGCTTAATTTGTTGCTTGCTTGCTTCTTTACGAACCACAAAGCCATACTTATTCAACGTATTGCCTTGTTGATTCATTTTTTCTGTAACTAATGGTCTAACGATAATATCCATTATTTTACTCCTTTAATAAATTTTGTTCTAAAACTGCAAGTGCACTCTCTTCGATTGCTAAAACTTTCGCATCTAAAATGTCGTAAGTATTTAGCTGAGAGGCTGTTACAACTTTAGAACATGTTAAATTTCGAGTTGACAAATATACATTATTTTTTAATTCGTTTACTACGAGCAACATTTTTTTATCCAAAATTTGTAAATTTTTTTTCATTTCTATTATTTGCTTCGTTTTTGGTTGCTCAAAATCCACAGAATTAAGGATAATGATTGCATTTTCTTTTGCCTTAGTGGATAGTGCTGATTTGCGAGCTAGAATTTTCACCTTTTTATTAATCTTCATGTTGTAATCTCTGGGCACTGGTCCAAAAACACGACCTCCTCCAATAATAGTAGGCGATTTAATGCTACCAGCACGCGCTCCACCTGTACCTTTTTGTCGCTTTATTTTTTTGGTACTTCCAGCAACTTCATTGCGTTGCTTTGTTTTGTGCGTACCTTGTCTTCTGTTAGCCATGATGGCTTTAACATCTAGATACATAGCATGAGCATTGGGCTCAATGCCAAAGATGGCGTCGTTTAACATAACGCTGCCAACTTCCTTACCTTCGATATTGAATACTTTCAGTTCCATTATTTTTCAACTATTATGTACGAACCTTTAGGTCCTGGAACAGAACCTTTAACTACTAATAAATTTTGTTCGGGAAATAGCTTAACTATTTCCATATTCAGGATTTTCACCTTTTTGTTACCGGTTCTTCCTGCCATTCGCATTCCTTTTAATACTCTTGAAGGGAATGAACTTGCCCCCAACGAACCCGGTGCTCTTAAACGGTTATGCTGACCGTGAGTTTGTCCTCCAACACCGCTAAAGCCATGACGTTTAACAACACCCTGAAATCCTTTTCCTTTGGAAAATCCGGTAACATCAACATATCTATCTTCGGTAAAAATATCTGCAGTAATTACATCGCCCAGCTTAAAATCGCCATTAAAACCCTTAATTTCTTTAACAAAACGCTTGGGTGTAGTATTGGCTTTTTTGAAATGTCCTAGCAAAGGTTTTGGTGTGTTTTTCTCTTTGGCTTCGTCGAATGATAATTGTAAAGCATTGTAACCGTCTTTTTCCATAGTTTTGACCTGTGTAACCACACAGGGACCGACTTGTAAAACAGTGCATGGTATATTTTTACCATCAGCACTGAAAATCGAAGTCATTCCGATTTTTTTACCCAGTAGTCCAGCCATTTTTTGTGTTTTTTAATGTTTATAATACTTTAATTTCTACATCCACGCCACTTGGTAATTCTAATTTCATTAATGCATCGATGGTTTTTGCATTGGTGCTGTAAATGTCTAATAAACGCTTGTGTGAGCAAAGCTGAAATTGTTCGCGTGATTTTTTGTGCACAAAAGTAGAGCGGTTTACTGTAAAAATTCTTTTATGAGTAGGCAAGGGAATAGGACCACGTACAACAGCACCTGTAGTTTTAACTGTCTTTACAATTTTTTCTGACGACTTGTCAACCAAGTTGTGGTCGTAAGATTTTAATTTTATTCTAATTTTCTGGTTCATATTTTAGTTTATTACTAATTGTTTGCCGGTAACTTTCTTTACTATTTCTGCTGCCATTGGCAACGGTAGGGCTTCATAATGCGAAAATTCCATTGTAGAGGATGCTCTGCCCGAAGTTAATGTTCTTAAAATAGTAACATAACCAAACATCTCCGATAAAGGCACATGAGCATTGATAACTCTGGCACCTAATTTCGATTCTGTATCGATCACAATACCTCTACGACGATTAATATCGCTCAACACTTCGCCTACATAATCTTCGGGAGTAACCACTTCGAGCTTCATAATGGGTTCGAGTAAAGTAGCTTGAATTTTTTGACCTATATTTCTGAATGCTAAATTTGCAACTATTTCGAATGCTGTTGCATCGGATTCGCCTTGTATAAAAGAAGCTTGATGCAAAACAGCTTTCATACTTTCAATTGGATAACTTGCTAGGGGACCATTGAGCATAGCCATTTTTAAAGCACGCTCTACAGCTTTAATATATTCCGAAGGAAAAGATTTATCTTGAATTTCTGAGACAAAATCGAGTCCTACTTTTTTGTTTTCGGTAGGACCAATGGTGATACTTATTTCTGCAAATTTGTTTTTGCCCGCTATTTGCTTTTTAAGTGTTTCGGTGTGAGTTACAGAGCTAATAAATGCTTCTTTATAAGCAACCATCGGATTGCCTTTATTTACAGGAATGTTGTATTCACGTTTTAAACGATCGAGCACAATGTCGAGATGAAGCTCACCCATACCGTGAATAGTTGTTTGCCCGGTATTTTCGTCATTTTTAACGGTAAAAGTGGGATCTTCTTCAGCAAATTTTAATAATGTATTATTGAGTTTTTCGATATCGGCTTGATTAACAGGCTCAATTGCCAGACCAATAACTGGCTCAGGGAATTCGATACTTTCTAAATAAATAGGATGCTTTTCGTCGCAAACGGTATCGCCTGTACGTACATCTTTTAAGCCAACAACTGCGCAAATATCGCCTGCTTCAACCTCGTCGATAGGATTTTGTTTATTGGCATGCATACGAAAAATACGCGTTATTCTCTCTTTTCGCTGTGTGCGAGGATTGTAAACTTGCTCGCCACTCTTTAACGAACCAGAGTAAACACGTAAATACACCAAACGACCGACAAAAGAGTCGGTAGCTATTTTGAATACCAATGCCGTGAATGGCTCATCGGTACTAGGGTTACGTTTTGTTTCCTTATGAATAACAGGATTAATGCCTACTATTGCAGGTATTTCCTGTGGGCTTGGCAAATAGGAAACTATGGCATCGAGCAATGTTTGAATTCCTTTATTTTTAAATGCAGCGCCGCATAATACAGGCACAGCTTTTAATTGAATGGTAGATTGTCTGAGAACCGAATACAATTCATCTTCGGTAATAAGATTTTTATCGGTTAAATATTTTTCTAACAATTTATCGTCGAGCTCGGCTGTCTTTTCGAGTAAATAATCTCTCCATTCATGAAACAAATCTATTTGTTCGGTAGGAATATCGATAATATGATATTCGGCTCCAAGCGAATCATCGTCCCATACTATGGCTTTCTTCTTAATTAAATCGATAACGCCTCTAAATGAATCTTCTGTACCGAGTGGAATTTGAACAGGTATTGGATTGGCTTTAATCTTATTTTGCATTTGTTGAATAACTCCAAAAAAATCGGAGCCAACCCTATCTAATTTGTTTACAAAAGCAATACGCGGTACATGATATTTATTTGCCTGACGCCATACTGTTTCGGATTGCGGTTCGACACCACCAACCGCACAAAAAACAGCTATTGCTCCATCAAGAACTCTTAACGAACGCTCTACTTCTACTGTAAAATCAACGTGTCCTGGTGTGTCGATAATATTTATTTTGTATTCTTTATTTCGATATTTCCAATAGGTAGTAGTTGCAGCCGATGTGATGGTTATACCCCTCTCCTGCTCTTGCACCATCCAGTCCATAGTGGCTGTGCCTTCGTGCACCTCTCCCATGCGATGATTGATTCCTGTATAATATAGGATACGCTCGGTGGTAGTAGTCTTACCAGCGTCGATATGAGCCATGATGCCTATATTGCGAATATGTGAGAGGTCTTTTGCCATAAATATTTAAAAAACTTTAAAATCGGAAGTGTGAGAACGCTTTGTTTGCTTCGGCCATACGATGTATTTCTTCTTTACGCTTGAAAGCGCCACCTTCGTTATTGTATGCAGCGATGATTTCTGCAGCAAGTTTTTCGGACATACTTCTTCCACTGCGTTTACGAGCATACTGAATAATGTTTTTCATAGAGAGTGTAATTTTTCGATCGGGGCGAATTTCGGTAGGGACCTGGAACGTAGCACCACCTATACGACGGCTTTTTACTTCTACTTGTGGAGTTACATTTTCCAAAGCTTTTTTCCAGTAGTCTAAGGGCTCTAAACCGGCTTCCTTAGCTTTCTTTTCGAGCATATTAATAGCTTCGTAAAATATATTAAACGCTTTTTGTTTTTTGCCACGCAACATCAGGTTATTAACAAAGCGTGTTACCAACACGTCGTTGTATTTGTAATCGGGTGTTAATATTCTGCGTTTTGCTCTCGATTTTCTCATATACTTACCTATATTTTACTATTTATACTATTTTTTAGCTTGTGCTGCAGCTGTTTTCTTGGGACGTTTGGCACCATAAAGTGAACGTCCTTGTTTACGTCCTTCCACTCCGGCAGTATCAAGTGCTCCGCGAATAATATGGTAACGAACACCTGGTAAATCTTTTACACGACCGCCTCTTACCAGTACAATAGAGTGTTCTTGTAAATTGTGTCCTTCGCCTGGAATGTAAGCAATAACTTCCTGTTGATTGGTAAGACGAACTTTTGCGACTTTACGCATAGCCGAGTTCGGCTTTTTAGGTGTTGTAGTGTAAACACGAGTACATACGCCTCTTCGTTGAGGGCACGAGTCTAAAGCCCTTGATTTGCTTTTTACCTGTACTTTTTGGCGTCCTTTACGCACCAATTGTTGTATTGTTGGCATATTTCAAGTTTAATTAAAGTTTTTAAAATGGACTGCAAAAGTACAACAATATTTTTTTAATTACAACACTATCAGACTATTTTTTTAAAAAATGGTGGATTTTTTTTGAAATAGTTAAGATGTAGTAAGGATAAAGTTTTATAGTTCTAGCTTAAATTTGAAATAACTTGCCGAGCCACAAATACCGTATCCATTTTTTATATTGTTGTATACCATAACGGGTTCGCTAAATGGTGAGTTGCCTGTGTTTATTTGCTTTTGCAAAGAAAGTTGATACTTATATAACGATTCGTCTAAATGAAATAAATAAAACTCAATTATTCCATTGTAATTCATATATTTTCCGGCATATCGATAAACAAAGAATTTCAGTGTTTTTATTTTACCATCAAATGCAAAATCATCTAAAAAAATCTTTTCATTAATATATTCCAGTCCGGGCTCGTTATAGGCGTCAAAGGTTGGATACAACGAATTTGAATGAAACGTTATCATGTAATAGTTATGCACATTGGCAATGTCTTTAAATCGGAGTCGTAATTCAACGCCATCATAATTACCATTTTTGTCGAAATGCGGAAAAGTATCGCACGAGAGAATAGGAACATGGATGGGTACGGTTGTAGTGCCTTCTGCTTTTCCAAGATACGTATCAACATTGACTATGACGTTCGATTGAGAACTAATTCGCAAAGAGGTATCTGTATAAATTCTTTTAATTGTATCGTAGGTTAAGCTCCAAGGTTGTCCATCAACGATAATATTGACCTGTGCATTGGATATATTTTTATAATGTGTATTATCCAGAATATGTTTACTTTCAAAAACTTTGACAACGGGAAATGTATCGGCAATAAAAACGGCATTTACTACCGGTTTTCGTCCTGTGTCAGTTATTTCCATGTCAAGATATTTTTCGCACGATAATACTAACAACAAAATTGCAAACAAAGTAACTATCGATGAGGATTTTTTGTAGATGTTTTTTCTATATACTTGATTTACCATAAGATTTATATTTTAAAAATTCATACTATATGAAAACGAGGGAATAATGGGAAATAAGCTAATTTGCGTAAGACGTTTTTGATTATTATCGTGTTTAAAATAAAGATAATAAGGATTTTTTCGGTTATATGCATTATACACCCCTATGGTCCAGGTTCGCAAATAATACTTTCTTTTTTTGTGCATGTTAAAACTTAAATCTAAACGGTGATATGCCGGCATTCGAAAACCATTTCTACCATTGTAATATTGTACCGATGGCATATCATCGAAATAATAATGCTCGCCAATTAAAAATTCATGTGCTGGATAATGTTCTATTGGCAGCGAAATAGAATTACCTGTGCCATAAACCCAAACTATACCAATGTCGAAACGTTCGCTGAACTGGTGTGTTGCAGCAATGCTAATATCGTGTCGTCTATCGTAGCGATACGGAAACTTCTTGCCAAAATTCAGATCGTCGAACTTCCGCCACGACCATGACAATGTATAACCTATCCATCCGGTAGTTTTTCCTTTATTTTTTTTAATAAAAAATTCTGAACCATAAGCCCATCCATTACCCATTGTTATTTTATCTTCCCACGACGAACCCTGCATAAAAAAGCTTGCACCTTCTTTATATTCAATAATATTTTGCATGGTTTTATAATAACCTTCGATGCTCATATCGAAACCCGAGATTATGGAAGAATATATTCCAAGTGCATATTGAACAGAATGCTGCGGTTTAATTTTATCGGTTACCGGTAGCCACAAATCGGTTGGCAAACCTATACCGCTATTGGTTAACAAGTGAATGTATTGATTCATGATACTATAAGCAGCTTTTAAAGACCATTTTTCGTGAAATAAATAACGAACCGACAAACGAGGTTCAATATTAGAATACCATTCGTTTCGAACAAAGAACAAACTATGATGTATTCCTACATTGGCTTTAAACATAGCATTTAAACTAATATCATCTTCGACAAACGAACTTACCTCTGTAGCATATATGTTTTTACCACCAAACGTTGTATCCAGTTTATCGCCGTAAATGGTGTTAACCTTAAATACGTTTATACCGGGCGAAAAGGTATGATATGTTGCAGAAGTCCCAAATAAAATATTATGGTTTGGTTTTGGACGGTAGTCGAAATCTATTTTAGCCGAAAAATCGTGTATTCCTGAAAAATATTTTAACGAATATTCTTCTGTTTGTTGAGAATTTGTTGTTTGTTTGTTTTGAAAACCCACATTAAACCTGTAACGGCTAAATGTTGTGGTTAAATTAGCAAAAAGTTTTGGAGTGAACAGATGATTCCAACGTAAAACAGTAATAATATTACCCCAACCTATTCCTGCTTTCATTTTTTCTTCGTATTTGTTTGTGTCATCGTAATAACTATCTTTGTATCGCGAATAGGCTTTGTCATTTCCCACATAAACACTCAGATAAACTCTATTGGTATCGCTAAAAATATAATTGAATTTAGAATTAAAATCGTAAAAATAATAACCTGATGTACCAACATTAGTTGCTGTCTGCATAAAAGGTTGTGCTAATACATCGATATACGTCCGACGCGCTGAAACCAGATACGACGATTTTTGCTTCTTTATGGGACCCTCGAGCATTATTTTAGAAGAAATAAGCCCGATAGAAAAATTTTTGTGATGCTCGTTCAAATTGCCATCTTTCATCCGAATATCAAGAACAGACGACAAACGACCACCATAACGTGCGGGAAAACCGCCCTTAATTAGTGTAATATTGTTTATAGCATCGGCATTGAACACCGAAAAAAAGCCAAACAAATGATCGCAATTATAAACCGGCACACCATCGAGCAAAATGAGGTTTTGATCGGGACCACCACCCCGCACATAAAGACCAGATGTTCCCTCACCTCCCGATTGAACTCCCGGCAATAATTGTATGGTTTTGAGTATATCGGTTTCGGAAAAAAACACTGGCAATTGCTTAATGGTCTGAACCGGAATTTGTGCCAGGCTCATCTGTGTCGTTTCTACCTGACGATTTTCACGTTGTCCTACAACCACAATTTCATCGAGTTGGATAGTAGGATTTAGTAAAACATTTTTATTAATAGTAGAATTAACATCTACCTCCCACAATATGGGTGAATAACCTACATACGAAAAAATCAATACTGCTTTGCCTTCGGGCAAGGTTAAACTGTAAAAGCCGTAAGCATTGGTGATGGTGCCTCGTTTGCTAATAGTATCGTACACCGATGCACCTATCAACTTTTCGCTTGTTTTTTGGTCGCTTACATAACCGCTTATAGTGTAACGCTGTGCAAAGACAAACAAACTTAAAATAGTAAAAAAGCTAAACGGAACTATTTTTTTCATGTTTTTGTATAATAATGTCTTACTCAAAATATATATCGTATGGTAAGCGTGCCTGAACACCATTCCAATGTTCTACACTTTTCAATGTTTTTAATATTTTACTCCATGAGCCAAACTGTTTTTCAAGAATTTTTGTACGTGCATTCTCTTCCATCTGTTTCAAAAGCTTTTCGATGAAAGTTTCTTTTTTGGGGTATTCTACGATACGAGCCTTCCCGGTTATATTGGCTCTTTGTTTTGCCATTTCTATGGCAAGTTCTAAACCACCTAACTCGTCTACTAATCCCAATTCTTTGGCATGCAATGCAGTCCACACCCTACCCTGACCTAAACTATCCACTTCCTGTACACTTTTACCACGTCCATCGGCTACACGATTTATAAAAACATGGTAAACATTATCGACACTTTTCTGAATAACTTGCTGTTCGTATGGCTTCATAGGTCTTGTAAGCGAGCCAATGGATGAATGCAAATTAGTTTCGACGCCATCGATGGTAATACCGAGTTTATCGTTCAAAAACTTTTGTCCATTCCACATAATGCCAAATACACCGATTGAACCGGTTATTGTTGTTGGATTAGCCACAATAACATCGGCAGGACAAGAGATGTAATAACCACCCGAGGCAGCCACATCGCCCATACTAACAACAACAGGTTTCACTTTCTTTGTTAGAACTATTTCGCGCCAAATAATTTCTGATGCCAAGGCACTACCGCCCGGACTGTTTACACGTATAACAACCGCTTTAATATTTTTGTCATTTCTAACCTCGCGAATTATTTCGGACATTTCGTTGCCACCTATTTGATCATCGTCATTTTCGCCTAAATCTATTTGACCAACGGCATAAATAACTGCTATTTTCTCTTTTTTTCCGGGTTCATACCTTGCTGGTATTTTCGAATATTTTGATAACGTAACCAATGAAAGATCGTTAACATTTTTTTGATGTGTAACGTTAATCAACTCCTCTAAAAATTCATCATAATATAAAAGTTTATCAACCAAACCCAGTTTTAAACAATTTTCTGCATTATCTGCAAGCAAGCTATCGGCAATCACGTTTAATCGTTCAACAGGAATTTGACGCTGAGTTGATATTTCCGAAAGCATATAATCCCACAATGATTTTACGTAAGCCAGAGTTTGTTCTTTGTTTTCAGTACTCATCTTATCGAGCAAAAACATTTCGCCTGCACTTTTAAACTTACCATGACGAATTAGAATGGGTTCAACACCAAGTTTTTCGAGCATATTTTTTAGAAATATCATCTGGCTTACCAGTCCCTTAAGTTCTACAACACCTTGAGGATTTAAGTAAACTTTATCGGCAGCTGAGCACAAATAATAATTTAGTTGTGAATAATAATCGGCATAAGCATAAACAGGTTTTTTGCTCTCTTTTCTGAATTGTATCAATGCCTGACGAATTTCTTCTATGGTAGCCAATCCAGCACTCATACTTGTAACATCGAGATAAATTGCTTTAATGTTGGAGTCGCTAGCTGCTTTTTTTATGTTAAATAGAATTTCGTTTAAACCTACTTGTTGTTTTATTTTGAAATTGAAAGAAGAAAATAATTTAAACGGGTTGTCGTCCGAACGTTCAGGAATTTCATAGTCAAGTTTGAGGTGAAGAATGGAATTAGAATCAATTTTTTTGGGCTTCTCTGCCGAACTAAATGCAGCAATCATAGCAAAGAACAACAAAAAAATAATTACATTTACCAGAATAATACCTGTAATAGTTGCTAGCAAATACTTAAAAAAATCTTTCATAGGCTTATTGTTTTTTAAAATTATCAAACATACAACGTTTTAACTTCAATTTTGTTACAATTTTTTAATATTTTAATAGTAATTTTCTGATTATTACATCATCTGCTTGAACATGTAAAACATAAAGTCCAGGTTTTAAATACGAAATATCGACTGTTCCTAAAACATTTTTATATGAAATGATTGTTCGACCATAATTATCGTAAATGTTGACATTTGCTGGAATAATAAACGGAAGTTTTAACTGAAACTGATCAAAAACGAATAAATCGGTATAAATATGTTCTGTACTTTGCAAGTGCTTACAACTTATTATTGCAGAATCTAACTGCGTAATATTAACTTTTTTAATAAGTTTATTGGGGCATACCACATAATATTGAGGTGTATATGTTATGTTGTACACAGCCACCACAACGTCGTCGTTTAAGGTGCTAAAACATGGAAATGTAACACCGTACTGTGTCATAAACGCTACAATATCAGTATCGTGTATTCCAGAGACTTCGATACCCCACACCCAGAGCGAATCACCATTGTATCCGTAATTTTGCCATATTTCTTCTATAATTGGTGCACTCATCTGACATGTACCACATAAAGTAATAAAAAAGTTGAGTACTACGGATTTTCCTGCATCCAGCTCACTGTACAAATTATAAGTATTACCATTAACATCTGTTAAGGTAAAATCTTCGGCAAGCGATTGAGCAAAAACATTATTTAGTAATAATCCTGTAAAAAAGAGAAAAAAAATTCTATGCATAAATTTTTCGATAAAAATAATTTGTTTTAATTTTACATCAAAATCCATACTGCTATGTTTATTAAAAAATTAAACTTTTTGCTGTATATCGGCCTAATTGGGTTAATCAATTCTTGTTCTCAGACAGATAGCGGTGTAAATAATTTACTGATAGATAGTACCGAACAAGAAAGTGAACTTCAAAAGACAGCTGTTAAAGTGCCTTCGCCTATTGAATTGTATATTTTTATGTATAATGCTAATGCTACTTTTTCTAAAGAAAACCTCAATCCTGTCGATAATCATTCAAAGTACACCACTCGTATAAAAAAAGCCATCAATCTGGGAGTTTATGCTTCCGATCTGGCATATTGTACTGTTTTTAAACAAAATAAAGAAACATTTACTTATTTTTCTGTAACCAAAAAATTAGCCGACGATCTAGCACTTACCGAAGGGTTTGATGAATCTATTGTTAAACGTATTGACGCCAATATGAACAACAGCGATTCGTTGTATCAGATTTCGAACGACTCGTATGCAACGGCCATTCGTTTTTTAGAACAACAAGGCAAAGAAGATTTACTACCGCTAATGATTACCGGAGCATGGATAGAAAGTGTTAACCTGGCTATAAAATCCATCGATAAGTTCGATTCGAACAACGAAATTGTTATTCGTATCGCCGATCAGGGGTTACTTTTAGAAAACATTTTAGAGCTTTTCCAATACGTAAAAAACAATCCGGAATATGCTAAAATAATCGAGCTACTTGTTGACCTTCAACTATCGTACGACAAACTACTTGACAATACAGATGTGATTATTACCAAAAAACAATTCGAAGAAATTACCAACAAAATAAAAGCTATTCGTGCCTTATTTATTGCTTAAAAAATTAAACGTATGAAAACACCGGTCGTAATAATATTGTTTTTGTCGATAATAGCAAATGCTTCTAATTTGTTTGCTCAATGCGAACGGAAAAAATATTGCGACGATTACATGGAAGATTTCGATTATCGCAGCCAATCGTCGTATGCCAAACTTTCGCCGGGCGACACATCAAGCGTTAACATTGTATTGTATGGTAACCAGAAATACCGAATTTTTGTTTGCAACGACCCTAAATTAGGGAATGTTGTTTGGAAAGTTGTTCAACCCGAACGCAAGACCAAACGTACTATCGATAAAATAAAAAAAGACACCATTGTTACTTACGAAATGAATGAATACGGCGACTACAAAACCGACAAAAATGGAAATTTAATTATTAAAAGTCGTCAGATCGTTGTCGATACAACATGGCTAACCGAACGCATTAGCGTAGATAAAGTACTTTACGACAGCAAACAACAGAATAAACAGCCTTATTTCGAAATTACTCCTACTAAAAGTGCTCGATATATCGTAAGAGTTCAAATTCCTTCGGGCGACCCAAATTATTACGGATGTGTTAATGTTTACGTTGGTCGCAAAGAAATAGGGGGAAAAAATTTTGTAAAAAAAGGGAGTATCAGTAAGAACGAATAATTTTTTCCATTACTTTTGCAATTCAAACGGAGAGATGCCAGAGCGGTCGAATGGGGCGGTCTCGAAAACCGTTGTTCTCCTATCGGGGAACCGGGGGTTCGAATCCCCCTCTCTCCGCTTCTTATTTTAAACTTTTACCATCTATTTTTTCTTCCATTCAATTTAATAAATCAAAAAAATTTTTACCTTTGCATGCCATGATCGAAAAGACCGATACTCTATTGCACAAAGGATTACGAAAAAAGCTTGTCGAAACTCTTCGCAAAAAAGGTATTTCAAGCGAAGCTGTTTTACAAGCCATCGAAATTGTACCACGACATTTTTTTGTGCCTTTTGGCATAGAAAACATGGCATACCTGGATCAAGCCTTACCCATAGACGAAGGCCAAACCATTTCGCAACCATATACCGTTGCATTTCAGACTCAATTGCTCGATGTACAACGCGGCATGAAGGTACTCGAAATAGGTACCGGAAGTGGATATCAGGCTGCCATTCTTTGTCAGATGGGCGCCAAAGTTTTTTCGGTAGAACGTATTTATAAATTGCATAAAAATGCTCAATACATACTCAATACGTTAGGCTACAAATGCCAGCTCTTTTTAGGCGATGGCTATGCCGGCAAAGAAGCCTATGCACCATATCATAGAATAATAGTAACATGCGCCGCAGCCGACATCCCCGAAAATCTTTTGAAACAACTTGCACCCAACGGTAAAATGGTTATTCCCGTAGGCATTCAAACTCAAGAAATGTTGCTTATTACTAAAAATGACGAAAATCAAATTGAAGTTTCAAAACATGGATATTTCTCGTTTGTTCCATTTGTAAAAGGATCGTAATATGCTTACCATTAAAACATTTGCTTTTAATCCACTTCTGGTTAACTGTTATGTAGTACATACAGCCGAAGAAGCTATGATTGTTGATCCTTCGTGTTACACCGAAAATGAACAGAAACAACTTAAACAATACATCGAAGAAAGAAATTTGCAAGTAAAACACATCGTTATTACACATTATCACTTCGACCATTTGATGGGAGCCGCTTTTGTATGTAACACATGGGATGTTCCTCTTTCTGCACACAAAGATTATATTATTTTAGCAGGCAATTTCGATATTAGCAACCAATCGCTATATTTCGGTTTTCAAATAAAAAATCCTCCTAAGCCCAAGATTTTGTTAGAAGATAAACACTTTATACAACTTGGGCAATACGAATTTAAAGTACTGCACGTACCTGGTCATAGCCCATGCAGTATAGCTCTGTACGAAAAAACCCATGGCATTCTGATTACAGGTGATACCCTTTTTGAAGGCGGTGTTGGCAGAACCGACCTCGCCGGTGGCGACTGGCAACAGTTACTCTCGCATATTCGCGGTAAACTTTTGGTTTTGCCCGAAGAAACACAAATCTTTCCCGGTCATGGGGGAACAAGTACCATCAGACAAGAAAAATTGTACAACACCTTTCTGGGATGAATCTTTTCAAAAAAGCAGAGACATTCACTCACAACCCTGTTAATTCTTTGCAATTCATACACTTGCTTAGGTTTACAACCTTATTTTTAATTAGTGTTGCTTTTGCAAAAAGCAACTATAGTGTAACAGATATCGGTGTTTACGAAAAATTTATTTATTTTGCCGGAGCACTTAGCTTTTTCTGGACCAACGGTATTATACAAGCTTTTTTAAGCCTATATCATCGGTACTCATCTCAACTGTCTCAAAACAAACTTATTGCCAACTGCATTAGTCTTTCAATGCTATTCAGCATTATCATTGTTGCAATCTTACTCGTTTTCGAAAAATCACTGAGTTTATTTTTTCTCAATAACGAACAATTGCCATATAAATTAATCTTTCTCCTTTATATGACATTTGCACCGGTTACTTTTTTTATTGAATACATTTATTTAGTTAAAAAGCAGTATAAAAACATCTTTATTTATGGGATTTCTACTTACGTCATTCAACTCCTTTTACTCATTGTCCCATCGTTTATTTACAACAATCTGTCGTATTCTCTCTGGGGGCTTTTGGCTATTACCATCATACGTTTTATTTGGCTTATTTTTATCGTTTCAAATAGCCATTCATTTAACCTTAATTTTTACGATTGGCGAATTATTTTAAAAAACAGTTCGCCATTAATTTTATCGGCTTTTATTGCAGGATCTTTGCCTTACATCGACGGCATACTAGTAGCCAGCTATTACAATGACAATATTTTTGCAATTTTTCGGTATGGTGCCAGAGAATTTCCTTTATCTGTCTTACTTGCCAATGCATTTAGTAATGCTATGATACCTATCATCAATAGCAGTAAGAGCATAACAGCATCGCTGGCTCAAATTAAAAAAAAATCGCTACAACTGATGCATGTTCTTTTTCCAGTTAGTATAATTTTGCTTATTAGTAGCTACCTGCTGTTTGAAATAGCTTTTAACCCTTACTTCCGAGAAAGTGCTAAAATATTTAACGTAATGCTCCTACTCATCATACCTCGAATGGTATTCCCTCAAACAATACTTATTGCAAAACGTTATCAAAACCTGACGCTAATAGCATCTGTGGTTGAATGGGGCTTCAAACTTTTTTGTAGCCTCTGGATGATGACTTTCTGGGGAATTTTTGGAATAGCAATGGCAACCGTTGTAGCTTTTTTAGTTGAAAAAATAGTACTGGCTTTTTTTGTTTACAAACAACTAAAAATAGTACCCAAACATTATATCCCTATCAAATGGTTTATTTTTTACTCAACCATACTTATTATTAGTTTTATCATTATCGAATATTCGAACATTCTTGTCTAATGTGCGGAATTTTAGCTATATCATCCCCTAAAGACACGCTAGCATATACAACAGTAGCGAAAATGCTTAATTCCATTTCGCACCGTGGAAAAGATTTTGCCGGAATAGAACACATAAGTAAACACAACGTGTGGATAGCTCATGCCCGCTTATCGCTCATTGATTTAAGCAGTCGTGCAAATCAACCTATGACCAACGAAGACGGAAACTTATATTTGTCGTTCAATGGCGAAATATACAATTTTAGGGAACTTCGAAGCGACCTTATTCAATTAGGACATACGTTTAAGAGCCATTCCGATGCCGAAGTTATTTTACATGGTTACGAAGCATGGGGAGTATCACTTCTCGAACGACTCAACGGAATGTTTGCTTTCGTTATTTACAATGCCCAAAACAATGAATTTTTTTGTGCTCGAGACCGCTTCGGAATTAAACCGCTCTATTACGCAATTTTTAAGAACAACCTGATTGTTTCGTCAGAAATAAAGCCTATCCTTCAATTTCCAGGTTTTACGCCTAAAATAAATTACACTTCTATTTGCGAATATTTGACGTATCGTTATATTCCATCGCCCCATACTATTTATCAGGATATTTACAAATTACCACCAGCTCATTACTTCATTTATCGAAACAATCGAATAGAACAAGCTATCGAATACTGGCAACTACAATTTAATGAAAGCCTTAATACCGGAAACCTTTTGCAAGAGATCGAATACCGGATAGAAGAAACTGTCAAAAAGCATTTAATTAGTGATGTTCCGGTAGGTATTTTTCTTAGTGGCGGTATCGACTCTTCAGTAGTAGCCATGATGTCGAAGCGACTTGGATACCATGCTCAAGCTTTTAATATTGGCTTTACCAATTGGAATAAAAGCGAACATATTGCTGCCCAACAAATAGCTCAATCGCTTGGACTTGATATTAAAACTAAAATTTTAGAACCTGCTACAATTGACAACATCAGCGAATCGGTATATTTTTACGACGAACCCATAGCCGACATTTCCATCGTACCTACATTTGAAATCAGCCGATGGGCATCGCAGCATGTTCACACAGTTCTATCTGGCGAAGGTGGCGACGAACTTTTTGCCGGCTATACATGGCATCAGCAACTCATGAAACAACTTTGGCTACTTAAATGGAAAAAAGATAGTCTCGTTAATTTCTACGCACAATCAATGGCCATGGGACTTTTCGACAAAAAAGAATTAAAGCAAATAATCCACCCATCGTTACATAATCATATCCCCGACGACGAATTTCACTTTTACCGAAAACACCTCATCCAGCATATTCATCCCCTCAAAGCTATTCAATATTTAGATCTCAAAACATTTTTGGCCGAACTCGTACTTACCAAAGTTGATAGATCCAGCATGGCTCATACACTTGAAGTAAGAGTTCCATTGCTCGATCATCAATTAGTAGAATTTATGTTTTCGCTTTCGCCTAAAATGTATTTTTCTTTTAAACAAAGCAAATTTTTGCTACGCAAATTACTCGCCAATAAAATTCCAAGACATATTCTTCATGCTCCAAAGCAAGGTTTTGTTGGACCCGACCATTTTTATCAACAAAACGAATGGTACAAAAAATATCTGTCCGACTCACAACTGGTAAAACATCAAATTTTCTCAAAAAATACTATTAATCACTATTTTAATACAAATCAATACTGGAAGTTGTGGAAAATTCTAATTTTAGAAAATTGGTTTCGCAAATGGATGATTTTGTAAAAAATAAATCGCAAAAAATTTTGTATAATAAAAAAATATGTATCTTTGCAGTCCAATTTTGGTTAATTTTAAAAACATTTGTAAAGTGGACACATTAAGCTACAAAACTGTATCGTTGAACAAAAATACTGTTCAGAAGAACTGGTTATTGATCGATGCTACCAATGTACCGGTAGGCAGGCTCTGCTCTGTTGTAGCCTACATTTTGCGTGGAAAACATAAACCAGGCTTTACTCCTCATGTCGATTGCGGCGATAACGTTATTGTTATCAATGCCGACAAAGTTATTTTTACAGGCAAAAAAACCGAAGAAAAGCAATATGTTCGTTATACCGGTTATCCCGGTGGTCAGCGATTTACCACTCCAGCCAGGTTGTTTGCAACTAATCCTACAAAAATAATTGAACACGCTGTAAAAGGTATGTTGCCACGAAACAGACTTTCAAGACGCATTTTTCATAATCTACACATTTATGCTGGCGATAAGCATCCACACGAAGCTCAGCAGCCTATACTGATTTCTATTGATAAGTTTAAATAATATATTTATATGGAAATGATTAACGCTGTTGGCAGAAGAAAAACTGCTGTTTCACGAGTCTATATCACCGAAGGCGAAGGAAAAATCGTTGTCAACGACAAAGATTTTAGGACATACTTCCCCAACGAAATTTTACAACACATCGTTATCCAGCCACTCAAAGTTTTACAAATTGAAAACAAATACAACATTAAAGTAAATGTAAAAGGTGGTGGATTTAAAGGTCAGGCCGAATCATTGCGTCATGCCATTGCACGAGCTTTAACACAAATTGACGAACAATATCGTCCTGTATTAAAATCACACGGCTTTTTAACCCGCGACCCTCGCGAAGTAGAACGCAAAAAATCGGGACAGAAAAAAGCTCGCAAACGCTTCCAATTCAGCAAACGTTAATGAAATTAACCAATTTAATAAAATTATGTGTTTAAACTGGCAAGACTTCTGTCTTATGATAAACAGAACTACTTGTTGGTTGCATAAAAAACTAAATTAAAAGAACATGTCAAAAGTAACATTCGAACAGCTATTAGAAGCAGGTGTACACTTTGGTCACCTTAGACGCAAATGGAATCCAGCCATGGCTCCCTACATTTTCATGGAAAAAAATGGGATTCATATCATCGATCTTTACAAAACCATGGCAAAACTCGACGAAGCATGCAATGCTGCTCGTCAAATAGCTAAATCGGGAAGAAAAATTCTTTTCGTGGCAACAAAAAAACAAGCTAAAGATATTGTTGCCGATAAAGTAAAAGCAATTAATATGCCATACGTAACCGAACGTTGGCCCGGCGGTATGCTTACCAACTTCCCCACTATCCGCAAAGCCATTAAAAAAATGACAACCATCGACCAAATGCTCAACGATGGCACATTCGATAATCTCTCAAAACGCGAACGTTTACAAATACATCGTAAACGCCAGAAACTCGAAAAAAATCTGGGCAGTATTGCCGATTTAAATCGTTTACCTGCTGCGTTATTTATTGTAGATATCTCTAAAGAGCACATTGCTGTTCGCGAGGCACGCCGACTGGGAATACCCATTATAGCCATGGTTGATACTAATTCCGACCCCAACCTTGTCGATTTCCCTATCCCTGCAAACGACGACGCATCCAATAGCATAGCTATCATTGTCGGTACCATCGTAGATGCTATTAAAGAAGGACTAGAAGAAAGAAAAGTTGAAAAAGAAAATACTAGCCAAGAATCGGAACAAAAAACCGAAAGCGAACAAACACAAACTGAAAATAAAGAAAAACCAGTAGCTAAGAAAACAGCTGCCAGAAAAACCAAAAAAGAAATATAAACCCTAAAAAACATTTAATATGTCAACAATAACAACTGCCGATATAACCAAACTACGTCAATTAACCGGTGCCGGTTTGATGGACTGCAAAAATGCTCTAAATGAAGCAGACGGCAATATTGAAAAAGCCATAGAAATTATCCGCAAAAAAGGTCTGGCAGTAGCTATGAAACGTGCCGACCGAGTAACCTCAGAAGGAAAAGTAGTGGCTATTGTTTCGAACGATAAAAAAATTGGTGTAATGACTGCACTAAGCTGCGAAACCGACTTCGTTGCCAAAAACGAAGGATTTAGTCAACTAGCAGAAACCATTGCTAAAGTAGCATTAGAGCATAAACCCAAAAATATCGATGAACTTAAACAAATAACAGTTAACGGAATTACCATTCAGGATATGATTATGGAAAAAGTTGCCGCCATTGGCGAACGAATGGATATTCCTTACTACGAAATTATTGAAGCCGAACACGTGTTTGCTTATGTTCATCTGGGAAACAAAATTGGTAGTATGGCTGGCTTTAACAAAGTTGTAACCGACGAACAAGTAGGTAAAGATATCGTGATGCAAATAGCTGCCATGAATCCCGTTGCTATCGACAAAGACGACGTTCCTCAAGACATTATCAACAAAGAAATTGAAATAGGTAAAGAACAAGCCCGCCAAGAAGGTAAACCCGAAAATATGCTCGAAAAAATAGCTATGGGAAAACTTAACAAATTTTTCAACGAAAGTACACTACTCAACCAAGAATTCATCAAGGACAACAAACTTACCGTACGCCAATATCTACAAAATGTTGACAAAGATTTAAAAGTTACAGTTTTTAAACGTTGCTCCCTTGTATTGTAAAATTTTCTGATTTAAAACAAAAAGGCTGACTATTTAAGTCAGCCTTTTTTTGTTTTATTAAACTAAGTTATGCGAATGACTGTCAAGAAAACATACCATTTACTTATCTCTCTGATATACCATTGGCTTTTTTACTTATTTGGTTTATAAACACTACAAATCCATTGATTCACTATCTTCAATGGTTTCTATTGCCTAAATTAGGCTAAAAAAAGCCTTACAGTTTTACTGTAAGGCTCAATTATTATACAACTTATTAATGCTTAGCAAGATATTCGGCAACACCCTCGAAGGTAGGTTTTAAAGCTTCTTCGCCTTTGTGCCAGTCGGCAGGGCAAACTTCGCCATGCTCTTCGAAATACTGCCATGCATCTACTATGCGTAGTGCTTCTTCTACACTGCGTCCCAGGGGCAAATCGTTTACTACCTGATGGCGTACAACGCCTTGTTTATCGATGAAAAACAACGCACGGTAAGCTACTGGTGCACCTTCAAAAGTTGCATTGCCATCTTCATCGTAACCATATTCACCTGCCAGAATACCGTAGTTTTCGGCTATGGTTTTGCTAGAATCGGCTACAAGTGGATAAGTTACTCCTTTAATTCCGCCCTCTTTGCGCTCGGTTTGTAACCACTTCCAATGCGAAAACTCGGTATCGGTAGAGCAGCCAACTACAGCTACATTTCGAGCTTCAAATTCTTTCAACTTGTCCTGAAAAGCAATGATTTCAGTAGGACAAACAAAAGTAAAATCGGCTGGATAAAAGAAGAA
>CALGPK010000005.1 GCA_937960415.1 uncultured Bacteroidales bacterium | reverse complement strand
ATCGAGTGGGTAGAGTATGCTACCGAATTTAAAAAAGATCATGGTTTGTATTTTTATCAAGATGTACTATATAAACATCAGCGAATACCTTTAAACATTGCATTTCGTTATGGTATTTTCGATACCGATTCGTACGATTCGAGAATTTATGCTTATGAAAACGATATTTTGTATGCTTTTTCGGTACCGGCTGTATATTATAAAGGTGCACGTGCTTATGTTACAATAAAATATTCACCACGAAAAAATATTGATATATGGCTAAAGTACGGCGAAACATACTTTGCCAATAAAGATGTTATTAGTTCGGGATTGACCGAAATATCGGGAAATACCAAATCGGAAATTAAAGCACAAGTAAGAATATCGTTTTAATTCAATGCGATTAAGAAAAGATCTACTTTTTTTAGGTTTGCTTTAATTGCTACTGAAAAATATTTTTATAAATTCGGTAAATTCATGGATTTGGTCTATCTGAGAGCTCCCGATGATAAGATGGGTTTAGTTTTTTTTTTGTTAATAATTTTATTTTCGAAACTTGCTATCTCCAACAAAACAAAATGTATTTTTGCAAAAAAACCGCTTATGAGTGACGAGATAAAACATGAGTGTGGTTTTGCTTTATTGCGTTTGCGAAAGCCATTGGAGTATTATGCAACACATTATGGAACCTGGACTTATGGATTAAACAAGTTATACCTTCTGATGGAGAAGCAACATAACCGTGGACAGGATGGAGCAGGTTTTGCAACTATAAAACTAAATCTTAAACCCGGAAAACCATACATAGATCGGCTACGCTCAAACTCATCTCAACCTTTGCTTGATATTTTTGGTCGGTTGCACGACGTATTCGAAAAAATTCAGTTGAAGCATGCATCACGCTTTCAGGATCCATTTTGGGCAAAGGAAAATGTGCCTTTTGCGGGCGAAGTTTTTTTAGGACATTTGCGATATGGTACTTTTGGAAAAAACGAAATAGAACATATTCACCCGGTAATTAGAGAAAATAATTGGAAGACACGAAATCTTGTACTGGCGGGTAATTTTAATTTGACAAATGTTCAGGAGCTTTTCGAGCATTTAATAGAACTCGGTCAGCATCCCAAAGCATATACCGATACGGTAACTATGCTCGAAAAAATAGGTCATTTTTTGGATGATGAAGTAGAATCGTTGTTTAGAAAATACAAAGATATGGGTTGTAGTAATGCTGAAATAACTGAGCACATATCGAAGGAGCTTGATTTGAAACGAATTTTGAACAATGCTTCGTGGAGGTGGGATGGGGGATTTGTTGTTGCAGGCATGATTGGCACGGGCGATGCATTTGCCTTTCGCGATCCATGGGGTATTCGACCAGCATACTACTATTACAACGATGAAATTGCTGTGGTAACTAGTGAGCGACCTGTAATTCAAACAGTTTTTAACGTACCAGTGGATGATATTAACGAATTAGCACCCGGTTATGCTGTTATTATCAGACATTTTAATGAAATAAGTATTGAACGAATTATTGAACCATATAAAAAGAAGAGTTGTTCGTTCGAACGGATTTATTTTTCTCGTGGTACAGATAAAGACATATATCAGGAACGTAAAAATCTTGGACGATTTATTGCTCCCAAAGTATTGGAAACCATTCATTACGACCTTGAAAATACGGTTTTTTCATACATTCCAAATACGGCGGCAGTGGCTTTTTATGGCTTAGTTGAGTATATACGTGAATATTGCAATAAACAGAAAAAAGAATATGTACTTAATCATCCGTCGATTGATATAGAAACTTTCGAAAGATTAATGAATATAAAACCACGTGTAGAAATTTTGGCAGTTAAAGATTTAAAACTTCGTACTTTTATTGCTCAAGATGAAGGTCGCAACGACCTTGTGGCTCATGTTTACGATGTTACGTATGGTATTGTTCGCAACAATCAGGATACGCTGGTAATTGTTGATGATTCTATTGTTCGTGGTACTACGCTCAAACAAAGTATTTTGAAGATGCTCGATAGACTTCATCCAAAGAAGATCATCATTGTTTCGTCGGCACCGCAAATACGTTATCCCGATTGTTATGGTATTGATATGACAAAATTGGGTGATTTTGTGGCATTTCAGGCTGCTATCGAATTGCTTAAAGAAACTCATCAGGCCGATGTTATTGATTATGTTTACAAAAAATGTAAAGAACAACAATACTTTGCAAAAGAAGATATTGTTAATTATGTGAAGTTGATATACAAACCATTCAGCCCAGAACAAATATCAAAAAAAATTGCCGAATTAGTCCGTCCCAATGATATGAAAGCAGAACTACAAATTATATTTAATAGCATAGAAAACTTACATCGTGCCTGTCCCGATCATTTAGGCGACTGGTATTTTACAGGCGATTATCCAACGCCTGGAGGCAATAAGGTAGTAAACAATTCGTTTATTAATTACATAGAAGGAGTTAATAGACGGTCATATTAGCTTATAGCAACAATTCTCCTGCTCCCTGACGAATGATTTCGATTTCGCTACCGGTACAATCGACAATAGTAGAGGGAGTTAGGTTGCCGTAGCCACCATCAATAACTAAATCGACCATATCTTTATATTTTTCGTGAATAAGCTCGGGGTCGGTCATGTATTCGATTATGTCGTCGTCTTCGATAACCGAAGTTGTAAAAATAGGGTTTCCAAGTTCGTACACTATTTGTCGGGCTATGTTGTTGTTGGGAATACGCATACCGATGGTTTTCTTTTTAGTTAGCTTAAGCATTTTTGGTACTTTGCTGTTTGCCTCGAGAATAAAAGTAAATGGTCCGGGTAAATTGCGTTTTAGTAATTTGAAAATTTCATTACTGAGCGGATTGGTATACGTGCTAATCTGGCTTAAGTCGTAGAAAATTAAGCTAAAATGTGCTTTCTGTGGATCGAGGTGTTTTATTTGTGCTATGCGTTCGAGTGCTTTTGTCGAGAAAATGTTGCAACCAAAAGCGTACACCGAATCGGTAGGGTAAATTATTACACCATCATTTTTCAAAACATCGATTACTTTTTTGATATCCCTTGGATTGGGATTTTCTTCGTATATTTTAACTAACATAGTTTTTTTTTGCAAATTTAATGGAAATACGCGGATTTATTTATTTTGAACTATTGATGTTGTTAAAATTTTCTAATCCAATTCGATTAAGAAAAAAATAGACATTTACAGTTTGCTGTTGTTGCTGAGTTTGGAAGAGTATGAAAGCTCACGGTGAATAATTTTGGTTAGAAAAAGAAAGTTATTGTGTATTAAATGGTATAAATTTTTGATTCTTTAAATACCAAAGGCTTTCGTATCCGATGTTGAATAACAGATCGATGATGGAAAGATCGGGACAAAAGGCAAACCTGTCTGAAAAGCATTGAATGTAAGGCTCAAAATACAGATGTTGAATATAAGGCGGATTTTTTGCTGAAATATATGCCAAACGCAAATCATTGGCATCGATATAGCATTTAGAGTAAGTTTGGGTAAAATAGATGTTGCAAGTTATTTGAAGTATATTACAAAGTATATGCAACAATTCATTATTTAAATCGAGTAAATATTTGTGTCTTTTAAATAAGGGTTGAATTAGCTCGTCGTAGTAATAGCAAAAAAAAGGACTTTTACCGTATGCTGAACGAATGGCGTGAGCATGTTTGTTATTCCAGGGTACGGAATAATCTATTTCAATTTCTTTTATACATCTGTTATTGGGTTTAACTATGGGAATGGATAAATGCTGAATTCCATTGGGTGAAAGAATATAGCAACGATTTCGTATAGTTTGTCGGTCATAGTTTTCGTGTAGTTCAATTAAAACTTTTTTGGAGTGAGCGATGAAATAAAAATAGCTAATAGGCGGAAAGTATGATGTAATAAGTACGCTTGTTGGTTTCATGGTTTATAAGCGATATAAATCAATTCATTTGGATCGAGGCGGTATTTTTCTATTTCAATATCGCTAAGTTGCTGTACAAATTTGTTTATATCAACATTAAAGCCTATACTCGACAAGCGTTGGGGATAATCGGTGCCATAAACTCTAACATGGTCGTATTGACCAAAATGAATGGTTCGCTCTTTGGGGTTGGTTATATTTGGATTTTCGTATGTGTTTGATAATTCATAGTTTATAGGTACTTGTAAAATTGCTTTGCCTTTTGTTTTTAAAACTCTAAATATTTCGCTCATGGCTTTTTTGTCGTCGTCGATGTGTTCTAATACATGGTTGCAGATAACGATGTCGAATTGTTCGTTGTTAAAAGGCATTTGACGAATATCCATTTTTACATCGGCCAGTGGTGATTCTAAGTCGGCTGTAATGTAAGTCCAATTTTTATTTTTTCTGAATCGTTTTATGAAAGGCTGTTCTGGTGCTATATGTAAAACGTTTAAAGGTTGGTCAAGCCATTTGGTTTGGGTAGTTAAATATAACCACAATAGGCGATGTCGTTCAAGGCTTAAGCATTTCGGACACAAACGATTTTTGATGCCCTTGTTTCCATAAGGCAACATTTTTCTGAATTTACCGCCACAGATGGGACATTCGTGTTTGTTACCGTAATAAAAAGGTGTAACAAGAATAAGTAACTTGCCGAATCTAATTAAATATTTTCTTGGTATATGAGTAACAATGTATTTTATTAACTTTTTCATTTTACTTTAATTTTTTCAAAAATCTTCCGTTTTCATTTTCTAAATTGTAAAGTACAAGGCTGGCTTTGCCAATGATATGTGTTTCGGGCAAAAAACCCCAAAAACGGCTATCGATAGCTTGATCGCGATTGTCGTCGAGTACAAAATAGTAATTGTAGCGGAATTTATAAGTACGAGTCTGTTTTCCATTAATAATAAATGTGCTATCGTCTTTAATTTGTAAGGTATTTTTTTCGTATTTTTCTATAATGTCTTTGTAAAAATGGATGTTGTATTTAGTAAGCTTAACAGTTTGTCCTTTTTTGGGTATAAACAAAGGTCCGAAATAATCGAAACTCCATGAAACATAAGGGCTGAATGGAAATAGAACCATAAATTTAGGTAGGTTTAGCGTTTTGAGTATTTGTATTCGTTTAACAGCCGAATCTTTTGAAATAGAATCGGCTATTGCTCGTGTGGTAATAATGTCGTAAATATAGGGTTTTGCTACTAAATGTCCGTATGTAATTCGATATTTGTTGTAAAATAAGGTGTCAAGTGGTTCAAAAGCTGTAATACGATAACGAAACTTGCAATTTTCGGGTTCTTCGAGATATTGCTCATTAACAAAAACTTGTTTGTCGTGTATAGAAATAGTATCGCCCGGAAGTGCAATACAGCGTTTAATTTCGGTACGTTTTTTATCAATAGGTGGATCGTTTTCTTTAGGATAATTAAAAGCTATAAGCTCGTTGCGATGTATGTCTGAAATTTTGATTCGCAGATATGGTAATTGTATCCAGTTCAAGTAAGCCGGACGGGAAGAAAAAGGCAAGGTATTGCCAGTAAAAGGGATACTTAAAAGTGTTATAGGCATTCGAGGACCGGGTTTCAATTTATTGATTAATAGTACATCGCCTTTAAAAAGAGTGTTTTCCATTTTATCATTTCGAACTACAACTATATCGAGAAAAAATGTTTTAATTATCCACAAAATGACAAGAGCAATTATAAATGCCTTGAGCCATGCTTTTAATGTTTTGCGTTTTTGTTTGGGCATATTATTGTCTTACGGTTCTAAACATTCTATTCCAGCGAATATTACTCGGGAATGATTTGTCTTTGTCGAGTGAAAGCCAGATGAAAATAGGTCGCCCTACTATATGGTCTTCGGGTACAAAGCCCCAGAATCGACTGTCTTGCGAATTATGTCGGTTGTCGCCCATCATAAAGTAGTAATCCATTTTGAATGTATAGGAGTTAGTTTCGTTTCCATTAATAAATATCTTTCCGTCTTTTATCTCTAGTTTGTTTTTTTCATATACTTCAATGATTCGTTTATATATAGGCAAATTTCTTAATGTTAGTTGTATTGTTTGTCCTTTTGCAGGTACGTACAAAGGTCCAAAATTATCACGATTGTATGATATAGTACTATCTTGTGGGAACACATCTTCGCGTTCTTTAATTTCGGCAACGCTAACTGAAATAACATTGGGATAAGAACGAATAACATTGGCTTTTTCTTCTGTTAGAGGTAAAAAATAATGTATAGTATTTGTTTTTGCTACGGAGTCGTAAACTTGATATTGAGTCATCAGGCAGAACTGTATATCTTCCTGAGAAATATCGAGCCGTTCTAAGTTGCGTGTGTTTAATGGCAAGCCATTGGTAATAATTTCATAGTTTTTTTGCAGGTATTTAAAATTGTCTGCCAGTTTGTCGTTAATAAAAAGTTGTGTATGACGAACCTCAATTTTATCGCCGGGTATGGCTACACAACGTTTTATATAATTTTCTTTTTTATCTAACGGACGATAAATAATATCGCCAAAATTGATTTTATCGTTCCAAACTCGATTTCTTCCGTATCGTCGGCAGAGGTCGTAGTAGCTTTCTGCTTGTCGCTTTAGGGCAACGGTATCGCCTTCGGGGAAGTTAAATACCACCATGTCGTTGCGTTGTACTTTTCCAAAGCCGGCAAGGCGTTTGTAAGGCCATTGTACCCATTCGACAAATGAGCGTGCCGTTTCGCTAAAAGGCATAGTGTGATGTACGAACGGGAAAGATAGGGGGGTTATGGGAATTCGTGGTCCGTAGCTCACTTTGCTAACAAATAAATAGTCGCCAACGAGCAATGTTTTTTCCATTGAGGATGTGGGGATAGTAAAGGCCTCGATAAAAAAGGTTCTGATAAGGGTAGCGGCTACTACTGCAAATATAATGGCATCAATCCACTCAACTAATTTCGATGGTTTTTTACCACGTTTTTTCCATGGTGTCCAATTGACTTTTTTAGATATATAAACATCGTATATGATTGGCAGTCCGAGTAATAGCCAATAAAAACCAATCCAAATCACCCATAGAATGTAAATGATGGTTGCAAAACCAAAACGTACCCACCTGTTTTTGTAAATCTTTTTAATTGGTTCGAAAATGGTTAATTTCATAGTTTACAGTTTATAAGTTTATATTTAATAGATCGTTCATGGTGTAAATTCCTTTTTTGTTGAATAAAAATTCTGCTGCCTGTATTGCACCTAAAGCAAATGCTTTTCTGTTTTTGGCATGGTGTTCTATGATAATTTGATCGAAATCGGATTGAGCTAAAAGCTGGTGTGTACCAATCACCGAATCGATTCGTTTCGAGATAATGGGTAGTTCATTGTTTGATATTTGTAGAGGTTCGTTATTCAAGTAATTTTTCCATTGTTGATATTGCGGGATCGCGCTCATAATAATGTTTGCCATGGAAATAGCTGTGCCACTTGGGCTGTCTTTTTTTTGTGTGTGGTGTGTTTCGTAAATAGTCAAACAGTACTGGTTTAGATGTGGTTGGAGTATTTTGGCTACTTGCTGAATGATATAAAAATACAGATTTACTCCAATGCTAAAATTAGGTGCATAAAATAAAGCTCCGTTTAGTTCGTTGCATTTTTTACGCACAATATCTAATTGCTGATACCATCCTGTTGTGCCTGTTACAATGGGTATGTTTTGTTCGAAGCATTTGATAATATTATCAACAGCAGCTTCGGGATTGGTAAATTCGATGGCTACATCGGTTTTATATTTATGTAGGTTGCTTATATCGTTGGAATTATCAATATCGATAATACAAACGATATTATGTTTGGGCAATGCTGCTTTTTCTATTTCTTTGCCCATTTTACCGTATCCGATAATTGCGATATTCATTTTTTGAAGTAAAAATATGAAAAAGGGAAGCATATTTCGCTTCCCTTGAACATTTATTTTTCAAAAAGTGTTAGCTTTTAACAGTTTTTACAATTTCGGCAAACGCTTGTGGGTGATTCATTGCAAGGTCGGCCAGAGCTTTTCGGTTGAGTTCGATTCCATGCTTATGGATAGCTCCCATAAATTCGGAATACGACATTCCGTGTTCGCGTGCAGCGGCGTTAATACGCTGTATCCATAATGCACGGAATTCTCTTTTCTTAACTCGACGGTCGCGATAAGCATAAAGTTGTCCTTTTTCCCATGAATTTTTGGCTACTGTCCATACATTTTTGCGCGACAGAAAGCTTCCTTTGGTTCTTTTTAAAATTTTTTTTCTTCTTGCTCTTGATGCAACAGAATTAACTGAACGTGGCATAATACATTAATTTTTATGAATGCATAGCGTTAGCATAAACTAATCTTTCGTGCTATGGCATTCGGGTTAAACATAATTTTTTTACTTCATGCCTAATAAAAGCTTAACACTTTCTATACGTGTGGTGTCAACATTGGTAAAATAGCCAAGATTTCTTTTTCGCTTTTTCGACTTTTTGGTAAGAATGTGGCTTTTGTAGGCATGTTTACGTCTGATTTTACCGGAAGCGGATATCTTGAACCGCTTTTTTGCACCGGAATTAGTTTTTACTTTTGGCATTTCTCTCTTTATTTAGTTAGACATTAGTTTTTCTTTTTTGTTACAAGTGGAGCAAGTATAATGATCATGCGTTTCCCATCGAGCTTGGGTTCTTGTTCGAGCTTGGCATAGGGTTCTAAATCTTTAATAAAGCGTTCGAGCAATTCTTTACCCTGATCCGAATAGAGAATGGAGCGACCTTTGAAAAAAACATATGCTTTAACTTTTGCTCCTTCTTGCAAAAAGTTTATGGCGTGTTTGAGTTTAAAATTGTAGTCGTGATCGTCGGTATTGGGACCAAAGCGTATTTCTTTAACAACAATTTTAGCCGCTTTGGCTTTCATTTCTTTTTGTTTCTTTTTTTGCTGATAAATAAATTTCTGGTAGTCAAGTATTTTACATACAGGAGGTTGTGCATTTGGCGATATTTCAATCAAATCGAGCTCCATTTCTTGTGCCATTTTGAGGGCATCTTGAATAGAGTAAATACCAGGATTTTCGATATTATCACCGACTAACCGTACTACTTTAGCTTTGATTTGTTCATTAATTTTGTACTGATACTCTAAATCATCTTTTCTGTTTGACATGCGATATGTTTTAGTTTACCTCCTTTTTATTTTTCTATTTCTTTTAGTGTTTCGTTAATTTCGTTTTGAATCAGATTGACAAATTCTTCAATTTTCATGCTTCCTTTGTCTCCTTCTCCCTGTTTGCGAACTGATATGGTTTCAGTGGTTTCTTCTTTTTCACCTACAATTAGCAAATAGGGAATACGCTTTAATTCATTGTCGCGTATTTTTTTGCCAATCTTTTCATTACGTTCATCAACGAAACTGCGAATATCGTAAAAATTTAACAAATTGTCAACTTTTTTTGCATATTCGTTGTATTTTTCGCTGATGGGCAATATAACAGCTTGTTCGGGAGTGAGCCACAGTGGAAATTTTCCGGCAGTGTGTTCTATTAAAACAGCTACGAAACGTTCCATTGAACCAAAGGGTGCACGATGAATCATTACAGGACGATGCTTTTGGTTGTCTTCGCCTACGTATTCTAATTCGAAGCGTTCGGGTAAGTTATAATCGACCTGAATAGTACCTAGTTGCCATTTTCTACCTATGGCATCTTTAACCATAAAGTCGAGCTTGGGACCATAGAAAGCTGCTTCGCCAGGTACTATTGTAGTTTCTAAGCCTTTTTCTTGGGCGGCTTCTAATATGGCTTTTTCGGCTTTTTCCCAATTTTCGTCAGAACCTATGTATTTTTCTTTGTTGTTTGGATCTCTGAGCGAAACTTGAACAGTGTAATTATGAAAATGGAGGGTTTTGAATATGTATAAAACAATATCGATAACTTTTATAAATTCCTCTTTTAATTGGTCGGGTCTGCAGAAAATATGTGCATCGTCTTGTGTAAAGCCTCTAACACGTGTAAGACCATGTAATTCGCCACTTTGCTCGTAGCGATAAACTGTACCAAATTCAGCAAGTCTAAGTGGCAATTCTTTATACGAACGTGGTTTGCTTTTGTATATTTCGCAATGGTGAGGACAATTCATTGGTTTAAGCAAAAATTCTTCTCCTTCTTGTGGTGTGTGTATGGGTTGAAATGAATCTTTGCCGTATTTGGCATAGTGTCCCGAGGTTACGTAAAGTTCTTTTTGGCCGATATGGGGGGTTATTACTTGTTGATACCCGTATTTCTTTTGAATTTTTTTGAGAAATTGTTCTAGTCGTTCTCTCAGTTGTGTGCCTTTAGGCAGCCAGATAGGTAAACCGCTACCTACAGCAGGCGAAAACATGAAAAGCTCGAGCTCTTTACCTATTTTTCGGTGATCGCGTTTCTTGGCTTCTTCGAGCATCTGTAAGTATTCGTCAAGCTGTTTTTGTTTTGGGAAGCTAATACCATAAATGCGAGTGAGTTGCTTGTTTTTTTCGTTTCCGCGCCAGTATGCTCCGGCAATACTTAATAGTTTAATAGCTTTGATATAGCCAGTGTGCGGAAGGTGTGGTCCACGGCAAAGGTCTGTAAAGTTTCCTTGTTGGTAAATGGTGATAGTGCCATCTTCTAATTCGCTAATCAATTCGAGCTTTAAATGGTCATTTCGTTGTCCAAAGAACGCGAGGGCTTCTTGTTTCGAGATATTTTTGCGTATGATAGGTTCTTTTTTTTGAGCAAATTCTTTCATTTTTGTTTCAATGGCTGTTAGGTCGCTGTCGGATATGGTAATGCCTTCGGGGAATTCGACGTCGTAGTAGAAGCCATTTTCAATGGCAGGACCTATGCCAAATTTGGTGCCAGGGTATAGTATTTCAATGCTTTCGGCCATCAAGTGTGCCGAGCTATGCCAGAATGCGTGTTTACCCTCTTCGTCGTTCCAAGTATGAATTTTTATTTGAGCATCGGTTTCAATAGGACGGTGCAAATCCCACAACTCGCCGTTGACCGTAATAGCAAGGGCTTCGTCGGCAAGCGAATGGCTAATACGCCTGGCTATTTCTAACCCGGTTATCCCTTTTTCAAACTCCAGCACCTTGTTATCGGGCAATGTAATTTTTATCATAATTGTTATGTAATGCTTACAATTTTTGGAGTGCAAAGGTACAAAATATTTTGTATTGAAAACAAAGCTTTTATTAAAATCATAAAAAAGATTAAATTCGCTCGGTGTGTCATTAGCTACATTAAAAAAATAACTTAATTTAGCTTCGCTAAATCGAATATGTATGGAGAAAATTGTAAAGGAATACACCAATGGAGAGATAACGGTAGTATGGAAACCGTATTTGTGCGATCATTCGGCAGTATGTATTCGCGAACTTCCTAAAGTTTTCGATACATTCTCGCGCCCGTGGATAAAGATGGATGCTGCAACTTCGGAAGAAATAGCCCAAGTAGTGGATCGTTGCCCAACGAAAGCACTCACCTGGTACAAAAATTCGGAAGGGAAGAAAATAGATCAGAATAATGATCAAAATTTAGAGAAAACGGTAGTTACGTTAGTTAAAAATGGCTCTATACGTATATCAGGTAATTTTATGCTTATCAACGAAGATAACGAGCCTGTGGCTACTGAGAGTTCTATTTCGTTGTGTAGATGTGGGAAATCGAAACGATATCCATTTTGTGACGGTTCGCACAAGCAAATTTAGTCCATTTAAATTCATTTAATAAAAATACATATATTTACACAAAAAATGAGATGCTCAAACTCATTTTCATAGTATTTTGTCTGTGCCATTTATTATCCTTTTCTCAGGTAAACAAAGAAGGAGTCCCACTTATTACCAATTATTTACCCAAGCAATATAATGCTCACAACGAAAATTGGATGAGTGTGGTTAATCGCTATGGGCTGTTATATTTTGCTAATACCAGTGGCTTAGTTTTAGAATATGACGGTAAGAGCTGGAATTCTTTACCTACCAGTAAAAGAACGGTAGTTTATTCTCTGGCTTGTGATAGTAATGGAATTATATATGTTGGAGCACAGGGCGATTTTGGTTATTTTATTCCGAATCAGTCGGGTAAGCTTGTTTATGTTTCATTGACCGATAGCCTTGATCAAGCTACCATTAGCAAACAAACTTTCTGGAAAACTTATGTAGATAGGAATCAACAGGTGTATTTTTGTTCACCAAGCTTTATTTATATTTACAGACGTAATAAACTATCCTCTGTTCAGTTACCCCAAAATAGCTGGCTTTCATTTTGTATCAACGATGAAATATACGTCTCGAATTCAGCATCTGGGCTACTAAAATACAATGGAAAGACGTTTGAGCCTGTAAAAGGATTCGAAAAATTTATTGGTTCAGACATACAAATAATAGATGAAATATCAAATAAGGAGTGGATTGTTTTTAATGGTGCTAAATTTTACAAATACAACCTTGCCGAAAAGAAATGTGTAGAATTGAATAATAAATTAGAAATTTGGGATTATCTAATAAAGAATTATGCTTATCATACGGTAGGCATTCAGAATCAGCACAGAATATGGTCAACCATTAGCGGAGGTGTTGTTATTACTTCAAACAAATGGGGCAAACATTTCATTATCAACGATACTTTAGGATTAGCTTCGTCGCAAGTAAGTTCAGTAAATTATTTGCCAATAGATGGAACCATTTGGGCAACTACATTAAATGGTATTTCGAAAATAGAATATCAAAATTCAATAAAACTTTTTAGTATCAATCAATCGCTCAAAGGCAATGTTTACAATATTAAAAAGTTTAAGAATAAATTGTATGTAGCAACAAGCAATGGCTTATATGTTTTAGAGAAAAATCGTTTCAATTCGTATTTTAAAAAAGTTAGTTTTTTTAAAGATAACATAGTGAATTATTTAGAAGTCATTCAAACTGAACAAGGTGAACACTTATTGGTTTCTTCTCAGAATACTCTGTTTGAATACGATGGATTAACTTACCGTAGAATGGTAAATCAGGAGATTATTGCTGAGTTTATTTTGCAATCGAAGTTTAAAAAAAGCATATTTATTGGTGCACAGAATGGTCTATACGAAATATCCGATAATAAAGTTATTCGTAAGCATACCAACGATTTTATTACTTCCATTGTTGAAGATTCTTATGGTAATATTTGGTATAGCACGTTGTCGAATGGTGTTTATTGTTTATCGCCCGATGGAAAGATTACGCATTACAATAAAGAAAAAGGTTTACCCGTGCTCAATGATGTATACTTGTTTATTTGGAAATCTGATGTATTGCTGTGTACATCAAGGGGACTTTATTACATAGATGAAGGCAAACAGGTAAAAAAATATAATAATTTTGGCACATGGCTAAATGAATCTGAAAAAAATATTATTAGCTGTTATAAAGGTTTTAACAATCAGTTGTGGCTCAATATTTCTAATCGCTTATACTTATTAACTCCTCACTACGATAAATTCAACGTAGATTCCGTAACTTTTAGACGAATACCCGAATCAACGATTTATTATGTTTATTCGGAGCCTACCGGAATAACATGGATTGGAACTAACGAAGGCTTGTTTTCGTACGACTCTAAATGGTCTTATCCAAAACAATCTTTCAACTGTTTGATTAGAAATGTACGTTTGGGATACAACGATTCTGTTGTTTTTAATGGAACATATCCACACCCAATAAAAAAGATTTCTTTTACTCAAGATTTGAGATACAACAAGTATATTTTTGATTATAAGTGTAATGCATTAACTTTTACCTTTGCAGCTCCATATTATCAGGAAGAACATCAAACAGAATATTCATACATGCTCGAAGGTTTTGACGATCACTGGTCATTGTGGACAAAGGAAAACAAAGCAATATATACCAATATTCCCGAAGGCAAATATGTATTTAAGGTAAAAGCACGTAATATTTATTTACAAGAAAGTGAAGTTGCAAGCTTTACATTCGAAATATTACCGCCGTGGTATCGAACTATTTGGGCTTATATTTCTTATGTTTTAGCGGCAGTTGTATTGTTTGTAGCAACAATAAAGTTATATACACGAAAACTCGAAGCCGATAAAAGACGATTGGAACAAATTGTAGAAGAACGAACAGCAGAAATTGTAAAGCAGAAAAATGAAATTGAAGAAAAGAATAAAGTTATCGAACAGAAAAACAAAGATATAACAGATAGCATTTACTATGCCAAACGGATTCAGGAAGCAATATTGCCACCGAAAGATTTTTCTATGTTGTCCGATGTAGAAATGTTTATTTATTACAAACCGAAAGATATTGTTTCGGGCGATTTTTATTTTATTCGCAATATAGAAAGTATGCATGTATTGGTGGTTGCGGCAGCAGATTGTACCGGACATGGTGTACCGGGTGCTTTTATGAGTATGCTGGGTTCGAGTTTATTAAACGAACTTATTACTCGTCCGGAAATTAATCATACCGATTTGATACTTAATGAGTTGAGGACAGCTATTATAGAATCGCTTAATCAAGAAGGCAAGAATTTTGAAACAAAAGACGGTATGGATATTGCCCTTATTGCATATAATTACAAAGACCATATATTAGAATTTTCGGGAGCAAATAATCCGATGTATTTAATTAGAAATAACGAATTGACCGAATACAAGGCAGATAAAATGCCAGTTGGCCTGTACGAACGAAAACAAGAGTCTTTTAGTAGAACAGAAATCAACATTCAAAGTGGTGATGTTGTTTATTTATTTTCCGATGGTTTTGCCGATCAGTTTGGTGGTGAGCACGGAAAAAAATATATGTACAAACGTTTTAAAGAATTTTTGCTTTCTATTCATCACTTACCCATGAAAGAACAAGAAAAGTTGATAGAAGAGGAAGCAATTAGGTGGAGGGGCAAAATAGAGCAAATAGATGACCAAATTGTTATAGGGATTCGCTTTAAATTTTAATCGTTCGGATATGATATACGAATATGATAAATATTTTTTAATCGTTTTTTTAAAATTTCTTTGATTGTGCTTAGTTCTTTTAGAGTAATAGGAGCCATGTCAAGTTGTTTTTCGTTTAACTTTTGTTCGATGATAGTGTCAATAAGTTTTTGCAGCGATTCTTCTGTAATGTCTTTTAAACTTCGTGATGCAGCTTCTACTGCATCTACAATCATAACAATAGCTGTTTCTTTGGTTGATGGAGGATTACCTTTATAGCGAAACATGTCAACATTAATTTGTTCGCCGGGATGTTCAAGTTTATAAGTTTTGTAAAAATATTGCATAATACTGGTTCCGTGATGCGACTCTATAAATTCTATAATGGGTTTTGGAAGCTTATATTTTTTAGCTAAAAGAACTCCGTAGTTAACATGTCCCGAAATAATTTCAATGCTTTTGTCTATTTGCAAATCTTTATGTGGGTTGGGAATGTGATGTTGATTTTCGATAAAGTAATGTGGAAGCTCTATTTTGCCTATATCATGAAACAAGGCACCAACACGAGCTAGCAAAGAATTTCCACCTATTTTTTGGATAATTTCTTCCGATAGATTGGCTACTTGAAGCGAATGTTGAAATGTGCCGGGAGCTTTTTCGGCCAAAAGTTTGAGCAACGGGTGGTTAATATCCGAAAGTTCCATAAGTGTTACATCCGATAAAAATCCAAACAATTTTTCGAATATGTATATTAAGGGATAGGCCGAGAGTACCATTAAAGCATTAATAGCAAACCATGTAAAATTGTTCCATTCAATTTCGTAGATATTTTCAGTTTGTACAATTGAAATTCCGAAGAAAATAACACTATACGTTATAAAAATAACCAGAGCTGCCATAAAAAGCTGAACTCTTCGACGCACATTTATTAAAACAAACACCGAAATAGTACCAGCCATATATTGCATGAACATAAATTCGAAGCTATTAGGCAAAAAATACGAAATAATAAGGATGGTAATGGTATGTACAAATAGAGCTAACCTTGAATCGTAGAACGAACGAATGATAATAGGCAATAGGGTAAACGGTATTAGATAAACGCTTTTACTATTCCACTCATAAACCTTTTGAGCTATAAATATAAAGAGAATGATAAGTGATAAAATGAACGATGTTTTGGTAAAATGCGAGAGTATTTCTTGTCTGAAATGGTAAAGAAAAAGAAAAACCATCAGCAAACCGAAGGCAATGGTTAAGGATTGTCCAATAAGTAAAAACGGGTTGTATGAAGTTCGCACAATTTCCAAACGCAACGATTCGAGTATCAGATACTTTTCAGAAGTAATAATCTCACCTTTGGCAATAATGGTTTCACCTTTTTGTACCATACCTCGAGTGGTAGGTATGTCTGATATGAGTTGATATCGGATCTGCTTGGTTAGCTCTTCATTTATAAAGAGGTTTGGCTGAAAATACTGATTGTTTTGTTCGATATGTTGAGTTAGCGTAGGATAATGTTCTTTAAGTTTTTCGGTAAAAATTTTTTTGGCTTCGAATGGATGAAGAAATATTGGACCAAAATATTCGGATATTGTAGAATCGGACTGTATATATACGATGCTCAGTTTAGCATTTTTTTTTAAAGTAGAGTCATTTTCGGAAATAATGCCGGGTTGTGTATATAGTTGTGTTAGTAAAAGAGAGGCTTCGTTTGAAAAGATGTTTTTTAAAGAATCTGTTGTACCTGCAATTTTAGATATATCTTTTTTCAGTAGATTCAACGAAGATTGAATGATTTCATGATTACGGAGCAAATATATCGGAGAATGTTTTGCAACGCTATCTTTTTCTTTTTCGTAAACTTTTGGGTCTTTCAAAATCGGGAAGTCAAAGGGAGCTACCAGGTTGTCGTACAGCCATGGTTTACCTTTTTGATATTCGTATTTAAATCTGGTTTGATGAGGAATGATAAGCAAAATGATGAATGTGGATATAACGAAAAGCAAATGTGTTATAAGACGTTTGTAATTTTCCAGTAAAAATGAGATAAACTTTTTCATAATTAAGATTCTTTGAACTGCAAAGTTAGCTCAAAATGTAATTAAAGTAGTTTAGTTCAATTTTCTTTTTTGATATTCTTCTATGCCTTTATCAAGAAATCGAATAAAATTATCGACGCTTAGATCGTAAGCTTTGGGTTCGGTAAGAAGTTCTCCATTGTGGTCAAGTAAAACATAATAAGGTTGTGCATTAACCTTAAATCGTGAAATTTGAAAATCGGCATACTTTTTACCTATCGATTTTTTAACTTTACCATCAATCGACGAAACAATCCACTCATTTTCAGGAAGTTCGGTTTTATCGTCAACATATAAGGCTACAATGATAAAGTTTTCTTTAAGTCTTTTAAGTACTTCGGGATGACTCCAAACGTTGGCTTCCATTTCGCGACAGTTTACACATCCATGACCTGTAAAGTCGATAAAAATCGGTTTTTTTTGTTCTTTAGCACATTTTAGTGCCTGGTCGTAATCAAAATATCCTTTTAAACCATGAGGCAAATGTAAAAAGTCGGCATATTTGGGATTTTCACATAGGTTAACGGTGTTGCTTGTATTATTACCTAATACCGAACTTTCTCTTACAATGTTATTTATATCGAAATCGAGCGTGCTTTGAGGGGGTAAATATCCCGATAAAGCTTTAAGAGGAGCTCCCCAAAGTCCCGGAATCATGTAAACTACAAAAGCAAAAGTAATTATAGATAGAATTAGTCGAGGCACACTAATATGTTTAACTTCACTATCGTGTGGAAATTTAAGTTTACCAAGTAAATAAAATCCCATCAAACTAAAGATTACTATCCAAAAAGCAAGATAAACTTCGCGGTCTAATATGCCCCAATGGTATGTTTGGTCGGCAACACTCAAAAATTTTAAACCAAGCGCTAATTCAAGAAAGCCGAGTACCACTTTAACCGAATTGAGCCAACCGCCCGATTTGGGTAAATTTTTTAGTAGTGATGGGAAAAAAGCAAAGAAAGTAAAGGGCAACGCAAATGCCAGCGAAAAGCCTAGCATACCAATAATGGGTTCTAACACTTCGCCACCTGCCGATTTTACAAGAATAGCACCTACGATAGGACCTGTGCACGAAAAAGACACCAGAACCAACGTAAATGCCATAAAAAAAGGACCTAAAATACCACCTTTTTCGGCTTTTTGGTCTACTTTACTTATCATCCATGTTGGTAGTACTAATTCGAACATGCCAAAAAATGATGCTGCAAATACAACAAAAATTAAAAAAAAGAAAATGTTTGGAAGCCAATGAGTGCTTAAAAAATTTGCAAAATTGGCACCTAATGTAATTGCAACAATGGTTCCAATGATGGTATAAATAAGAATAATACTAAGACCATAAACAAGTGCTTGAAATTTAGCCTTACGTTTATTATCATCGTTGTGCATGAAAAAAGAAACTGTCATTGGAATCATAGGAAAAACACATGGAGTTAGAATAGCTGCTAAACCGGCTAAAAAAGAGAAAATAAAGAGCCACCAAAGTGTGCTTTCTTCTTGTTTTAAACTGCTGGTAATCGATGTTTGAGAAAGAGAAATACTAACAGTGTCTGGGTTATTTGCAGATGAAGCAGTTAATGAGTCGTTCGATAAGGTTTTAATAGTGTCTTGATTGAAAATGATTTCTGATACTTGTTGAATAGGAACTTTAAAATCGTATTCTTCCATTACACACATTCCATCGAGATAACATGCCTGATATTCGATTGAACCTTCGATAGTAAAAGGGTTTGTTGTTGTTACGTTTATGAGTTGAGAGTACAAAGCTTCTTTTTCGTGATAAGAGCGTTCCGACTCCATTATTTCATCGTACTCTGTTTTAGCTTTGGGACTTTCTTGTATTTTACCTTTGAGCGTATAATTTTCACTTTTCTTAAAGTTAAAAATTAGCGGGTTTAACTTATCGTTGATGGAATAAAAATGCCAATCTTTATCGGGTTTTGCTTTGAAAAGAAGTATGTATTCGTTATTGGACTTTTTTTGTGCTTCAATATTCCAATTTACACGATATTTAATTTGACCAAAAGCTTGAAAGATCCCTAAAAAGGATAGAAAGAATAGCAAAAATTTCATAATTAGCTAAATTATTAAAACATGCAAATATATGAATATTTTAAATCCTCTTGAAAAAATTTACTTTAAAGAAACTTAAAACCCTTCTTATTGTATGGAATAGAGTTTTTTATAGTATAAAATAATATAAAATGTTTTAAATTCTTGTTATGCCATAAAAATGAGTTATATATTTGGAAACCATTTTTATCTCTGTGTTAACAATTAATTCAGGAAATTAGCATGGTTGCTTTGTAGCCTCATGCAGGACGAAATGAATTTTTCAAATTACTAAATTTCCTCGATTTCATTACTGTTTATGTCAAATTTATTGATATAAATATAATAAAACATGAAAGCATCATACGATTTACATTTCAATGTATCTTTTTATAGTTAAATGAACTAATTTAAATTCAAAGTTAATGATGAAAAGGTAAAAATACTCATTTTTTAATATGCTTTTATAGTTTTATTCATCATACCTGACAACTGGGTCAAAAGAACTTTTAAATTGAATAGTATAATGTTCAAAAAAATAATTCCTAAATTTTTGTTAATAAAAAAAATAGATTTATATTTGCTTTTGTAAAGTAAAAAAATGTTTTTTATGAAGAAATTGTTTGTTCTTTTTTTAACATTGTTTCAGACTTTTAGTCTTTTATATGCACAATTTACGATTTACAACATTCAACTGTCTCACCCCTCCAATGCAAGTCAATTAGTAGATAAGTTGGTTGGGACAGGTGTAACATATTCAAATGCTAGTTTTACTGGCAGTTATGGTGGTACCGAAGCAGGTAATGCTGGTTATTTTAGTGGAGGTAGTAGTGTCATTGGGCTTAACTCAGGTATTGTTTTATCTACGGGTAACGTTGGAAAACATTGGTATACTAATACATACATAGCGGGACCAAATTATTATTATAATATGGGTACTGAAACTGGTACAGGATCAGATGCAACATTACAATCGATAGTAGGCGCTCAAACATTTGATAAAGCTGTGCTTGAATTTGAATTTGTTCCCGAATCAAATTTTATTCAGTTTAGGTATGTTTTTGCTTCTGAGGAATATAATGAATGGGTTAATGATGTTTACAATGATGTTTTTGGTTTTTTTGTAACTTCACTTGAAAGCGATGGTTATAATTATAACAATAAGAATATTGCGATAGTTCCTAATACCACAAATACAGCAGTAGCTATAAACACCATTAACAATGGTCCCTGTTATGGTGCTCCTAATTGTAGTGGATCAGGTATTGGACCTTGTACCAATTGTGCTTATTATTTCGATAATGCTACAGGTGCAAGACAGATAGAATATGATGGTTTCACAACTGTTTTAACAGCATCGTGTGCCGTTACACCTTGTAAGCGGTATAGAATGAAAATTGCTATTGCCGATGTTTCAGATCAATGGCTTGATAGTGGGGTGTTTTTAGAAGAGAATAGTTTTGTAAGTCCCATTATCGACAATATAGGATACACCACTTCCAATCCAACAGCGGGGGGAGGGACTGATATGGTTGAGGGTTGTAGTAATGGCATCATCACCTTTCAGCTTAGCTCTCCTACACCAATGAATCGTAATGTTAACTTTACTCTGGGTGGTACAGCTGTTTTTGGCACAGATTATACTACTATCCCAAATATTGCAGGAACTTATAGTCCACCCAATAATTATTATGTAACCATACCAGCCGGGCAGTCGTCTACAACACTTACCATTGTGCCTATTCAAGATGGTGTTGTAGAAGGAACCGAATCTATTGTTTTGGGTATTACAACAAACCTTTGTCCACCATACAATACAGTTACTGAAACTAAGTATATTCTAGATAATTCAACACCTTTTTCAGCCAGCTTACCATCACAGATAAATATATGTGCTGGATCTTCAACACAAATAACTGCTACTATTAATGGGGGACAAACACCTTATACTTATCAATGGAGTTCAGGTCATAATTCCAATCCTATTACAGTTAATCCCGGGTCAAATACGGTTTACAATTTAACTGTAACAGATGCTTGTGGACAAACAACTACTGTAACTACAACGGTTAATGTAAATCCGGTACCGGCAGCCATACCATCAGTAAATGCTCAATCGATATGTAGTGGACAATCTACCAGCATCAATTTGAATTCTAATGTTACAGGTGCCAATTTTACATGGACAGCTGTTGGTGAATCGAATATATCGGGATATTCGGGTGGAAGTGGAAATGGCATATATCAAACATTAACTAATTCCGGTAGTATAGCACAAACTGTAACTTATACTATTACAGCAAGTGCCAATGGTTGTACCGGTAATCCAGCAGATGTGGTTGTTACTGTAAATCCGACACCTGTTATAGACAATATCACCACAACACCAGTTACGGTTTGTGTTGGTCAACCCGATGGAACTATAACCATTAATGCTTCGGGCGGAACATTACCATTAAGTTATAGCTTAAACGGTTCTGCCTTTCAATATTCTAATACATTTACCGGTGTTGGAGCAGGAAATCATAATGTGGTAGTACAGGATGCTAATGGATGTCAGGCTATTCAGAACAATGTGCCTATTTCAACAGCCTCGGGTCCTACTATAGATCAGGTTATTATTACTAACTTGAATTGCTTTGGACAAAATAATGGTACTATTACAATTATTGCTACCAATGCAACTGAATACAGTATTGATAATGGTCAAAACTGGTCAACATCGAATGTGTTTACTGGTTTGGCAGCAGGTACTTATCCTATTATGGTACGAGATGCAGGTATGTGTGTGGTTGCAGGAATGGCTCAAATCACCTCACCAAACGAAATAACAGCAACTTTCTCAATAGTTGATGAATTTTGTGGGAATATTGGTAGTGCTACCATTCATGTATCGGGAGGCGTAGCACCTTATACTTACTTATGGAGTAATAATTCAACCTCGAATACTATAAATGCTTTTGCTGGTTCATATTCGGTTACCGTTACCGATGACAATAATTGCACAAAAGTTTTTGGTATTAATATTGGAAATATTCCTGCTCCAGTTATTAATAATGTAAACGTAACCAATGTGAGTTGCTTCAATGGTGCCAATGGTATGATCGTAATTCAAGCAACTGGTGCACAGTTTTATAGTATTGATAACGGCAATACATGGTCGTCGTCGAGTATGTTTAATAATTTACCTGCAGGCACATATGAGGTAATTGTTCGCGATGCCAATGGGTGTACCGATTCCGAAACGACTACCATTACATCTCCAACCGAAATTACTGCTCAGATATCCACTACTCCTGAAATTTGTGGTTCGCCGGGATCTGCTAGTATTAGTTTAACAGGTGGAGTTTCGCCATATACTTTGATATGGAGTAATGGCTCAACATCAACTACTGTTTCCAATTTGCAGGGTGGTGTTTATACCGTTACCGTTACCGATGCCAATCAGTGTACGAAAATATTTACTGCCATTGTTCCTTTCCAGGGAGGAAACGCACAAATTTTAGCAACGGTTAATCATGTTTCGTGCTATGGTATGTCGAATGGGTCGATACAAATAACGGTTAGCAATATAACCCCACCATTTACAGTCAACTGGTCTCATACTTCGGATACAAGCCTAATTCAACAAAATCTTGCAGCCGGTGCATACAATGTAACTGTTTCAGATGCTTATGGTTGTAGTAGTGTAGAAACTATCACCATCAGCCAACCTGCTCCTTTAGTTGTAAATTCAGTAATTACAAACATAACCTGTAATAATGCCAATGATGGTGCGATTGCTCTAACAGTTACTGGTGGCATTACTCCATATACTTACACATGGTCAAATGGTGCTACAACAGCTACTGTATCGCCTTTGCAGCAAGGCAATTATAGTGTTACAATAACCGATGCTAACGGATGTACTTTAACATTGACAGATCTGCAAATAATAAACCCTGCACCATTACAAGTTCATACAATTGCAGTAAATCCACGTTGCTATAATACAAATGATGGTATGTTGGTTGCCGTGGCAAATGGAGGAACACCACCGTATTATTATCAATGGTCGGGAAATGTTATAAATGATACGTTGGCAAACATAGGAGCAGGAACTTATATGCTTACTGTTGTTGACAATCATTTTTGCAATACAACGATAAGTGTAACTCTCACAAATACATTACCTATAATCATTCAAGGGGATATAACTATAGCAAATCACATTGCTACCATCGACATATCGGTATTTAATGGTTTATTGCCATATACTTATTTGTGGTCAACGGGTGCTACTACCGAAGATATTACCAATTTGGGTGGTGGTACTTATAGTGTTACGGTTACCGATGCCAATGGATGTACCAGTGTAAAGGAGTTTACGGTAGATATACCACTTCAAATACCTAATGTTATAACACCTAATGGCGATGGTAAGAATGATGATTTCGAGATTATTGGCATTCAGGCATTCAATAATGTGTCTATAGAAATATTTGGTCGTTGGGGCGATAAATTATTTGACTTTAAAGGAAGTGGTTTAGAATATTTGAATTCATCTAATCGCTGGAATGGTAAGTACAAAGGTAAAAATTTGCCAATGGGATCGTATATTTATATCATTAAGTTAGATGATAACGATCCTATCACAGGTGTGATTTCGCTAGTACGTTAAACTTTAAATATTATGAAAAGCATGAAAAAGATAATTTTAACAACGATATTGACTATAATTACTACCATAGTTACAGAATTGTATTCTCAGCAATTGCCTTTGTATTCACAATACATGATGAATAGTTTTTTATTGAACCCTGCAATAGCAGGAAGTGTAGATTATTTTCCAATTGTTTTGACTGCTCGTCGCCAATGGGTTGGTATCGATAATGGTCCGGCAACACAGGCTATTAGCACTCATTATTTGTTCGAATATCAAAATATGGGAGTTGGAGGATATTTGTTTAATGATAAATTTGGTGCAGTAAGCCGTACGGGTGTACAAGCCTGTGGTGCTTACCATCTTAAATTAGGTGATGCACAAACAAAACTTTCATTCGGTTTAGCTTTTAAGGCTTTTCAATTTAAATTTGACGAAAGCCAGTTTAGACCAATAGACGATGCCGATCCTGCGTTGACTTATGGTACTATTAGCAAGTTTGTTCCAGATGCCGATTTTGGAGTGTATTTGTACAACCCTAAATATTTTGCAGGTGTTTCGGCCACACAGCTTATTGAATTTAAGTTGGATTTGGGTGATAGTACGCTCGACAAGAATGCAATAGTTCGTCATTACTATTTGATAGGCGGTTATAAACACGAATTCAATGAGCAGTTTCAGTTAGAACCGTCGCTACTGGTTAAAGGGACAATGAAAACACCATGGCAAATGGATCTCAATCTCAAAGTCTATTATCAAAAAAATTACTGGTTAGGGCTTTCGTATCGTACTAGCAAAGATCTGATAGTGATGCTTGGTGCTAAATACAAGAAGTATTACATGGGCTATGCTTTCGATTATACATTTAGTAGTTTGAAAAAATATACTAATGGTAGTCATGAAATTATGGTGGGAGCCAATATTACCGAAGGTAAAAATAAAGGCTCAAAACTGTTGTGATATTTTTCTGTTTGCGACTTTTCTATACCTTTGCAAGAAGAATCATTTGTTGTGGGACCAATAGGGATTTTCGATTCTGGCTATGGTGGCTTAACAGTGCTAAAAGCTATCAAGAAGCAATTACCACAGTACAACTACATATATTTGGGCGATAATGCCCGTGCTCCGTACGGTAGTCGTTCGTTCGAAGTAATACTGGAATATTCATTACAAGCTGTTAAATGGTTTTTTGATAGGGGATGTCATTTGGTTATTTTTGCCTGTAACACGGCATCGGCAAAGGCACTTAGAACCATTCAGCAAAAGCATTTACCTTATTTAGATCCAACAAGACGTGTTTTAGGTGTTGTGCGACCTACTGTTGAAGCCGTAGGTATGTTTACAAAAACCAAAAAAGTTGGAATTCTTGGCACTATTGGAACTGTAGTTTCTGAATCGTATCCTATAGAAATATCAAAGTTATTTCCCGATGTAACCACATATCAGCAGGCCTGTCCGATGTGGGTACCTATTGTAGAGTATGATGAAATTAGTACTTCTGGAGCCGAGTTTTTTGTTCAACGTGACTTGAATTTGCTTCTCTCACAAGACAACAACATTGATACCATTATTTTGGGTTGCACGCATTATCCGCTTTTGCTACCTGTTATTAATAAGTTTGTGCCATCGAATATAAAGGTTGTACCACAAGATGAGATTGTAGCACATAGCCTGGCCAATTATTTACTGCGTCATCCTGAAATAGAACAACAATGTTTAAAAGAAGGAGATATACAGTTTTATACTACCGATAATACAGAACTTTTTGATAAACGAAGTTTAATATTTTTTGGTGAAAAGGTTTCTTCAAAAAAAGTACCTCATTTAAATTAAGTATATTTAATCGCAGGCATCTTTTATCGACAACTGAAATCTCCTGAGTTTTTCGTCAATGGCAATAACTTTAACTTTTACATGTTGATGAATATGAAGTAGGTCCGACGGATTTTGCACAAAATGATTGCTAATATGCGAAATATGAACCAGTCCATTTTCTTTAATTCCTACATTTACAAATGCTCCGAAGTGTGTAATATTTGTGATAATGCCATTCATTACCATGCCTATTTTTAAATCTTCGAACTTTTTCACATTGGGCAAAAATTCTAACACTTTTACTTTTAGCCTCATATCGTAACCGGGATGTTTTAGTTCTTGAATAATATCTTGCAGTGTTTCTTTTCCAATTTCGTTGGTAATGTAAGATTCTATGTTGATTTTATCGATGAGTACTTGGTTTTCGATTAATTGTTCAATGCCGATTTTTAAATCTTTTGCCATTTGCTGTACCACATGATAGTGTTCGGGGTGAATGGCAGTATTATCGAGCGGATTGCTTCCGTTTTCGATACGTAAGAAACCGGATGCTTGTTCGAACATTTTTTGAGTAAAGTGCGGGATATTGAGCAGTTCATATTTATTAGTAAATCGACCTATTTTATTTCGATATTCAACAATAGATTGAGCCGTTTTTTCGCCAATTCCCGAAACGTATTTTAGCAAATGAGTACTGGCAGTATTTACTTTTACGCCCACCAGATTCACACATTCAGACACTGTATATTCGAGCGATTTTTTCAACATGTTTTGATCAACATCGTGTTGATATTGTCCAACTCCTATGGATTTTGGATCTATTTTAACCAATTCGGCGAGCGGATCTTGCAGTCTGCGTCCAATAGAAACAGCTCCTCTAACGGTAACATCGTATTGAGGAAACTCTTGTCGGGCTATATCCGATGCACTATATACCGATGCACCTGCTTCGCTTACCACATATATTTTGAGATCTTTGCCAAAACGTATCTTCTTGATAAACTGTTCTGTTTCACGACTGGCAGTACCATCGCCAATAGCTATGCAGTCTATTTTGTAAGCATCGACCAACGAACTGATTTTTCTTTCGGCTTTTAAGCGTTCGCTTTGCGGTGGATGCGGATATATGGTTTCGTTGTGTAGCAGTCGTCCCTGTTCGTCGAGACAAACTACCTTACAACCTGTTTTAAAGCCCGGATCGATGGCCATAACCCTTTTCTCGCCAAGTGGGGGAGTTAGCAGCAGTTGCTTCAAATTTTGAGCAAAGACTTTTATAGATTCTACATCGGCTAAGTGCTTATATTTTTGTAAAAATTCGTTTTCGATTGATGGTATGATATAATTTCGATAGGCTTCTTCGATGCATGTTTCTAAGATATTTTGTTTTGAATGGGCTGTAATAATAAGCTTTTTAATTTGTTTTAAGCATATTTCATCGTTTATTTTGATGCTAATGCGTAAAAAACCTTCTTTGTAACCTCTAAGAATGGCTAAAAATCTGTGTGGAGGGCATTTACACAAGGGTTCGTAAAAGTCGAAATATGTTTTATATTTTTCTGCCAGGTCTTTTTTAGTTTTTATGACTTTTGAAAAAATAACTGCATATTGTTGGTATTGATGGCGAACAAACTGACGAATATCTGCTCGTTCGCTTATCCATTCTACTACTATATCCATTGCACCTCGCAATACGGCATCGCTATTGTTGTATGCTTCACATATATATTGTTTTAAATGTGTATTGTTGACGATAATTTCTTGTTGATTATAGATAATATAAGCTAATGGTTCAAGTCCGTGTTCTCGGGCATGGCTTGCTTTGGTTTTTCGTTTGGGTTTAAAAGGAAAAAATAGATCTTCGAGCAAATTTTCATCATAGCATGAATCAATTTTTTGACGAAGCTCGTTTGTTAATTGTCCTGTTTTTTCAATAGTTTCGAGTATGTATTGCCGGCGTTTTTCGAACTTGTCGATATGTTCAAATGCTTTAAAAAGGTGGGCAATTTGTTCTTCATTGAGGTTTCCGGTTTTTTCCTTACGGTACCGAGCTATAAAAGGGATAGTACAATGGTCGTTAAAAAGAATAAAAACATTTCTTACTTGCCAATCTTTTAAACCCATTTCTTGGCTCAGAATTCTAACCCATTGTTCACTCATAAATGTTGCCTTAATGTTATCGTAAATAACTTGCACGAAATTAAGTTTTTTTTTACATTTACACAGAATTTTATGTATGAAAGTCTCGTTTGGTTTGATTATTATCTTTATATTGTTTACTCTTATTTTTTCGGAAATAAGAGCATACAACGATCCAAACGATTATATTAGCAAACCTCGTCGTTCGAAATTTAAACGCCAGCGACTTGGTTCGAACACATTATTGGGCGAGGCTGGTATGTTTTATGGTTATTACAAAGGTTTGCGTTATTCTTTTAATTACGACGCTATCTTACAAACCGATGAATCGAATGCCTTTACCATGAGACTGGGTATTGGATATTCACAGGCTACCAACGATTCTACGGTTATGGGGCAAGAAGTATTTATACCTATCTCTGTTCATGCTATTTTGGGCAACAAAAATCATTTCGATATTGGTTTAGGTGGATATTACTTCGAGAATCGAAAAGATATTACACCCATGTTATTTTTAGGATTCAGGCATCAAAATCCTAAAGGCGGTTTTACTTATCGTTTGGGTGTAGATATTCACATGGAACGTGTGTATGACTTGCGCGGACGAAATCTGCAAAAAACAGCAGTTTACGGACCTCTTATTGCCGTGGGGTGGTCGTTTTAGTTTATGTTTATTTTTTTTAACCTTACATCTATTCGGTTGTTTTTTATTTTCCAGCATACAGAGTCGCATTCTGTACGCTGGTATTTCTTGAAATAAACTCCATCTATGGCATATATTGTTTTATCTGCTTTTTTGTATTTGGCTTTTACATAATATTGATAATTTAGTGGTAGTATGATGCGATACATTTCTTCGGTACAGGTATCCTTGAAAATCAACGAATTGATATCATTGTATTTTCCTTCGTATATCCATATAGGAACACTATCGTTTTGATTGTCGATAGTAAGCCAAATGTTCATAGTAGCTTCATAAGGTTCATAACTAAGGCAATCGGAATCATTGCAGTCGCTGTCGTAAATTTGACATGCAGTTGTCGATACAATTAGCAATATGAATATGTAGATTTTTTTTACCATGCAATATGTTTATTAGGAATATACAAGTTATGCAACGGAATAGTAAATGTTTGACTGAGTGTGATGTGTAATCCTTTGGCATCGATATTTTTAAACTTAAAATGTTCAAAGCCAACAGATAAAGCTATGTCGGGTGTCTGCCAAAGCAGAAATAACGATGGAGTATGCAAAAAGTAGGCTTTAGGTTTTTCTTCAATGCCTCTAAATTTCCCGTAAGTATAATAACTGGCAAAGCCAGCTAAAAAGTAAAGCTTATTTTTGGAATTGCCATACAAAAGAATATGTTTCGAAAATTGAAAATTCAAAAGTGAACGCCGTTCCCATGCCTGAATATAGACATTGTTTTCATCGGTAGGGAACATAACACGATTTGCCCACAAACGAGTATAAAAGTTTAAGCAAGACAGAAAACCGTAACGATATTCGGTTAATTTTGATGTAAAGCCAAACATATAATCATTACTGGTAAATATATGTGAATGACCAATATTGAGTTTAGAGAATACAAATCCGTAGTAGTTGGGATATCCTGTTATTTGGAAAATACGCGCCAGTTGACGATTTTCAGCAATATAAGCAAGTTTTACAGATGATTTTTGTTTTTTTGTAGAACTTTCTTTTTTTAAAGCCCATTGAAGCATGTCTTTATTTTTTGATATAATGGCATATTCGATGATTCCGTAGCCATTATAGCTCGTTTCGTTAAGTTGCGAATGACAATGGAGTAAATATTCTGCCATTGTAGAATCGGCTTGAATTATTGAAAATAAAAAAGGCGTAATTCCAAATTTATCACGATGTTTCTCGGCATTATAGTTTGTACAAATAATGGGAATAATATCGTAACGTTTGTATAAAATGGCAGCCATCATCGGACTATTTCCATCATCATCTTTTAGCTCAAATAGTTCGGGTTGATTCGTGTATAGTATTCGGAAAATAGACGAATCGGCATATTTGACAGCAAAATGCAATACGTTTAATTTATTTTTTACCAGAGTAGTTAGCTTTGCTCCTTTTGCAATTAAGTAATTAACCATTTCTTTTTCATTATACGATACAGCCAGAAAAATTGGTGGCAAATTCTTGTTGCTGTAATAATTGATGTTAGCTCCATTAACTACCAGTGCTTTTACAGCATTAAGATTACGACTTTGTATTGCATAGTTGAGGGCGGAAACTCCATCGCTCGATATGGCATCTACATCGGCACCAAGGTTTAACCAATATATGATAGAATCGGTATATCCATAATAAGAAGCCATTAGTAACTGATAATTTAATTCATCTTTATTCAACGTATCTTGAGAACAACAATCTTGGTAAAAGAAAATTAGAAAAAAAACAATATTCTTTGTAAAACTTTTGTATGCAAAATGGAGCACGATACGACAATTTTTTGCTTGTAAAGTTACTAAAATATGCATTTTATTAAAAATCTCATGTATCTTTGTCAAAAGATAAAATAATCTTATGAACAAAGAAGTAACTATTGATACTGCTAAGGAATTAGGTTTATTACCCGAAGAGTACGAAAAAATTAAGACTATTTTAGGGCGAAATCCCAATTTTACTGAGTTGAGCATATATTCGGTCATGTGGTCGGAGCATGCATCATATAAAAACTCTATTCTTTGGCTAAAAAAACTTCCTCGCAAAGGTAAGGTGTTGCTGGCAGAGGCTGGTAGCGAAAATGCCGGGTTGGTCAATTTGGGTAATGGTTTGGCATGTGCATTCAAAATCGAATCGCACAACCATCCATCGGCTGTAGAGCCTTATCAGGGGGCAGCTACGGGTGTGGGAGGCATCAATCGCGATATTTTTACGATGGGTGCACGCCCTATTGCTCAGTTAAATTCATTGCGTTTTGGCGATTTAAAGCTCGACCGTACTAAATGGTTGCTTAAGGGAGTTGTTAAAGGCATTGGCGATTATGGCAATTCATTTGGTGTACCTGTTGTTGGCGGAGAAGTATATTTCGACGAGTGTTACAATCATAATCCTCTGGTCAATGCTATGTCGGTTGGTATTGTCGAAACCGATAAAATTATTTCGGCAACAGCAAAAGGTATTGGTAATCCTGTGTACATAGTTGGCTCTTCAACAGGCAAGGACGGCATTCATGGTGCAACGTTTGCCAGTGCCGACCTTCACGAAAATTCGGCCGACGATATTCCCAGTGTTCAGGTAGGCGACCCATTTATGGAAAAGCTTTTGCTCGAAGCTACGCTCGAGTTAAACGACAAAGGTTTAATTGTTGGCATGCAGGATATGGGGGCAGCAGGTATTATTTGCTCTACCTCCGAAATGTCGGCACGTGGCAATTGTGGCATGCGTATCAATCTGTCAAAAGTACCTTTGCGGCAGCAAAACATGGAAGCATGGGAAATTTTGCTTTCCGAATCACAAGAAAGAATGTTGCTTGTTGTTAAAAAAGGCAATGAAAAAAAGGTGGAAAAAATACTTCAAAAATGGGATTTGCATTATGCTATCATCGGCGAAGTAATTGACGAGGATAAGTTGTACTTCTACTACAAAGACGAATTGGTAGCAGAAGTACCTGCTTCATCTCTTGTATTGGGAGGAGGGGCTCCTGTATATAAGCGTGAATATAAAAAACCAGCATATTTTAAGAAAATAAAAAATTTTGATGCAGATAAAATTCCTGTACCGGATAATTTGATTGAAGTAGCTAAAATGATTTGCCAGATTCCCACGATAGCCTCAAAAAGATGGATTTATGAACAGTATGATACTATGGTGCGTACTAATAATATGTCAACAAATATGCCATCGGATGCAGGAATTGTTAATGTTAAGGGCACTAATTTAGCTCTTGCATTAACGGTCGATTGCAATTCTCGCTATGTTTATGCCAATCCACAGGAGGGAGCAGCTATGGCAGTTGCCGAAGCAGCACGAAATATTGTTTGTTCGGGTGGTATTCCCATTGCAATAACCAATTGTCTAAATTTTGGCAATCCTTATAATCCCGAAGTTTATTGGCAGTTTGTCGAAACCATTAAAGGAATGAGCAAAGCATGTAAAAAATTTGACACCCCAGTAACCGGTGGTAATGTCAGCTTTTACAATCAAACAGCTCTTGGCAAAAAAGTAGAACCTGTTTATCCAACGCCTACCATCGGTATGCTTGGCTTATTAGACAAAAAGAATCAAATGTCGCTTGCATTCGAACGTAAGGGTGATATGATTTATTTGATTGGCAAGTCAACTAATGATATAGCTTCGTCGCAGTATTTAATTCATTATCATAAGGTGCAATATTCGCCTGCACCATATTTCGATTTAGATGAGGAATATCAAATGCAAAAAGTGGTTTCGACGCTTATCGATAAACGTTTGATATGTTCGGCTCATGATGTTTCCGAAGGTGGTTTGTTTATTACTTTACTGGAATCGAGTATGCCCAATCAGCTTGGTTTTGATATAACAACCGATAGCGAAATACGTGAAGACGCTTTCTTATTTGGCGAAGGACAGGGGAGGGTGGTTGTTTCGGTGTGTCCAAGCCGAGAGGATGATTTTGTCGATTTCATGATGAATCAAAAAGTCCCTTTTATCACCCTTGGACATGTAACCAAAGGCGAATTACGCATTGACGATGTATCGTATGGTTTTATTAAAGATTATACATTGTTGTATCATCAGGCAATAGAGCAAATACTGAATTCATAAGATGTATATCGACAAGTCGAGCCAGCGTGTTGGCGAAATGTTTGACAGCATTGCACCAACCTACGATTTGCTTAATCGTTTATTGAGTGTTAAACGCGATAAATTTTGGCGAGAGCAAGCCGTAAAATGGGCATTGACAGAAAAACCATCTATAGTGCTCGATATAGCCACTGGAACGGGCGATATGCTTATTGAGATGCGAAAAAAGACTCATGCCAGATTGATAGGTGTCGATATATCGGAAAAAATGATGCAAATAGCCCAACAAAAGCTCGCCGGATATGATCGTGTAGATTTATTTCGAATGCAGGCCGAAAAGCTAAATTTTCAAAATGAATGGTTCGATTTAGTTACTGTAGCTTTTGGCGTTCGTAATTTTGAAAGCATCGAGTTGGCATTTCAAGAAATTTATCGTGTAATGAAAAAAAACGGACGCCTGGTAGTATTAGAGTTTGTTAAGCCGACTAACAAACTCATGTTTTCGTTGATGAAGTTGTATTTAAAGTATGTTATTCCCATGGTTGGGAAAATAATATCTAAAAACAATGAAGCATATCGATATCTATACGAAACAATAGGTCATTTTTACACAAAAGAGGAGTTTATTGAACTGTGCAAGAAACATGGTTTTGCGTTTTTAAAAACAAAAACATTCAACGGAGGTTTAGTGGCAATTTTTGTATTAAAAAAATAAAAAGCTTTTTTTTACGTTATATGCGTATGTTTAAAAAGTTTAATCATATCACCATTTTGCTACTCATCCAAACTCAAACCGTGTTTTCGCAAAACACCAGCCCACAAAATTTGCCCAAATACGATGTGGTACCGTTGCATTTTGGCATGGCGCTTGGTTTTAATGCGATGGATTTTACCATTCGTAACTCCGGTCAGTTTTGGTACCTCGATTCGGTTTATTCGGTCGAAAATATTCCAAAAATAGGCATCAACATTAATATTGTATCAAATTATAACTTTCATCCGTATTTTTCGTTTAGATTTTTGCCTGGTTTAAATTTAGGTCAACGCAATTTAGAGTATTGGGTTCGTGCCGATACAGTATTTTACCCGCATGTAATGAAAATTGAATCTACGTTTTTGGATTTTCCGTTTTTGTTGGAATACAAAGCCGCACGTATGACTAATTTTCGTCCGTATTTAATTGCAGGCGGTAGCTTAAAAGTGGATTTGGCAGCACAAAAACGTATTCGCGACGAGGAACTGCCCAAAATACGTTTAAGAAGAATGAGTTTTTATTATGAATTGGGCGTTGGCAGCGATTTTTTTCTCGAATATTTTAAATTTGCCATGGAGTTGAAATATGTTGTTGGTTTAAACAATGTAATTGTCCCCGATGGCTCGGAATATACTCGTGCTATTCACCGAATGACCAGCAAGATGCTAATTTTGTCGTTTACTTTTGAAGGTAGCGATATTCGTGTATTTAATATATTTAAGCGAAAAAAATGAAACGTTAAAAAATGTGGTAATTCTTTTAATTATTTGAATTTAAATTTGCAAAAAATAAAATGTTATGAATATTTCTGTTATTGGTACTGGTTATGTTGGATTAGTAACCGGAACATGTTTTGCTGAGACAGGGGTAACCGTTACTTGTGTTGATATCGATGAAGAAAAAATTAATCGTTTAAAGCAGGGTATTATACCTATTTACGAACCCGGTTTAGAGCCTTTGGTCAAAAAGAACATGCAAAAAGGAACACTGTTTTTTACTACCTCTATTGCCGATAGTTTAAAAGGAGCCGAGGTGGCTTTCATAGCAGTGGGCACACCACCTGACGAAGATGGATCGGCCGATTTGCAATATGTATTAAGCGTAGCACGCGAAATAGGACAACATATAGACCAATATTTGGTTGTTGTTAATAAAAGTACTGTTCCCGTTGGTACAGCACAAAAAGTAAAACAGGTTATCCTCGAAGAACAACAGAAACGTGGCGTAAATATTCCATTTGATGTGGTTTCTAATCCAGAGTTCCTAAAAGAAGGTAATGCGGTAGAAGATTTCCTTCGTCCAGACCGTATTGTTATTGGTGTCGAAAGTACCGAAGCCGAAAAAGTGATGCGTAGATTGTATAAGCCTTTTATTTTGAACAATCATCCCATTGTATTTATGGATATTATTTCGGCTGAATTGACAAAATATGCAGCTAATGCAATGCTGGCAACTCGTATCAGTTTTATGAACGAAATTGCCCGTTTGTGTGAGTTGGTTGGTGCCGATGTAAATATGGTTCGCAAGGGTATTGGCAGCGATCCGCGTATAGGCAATAAGTTTTTGTATGCAGGTGTTGGCTACGGTGGTTCTTGTTTCCCAAAAGATGTGAAAGCATTGATTAAAACTTCATTGGAATATGGCTATGATTTTAAAATTCTAAAATCGGTTGAAGAAGTTAATGAATCACAAAAAAATATGATGGCCGAAAAAATAATTAGGCACTTTAATAATAACCTTAAAGGGAAACGTATCGCACTATGGGGTTTATCGTTTAAGCCTAATACCGACGATATGCGCGAAGCCCCATCGCTCACAATTATTCAAAGACTTAAAGAAGTAGGTGCAGAAATTGTAGCATACGATCCGGTAGCTATGAACGAATGTAAACGTAAGATAGGCAATTCCATTCAATATGTGTCTAATCAGTATGAGGCTTTACAAAATGCTAATGCTTTGGTTTTAGTTACAGAGTGGAGCGAATTTCGACTACCCGATTTGCAAAAAATGAAATCATTAATGAAAGAATATGTTATCTTTGACGGAAGAAACATTTACGAACCCGAAGAAATTCGTGAAGCTGGCTTTGTTTATTATGGTATAGGCAGAAAATAAACATGATACGAAAAAAAATACTGGTAACCGGTGGTGCCGGATTTATTGGTTCGCATCTATGCGAGCGTCTGCTCAACGAAGGGCACGAAGTTATTTGCCTCGATAATTATTTTACAGGTTCCAAACAAAATGTTATTCATTTGTTGACTAATCCGTATTTTGAGCTTATACGCCACGATGTTATCAACCCATTTTTTGTAGAGGTTGACGAAATATACAATTTGGCATGTCCGGCTTCGCCTATTCATTATCAGTATAACCCAATTAAAACCATCAAAACCAGTGTGATGGGTGCTATCAACATGCTTGGGTTGGCAAAACGCATACGTGCCAAGGTTTTGCAGGCTTCGACCAGCGAAGTGTATGGCGATCCTAAAATTCATCCTCAAACCGAAGAGTATTGGGGAAATGTAAACCCCATTGGACCTCGCTCTTGCTACGACGAAGGAAAACGTTGTGCCGAATCGTTGTTTATCAATTATTACAAGCAAAATAAGGTACGTATAAAAATTGTTCGTATTTTTAATACATACGGACCTCGCATGCATCCCAACGATGGCAGGGTAGTATCGAACTTTATTGTACAGGCACTTAAAGGCGAAGATATAACTGTATATGGCGATGGCACTCAAACTCGTAGTTTTCAGTATATTACTGATTTAATTGAGGGGATGGTACGAATGATGTCAACCAGCGATGAGGTTATTGGTCCAATAAATATTGGTAATCCGAAAGAGTTTTCTATATTAGAGCTTGCTGAAATAGTTATTAAGCTTACCAAATCAAAGTCGAAAATAGTTTTTAAGCCACTGCCCGAAGACGATCCTATTCAGCGTCAGCCCAATATTACTCTGGCTAAAGAACTATTAAATGGCTGGGAGCCAACAGTTTCACTTGAAGAAGGTTTAATCTATACTATTGAATATTTTAAGAAAGAATTAAATTTATCCGATTAAAATTATTATTTTTGATAAACAAAAATTATATGAAAGGTATTATATTAGCAGGAGGTGCAGGGACACGATTGTTCCCTATTACCATTAGTATTTCGAAGCAAATAGTACCTATTTACGACAAGCCCATGATTTATTACCCGCTCTCGGTGTTGATGTTGTCCGGAATACGCAAAATATTAATTATTTCAACCCCCAAAGACATATCGTTGTACGAAACCCTTTTTAAAGATGGTTCGCATTTAGGATTAGATATTCAGTACGCCATTCAGCCTTCGCCCGATGGACTGGCACAGGCATTTATTATTGGCGAAAATTTTATACAAAATGAGCCTGTTTGTATGATTTTGGGCGATAATATTTTTTATGGCTACGGTTTACGTAAAATGCTAAAAGAAGCAGCTCAGCTTACCGATGGAGCAATGGTATTTGGGTATTACGTTAAAGATCCCGAACGTTATGGAGTAGCCGAGTTTGATAAAAATGGTAACGTTGTTAGCATTGAAGAAAAACCCAAACAGCCTAAATCGAACTTTGCCATTACCGGATTATATTTTTACGATTCAACGGTGGTAGAAAAAGCAAAATCCTTAAAACCTTCAGCACGCGGTGAATTAGAAATTACCGACTTGAATAAACTGTATTTGCAAGAAAACAAACTAAAAGTGAAGCTATTAAGCCGTGGTATGGCATGGCTCGACACCGGTACTCACGAATCGTTGCTTATGGCGTCGAATTTTATTGCAACCATAGAACAACGACAGGGCTTAAAAGTTGCATGCATCGAAGAAATAGCTTACCGCGAAGGATTTATTGATAGAGAACAATTAAAGTTGTTGGCTCAGTTTTATAGGAATAATCCTTATGGCGATTATTTGCTCGACATTGTAAACGATAAATATAATGTACAGTCATGAAAGTAATACCAGCACCATTAGATGGCTTATTGATTATAGAACCCGATATTTTTAAAGATGCACGTGGTTATTTTTATGAATCGTACAACATGGATAAGTTTAAACAATGTGGCATACATGTTACTTTTGTTCAGGACAATGAATCGTGCTCATCGTACGGGGTTATTCGTGGATTACATTATCAGATAGAACCCTATGCACAAGCAAAGCTGGTTCGCGTTGTAAAGGGTAAGGTATGGGATGTTGCTGTAGATCTAAGGCAACATAGCCCAACCTTTGGTAAATGGTATGGAGTGGAACTCGACGAAGAGAGTAAACGCATGATATTTATACCACGTGGTTTTGCTCATGGATTTAGTGTTTTGTCCGAAGTAGCTATTTTTTCATACAAATGCGACCATTTTTATCATAAACAATCGGAAAAAGGTATAATTTACAACGATCCACATTTGAACATTGATTGGAAGATCCCAGCAGACAAGGTGTTGATTTCCGAAAAAGACAAGAACTTGCCCATATTTCAACAGGCTGTTTATTTTAAATAATTTGTTATGAATTCTATCGTTGTTTTAGGAGCTAAAGGTCAGTTAGGAAGTGAAATAAAAAAAATAGAATCCGAATTTTCGGGATTAAATATTACTTATACCGACGTTGATGAGTTGGATATAACCAATCTGTCTAAATTAAAATTATTTTTTAATAATCGGCGTTTTAGTTATATTATTAATGCGGCAGCATATACTGCTGTTGATAAAGCCGAGACGGAAGAAAAAAAAGCCATGCAAGTGAATGTAGAAGGAGTAACCAATTTGGCTCGCCTGGCAGCTAATTTTAAATCGCATCTTATTCACATTTCGACCGATTATGTATTTGATGGAAAAGCTAATAAGCCTTACAACGAAGATTCGCCTACCAATCCTTTAAATGTTTATGGACGTACAAAACAGAAAAGCGAAGTAGAAGCCTTACGTCATGTCGATACCATGGTTATTCGCACATCGTGGTTGTATTCTACGTTTGGTAATAATTTTGTAAAAACCATTGTAAGGCTGGCAAAAGAAAAAAACGAACTTCGTATTGTTTACGACCAGATTGGTTCGCCAACTTATGCCGAAGACCTTGCACGAGCTATTCTTACCATCATTCAACAGCAGGTACATCACAAAAATGTTTTTAAGCGTGGTATTTATCATTTTGCCAATCATGGAGTGTGCTCATGGTACGATTTTGCAAAAGAAATTGTTAATTATTTTAATTTACCATGTAAAGTTAAGCCCATACTTAGCGATGATTATCCCACCCCGGCTAAACGACCGGCATACAGTGTTTTGCATTGTCAAAAATTTATTGAAACCTTTGAACAGGAAATTCCTTACTGGCGTGATTCGCTACATCGTTGTTTGTCAACTTTAAAAATATAATATATGGTAGATAACGAAAAATATTCGCTAGCATTAGCTAAAGCCAATTTGTGGCTGGAATGTAATATCGATAATAACACTCGCAACGAAATTATTCAGTTAATGAATAATCCCGATGACTTAATCGATGCTTTTTACGAAAACCTCGAATTTGGTACCGGTGGATTGCGTGGCATTATGGGAGCAGGTACCAATCGTATGAATGTATATGTGGTAGAAATGGCTACTCAAGGACTGTGCAATTATTTAACAAAAGCTTTTCCAGATAAGCCCAAACGTGTGGCTATTGCTTACGATAGCCGCAACAATAGTAAAGCATTTGCCATGGCTACTGCCGATGTGTTTGCTTCGAATGGTTTTGAGGTGCATGTGTTCGACGATATTCGACCAACGCCTGAACTTTCGTATGCAGTTCGTAAACTGAATTGTGTTAGTGGAGTGATGATAACTGCCTCTCACAACCCCAAAGAGTATAACGGCTATAAAGCTTATGGATACGATGGGGGGCAATTTGTGGCACCACACGACAAAAATATTATTCAGGAAGTAAAAACCATAGAATCACTCAACGACGTAAAAAAAGGTAAAAACCAGCATTTGATTTATACACTGGGTTCGGCTTTCGACGAACTTTATCTAAACGAAGTTGTTAATTTATCGCTACAGCCCGATATAATTCGTGCTTATCACGATATGCCTATGGTATATACACCCTTGCACGGTACAGGAGTAAAGATGGTTCCTGCTGCACTCAAAAAATTGGGCTTTACCAATGTACATCTGGTAGAAGAGCAAGCTATAGCAGATGGTAATTTTCCAACGACCCAGAGCCCCAATCCAGAGGAACGTGCCGCAATGACCATGGCTATAGAAAAAGCACATGCTATAAACGCCGAATTGGTTTTTGCTACCGATCCCGATGCCGATCGTGTAGGTGTTGCTGTTAAAACAAACGACGAATTTGTATTGCTCAACGGCAATCAAACCGCAGCTATTCTTACTTATTATATTTTGGAACAGTGGAAGCAAAAAAATGCCTTTTTGGGCAATGAATATATTGTAAAAACTATTGTTACTACCGAGTTACTTACCGAAATGGCTCGTTCGTATGGTGTAGAAATATACGATGTGCTAACAGGATTTAAATACATTGCCGAAATTATTCGCAACAACGAAGGAACTAAAAAATATATTTGTGGTGGCGAAGAAAGTTACGGATTTTTGGTAGGTGAATACGTTCGAGACAAAGATGCTGTTTCGGCATGTACCATGATTGCCGAGGTGGCTGCATGGGCAAAAAGCCAGCAAAAAACCTTGTGGGACATTATGATGGATATTTACAAACGGTACGGTTATTATAGAGAAAGTTTGATATCGATAACTAAAAAAGGGTCGTCGGGACTTGATGAGATAAAACAGATGATGATTCGTTACCGTGAGCAAAGCCCCAAAACTATTGCAGGTTCGCAAGTGGTAATAGTAAAAGATTATTTAAAGCAACAGGCTACAGATTTGCATACAGGTGTTTCTACCCCTATTTTATTGCCTAAGTCGGACGTACTACAGTTTGTTACAAGCGATGGTACAATAGTTTCGATTCGACCAAGCGGCACCGAACCAAAAATTAAATTTTATGTAGGCATGAAATTCAACTTTACTGAGCCAATAAACGTTTTAGAACATCGTGTACAGGAAAAATTGAATCAAATAAAGGTTGATTTAGGTTTGTAAGGATTTTTTAAATAGATCTAAAGTTTTGTTTCTTGCTTCTTGGTGATTGACAATAGGTGGTAAATATTTTTTTGGAGTGAAATCGGGTATCCATGTTTTGATGTATTTATATTCGGGGTCGAATTTTTGTTGCTGAATAATGGGGTTAAAAATTCGGAAATAAGGCACAGCATCGCAGCCGGTGCTGGCAGCCCATTGCCAATTGCCATTGTTGGCACTCAAATCGTAGTCGAGTAGGTGTTGGGCAAAAAACGCTTCACCGAGTCGCCAGTCGATGTGTAAATGCTTGGTAAGGAATGAGGCCACTATCATTCGTACGCGATTGTGCATGTATCCGGTCTTAAGTAGTTGATGCATTCCCGCATCGACGATGGGGTAGCCTGTTTCGCCCTTGCACCAAGCTTGCCAGAGTTTTTCGTCGAATAGCCACGCTATGCGATTGTATTTGCTATTAAAATTTTCGTTTTCTACATGTGGAAAATGATATAGAATTTGCATAAAAAATTCTCGCCATATTAGTTCGTTTAAGTAGTCTGAATTTTTTTCGAAGGCTATTCGTACAAGTTTTCGTATGCTGATAAATCCAAAACGTAAATACACCGAAGCATGACTGGTTCTATCGAGAGCTGGAATATCACGATAAACTTTGTATTGGTTTATATGTTCGAGCTGCAAAGGTTTTAAAAAGTACGACTGTTCAACAATACCTAACTCGTTTTTGTCGGGCATACGATGTTTTTCAAAGTGTAAATTATGCAACAAACCCTCGGAAGAGTAAGATATGGTATATTCCTCTTTAAACTGACTCAACCATGCATTTTTGTATAGAGTAAATACAGTAAAAGGTTTTTGTGCTTTGTTTAATATTTCGTTCTTGTGAAAAATGACCTGATCTTTAAACAGATAAAGTATAATATTGTGTCTTTTCAGAAATACAGCAATTTCGTTATCACGTTTGATGGCAAAAGGCTCGTAATCTTCGTTAGCATATACAGCTACAACGTTGTACGAATGTATAAGTTGTTCGAATGCTTTAAGTGGTTCTATTTTTAAAATGAGAAGTTTATGGTGAAGCTGAGTATGAAGCTGTTTCAGCCTATCGTAAATTAAATTAAAACGTCTATCGTTAGAAGGGAATTTATCGAAAAAATAAGGATCGAAAATAAAAATAGGTAGAATGGGTAACCCCGATTCTAATGCTTTATAAAGTCCATGATTATCTTCAATTCGCAGATCGCGACGAAACCAAAATATGCCGATAGAATACTTATTCATTTGCGATAATTAAAGGACGTATAAAGGTAATATCTTTTTTGTTGTTCAAAAATTGATTGAAATAGTTTACTGATTTTACCATAGTACATGATGTTTAATAGACGTGCGAGATACGAGATCATTCAATACATAAATGCACATAATAAGCAGAATATCATTATAATTCAAGCTCATGTTATTTAAATATCGAATATCAATAAACTACAAATAACTAAAATTTAATTCCTATTTGTGCTTAAAAAACAATGAGTTACACGTTGATACCATCTGTACTAACGTATTAACGCTAATAGTGAATTGTATTTTTTGCTTAACTAAAAATTTTAATGCATAATGCTGGCTTTAATTTTCTCAATATTACGTGTGTGCAAATAGGCAGGTATGTTTATAAAAATATGATGAAAGCCAAATGCTTTACATTTCATTTCTTTTATGGCTTCTTTTTTTGAATATCCGTTGTATAAAATACGATAAATGGCTATTACTGCACCAGTGCGGTCGCTTCCATGTTTGCAATGAATAAGTATGGGTTTTGGAGCAGTTTGTAAAATTCGCATTGCCTCAATCATTCGTTTGTTGGTTAAATAATATGCTTTCATAGGAATGTGATACAAATTAAAGTAGCGATATGTTCCCATAAACAGAGTATCGTGATGATAATAGCGTAAATTGAGAATACTTTTAATGCCTAAACTTTTAAGGAATGGTATATCTGTGCTATCAGGTTGTTCACTGCGATAAATACTATCATTTAAACGGTGAAAGTTTTTAAACTGCGATTGGATGATTGGTTTTGTTTGACAAATACTCAAATTAAATATTAATAGGCTACAGCAAAGCACTATGATTTTTAAAAACATATTCTATCTAATATAACAAATAAACCGAATAGCAAACCGGCAATACTATTGTATGTAGCAAATGCTAAGTTTATGGTTTTTGTGGTTTTGTTTCTGTGTATTGCAAAGTGTTCAGCGGCAATCAGTATGCTAAATAGTATTGCTCCTAACCAATAAAAATATGAATAACGAAAGAAAAAACCGATAATGACCATTATTAAAACGGCAACAGAATGCAAGATTTTAGAAAGAGTAAAGGCATATTTAATTCCAAATTTGGCGGGTATGGAATATAAACCTATATTTTTATCGAAATCGGTATCTTGTGTTGCGTATATGATGTCGAAACCACTTACCCAAAATATTACAACCAGTCCGAATAAAACCGGTTGCCACGAAAAAACAGGATTAAACACCAAATATGCTCCCACCGGCGAAAGTGCCAGTGCCACTCCCAACCAAATATGCGATAAATAGGTAAAACGTTTCGAATAACTATAGCCCAAAATAACTAAAAGAGCAACGGGCGAAAGAAAAAATACTGTCGTATTGATAGCATAAGTCGATACAACGAATAATATGGTATTTATAATAGTTAATATAAGTACCAGATTTCGTTTAAAAACGCCACGAGGTATTTCGCGTTGTTGGGTACGGGGATTGAGGGCATCAAAATGTGCATCGGTATAACGGTTAAATGCCATAGCAGCACTTCGGGCAAAAAACATGCATAACAATACCATTAAAAACAACTGCCAGTTTAATGGTTGAATGGCATCGTTGTAGCCAAGTACAGCTCCAATAAATGCAAATGGTAGCGAGAATACTGTATGCGAAATCTTAATAAGGCTAAAATATTCTTTAATTTTCACATTCATAAAATTGCGATGTAAAAATAACTCATTTGAATGAAACCATGAACGTTGTTCGAACATTTAAAAAATTAGCACCTTGTTAGTTAGAAATTCATTATTTTTGAATGCTAAAAACAAGTTTATGACCAATAAACAGCAAAAACAACAGTCCAAAAAAAAACAATCGTCGTTAGCTCAGCCAAAAGTTGAACCATCGTTTGTAGAGGCTATACCGCGTCGTTGGGCTTATCTGATTATTTTTTTGCTCACCTTTGTTTACTATGGAAACACTATACTTAACGATTATGCGCTGGATGATGCCATTGTAATAACTCAAAACGATTTTACCTTAAAAGGAATTGCCGGAATACCAGAAATATTTAAAAATGAGCTTTTTACAGGTTTTTTTAAAGTTAAAAAAGATTTAGTTGCAGGTGGACGTTATCGCCCACTTTCGATGGTTACGTTTGCTATAGAAATAGAATTATTCGGACAGAATCCGCATATCAGTCATTTTATCAATGTTTTGTTGTTTGCTTTGCTGTGTTTAATTCTGTACGTGGTTTTATCAAAATTGCTTTTAACTAAATTTCCTGCCAATATGTGGCAGCTGCATATTCCTTTTTTAGCAACATTGTTGTACCTGGCACATCCTATACATACCGAAGTAGTGGCCAACATCAAAGGTCGCGACGAAATTATGTCGTTGTTGGGCTCATTGTTGGCTTTTTATTTCATATTGCGTTTGCTCGAAACTCGTAAAGTTGTATATTACTTTTATGCTTTTCTTGTTTATGCCGGTGCTATGTTTTCGAAAGAAATTGCTGCCACTTTTATTGTAACTATCCCTTTAGCATTGTGGTTCTTTGGCGATAAAAAATGGAGTGAAATTTTAAAAACTATAGTTCCGCTTATATTGGCTGCTGTTATTTATTTTATTGTTCGTCAGCAAGTGGTAGGGGCTGAAGGCATAAAAGCAGCTCCTGAACTCATGAACGACTCATTTCTCGAAATGACTAAATCGCAAAAATATGCTACTATCGCTTATACTATGTTTTTATACATCAAATTGTTATTCTTTCCTCATCCACTTACATACGATTATTATCCATATCACATCCCCATTATCGAATGGCATCAAATTCGGGCATGGGGGGCGTTGATATTGGTAGTATCTTTAGCCATTGTGGCATTGAAGCTTTTACCGCGTAAGCATATTTTGTCGTATTCACTGCTTTTTTATGCAATTTCGTTAGCACCAGTGTCGAATATACTTTTTCCGGTAGGTGTTTTTATGAACGAACGTTTTGTGTTTGTTGCTTCCATTGGTTTTTCACTTGCTTCTGCTTACTATATGCGACAAGCCATACTCAAATGGCCAACATCGAAGAAACTATTTTTGGCAGTTTTTGTTGTAATAATGCTTTTGTATGCTATAAAGACAATCGATCGAAATTTTGACTGGAAAAACGATTTTACTCTATTTACAACCGATGTAAAGGTATCGGTTAACGGTGCAAAAAGTAATTGCTCGGCAGGTGGCAAGCTAATTGAAGAAGCTACTAAAAAAGGGAATGAACACTTGCGTAACGATTATCTTAAACTGGCTATAAAATACTTAAATCATTCGTTGAAAATTCATCCAACGTATGGCGATGCTTTGCTTTTGTTGGGAAATGCTTATTACGAGTATAACAAGAATTACGATTCTACTATTTGGGCTTACAAAAGATTGTTATCGTTAAATCCCGAACACAATTTAGTTTATTCAAATACAGAACTTATTTTTTCGGCATACGATAGTGTAGATTATAAAATCAAAGTGTGGGAGGAATATTTTCAGATCAATCCTAATCGCTTTGAACCTAATTATAATTTAGGTAATTTGTACGGAAGATATAAAAACGATTTGTATCGTTCTAAATACTATTTGTTGAGGGCTTATCAAATAAAACCTAATAATATATCGGTCAACAAAGATTTGGGTGTGGTGTATGGTTTACTTGCCAAATACGATTCATCGCTCATTTATTTGAAAAAAGCAGTTGAACTCGATCCAAAAGACGCTCAAACCATGGTTAATATTGGGGTTACATATTTGAATATGCAGCAGCCAAACGATGCCACAAAATATTTTGAATTGGCAAAAAAGACCGATCCAAATGTAAATATACCCGTTGTTATGAATAAATAAATTACCTTTACTGCAAAATTCAAATTATGCAATTAACCGAATTAACAGCCATATCACCGGTTGATGGCAGGTATCGCAATCAGATAACTTTTCTATCTGAATATTTTAGTGAGTTTGCGTTGATGAAGTACCGCATGTATGTCGAAATTCAATACTTTATAGCATTATGCAAAATTCCATTGCCGCCACTTTTGTCGTTCGATTCATCAAATTTTAAAACCTTACAGGAGTGGTATGAAAATTTTTCTATTGAAGATGCAAAACGCATAAAGGAGATTGAAACGGTTACCAATCATGATATTAAAGCCATTGAATATTTTTTAAAAGAAAAGTTCGATGCTCACGATCTTTCGCAATATAAAGAGTTTATTCATTTTGCTTTAACATCACAAGATATAAATAATACGGCTATTCCCTTGTTACTTAAAAAGGCTATAAACGAACAGTATATTCCTTTGCTCGACCAATTGCTCGATACACTCATTAACCTTGCCGATGAATGGAAAGACATTCCCATGCTGGCTCATACGCATGGTCAACCGGCATCGCCTACGCGACTGGGTAAAGAGCTTATGGTATTTATAGAACGCATTCAAAAGCAAATCGGTATGCTCTATATTATACCGTATGCTGCAAAATTTGGCGGAGCAACGGGCAATTTTAATGCTCATGTAGCAGCATATCCTCAGATAAAATGGGATGAATTTGCCAATGCTTTTGTAAATCATGTTTTAGAGCTCAACCGATCGCAAACTACTACGCAAATAGAACATTACGATTATCTTGCAGCTTTATTCGATAATTTGAAGCGGATCAATACCATACTTATCGATTTTGCTCGCGACATGTGGTTGTACATTTCGATGGAGTATTTTAGTCAAAAGATTGTAGAGCACGAAGTTGGCTCATCGGCTATGCCGCATAAAGTCAATCCGATTGATTTCGAAAATGCCGAAGGTAACTTAATGTATGCCAATGCTATATTAGAATTTCTTAGTGCAAAGTTGCCTATTTCGCGTTTACAACGCGATTTGACCGATTCTACAGTGCTTCGTAATATTGGTGTGCCGTTGGCTCATACCATCATTGCCTTTAAAAGTTTGCTGAGGGGATTAAACAAAATTATGGTTAATCACGAGAAACTCGAACAAGACCTACAAAAAAACTGGATGGTAGTTGCCGAAGCTATACAAACCATTCTGAAGCGAGAGGGCATAACCAACGCTTACGAATTGCTAAAAGATTTTACACGTGGCAAAAAACAATTATCGCAAGCCCTAATGGAACAGTTTATCGATCAACTACCTGTGGACGAAAACGTAAAAAAAGAATTGAAAAGCATAACACCATTTAATTATACCGGAATTTAATCATGAAACGATTTTTTCAGCTGCTTTCTTACGTAAAACCTTACTGGTTTAATGCAATATTGAATGGTGTATTCAACCTTTTAGGCGCTATTTTTAGTTTATTTAGCTTAGCCATGGTAATACCGTTTTTGGGAATATTATTTGGCACTCAGGAGCCTGTAAGAGAGGCACTGCCGTTAGAGCTTTCGGTACAAAGCATTCAGCATAATTTCAATTATTTATTAACCAAGCAAATAGATACTCATGGACCAGCTTCTGCATTGCTTATTGTGAGTCTTGTGGTTATATTGACTTCATTGTTTAAGAATTTGTGTATTTTTTTGGCTAATTTTTTTATGGCAACTATACGCAATGGAGTTATTCAGGATCTTCGGAATAAGCTTTACGATAAAATATTACAGTTACCGCTTTCATTTTTTTCAAACGAAAAAAAAGGTGATATCATCACACGTATGTCGAGCGATGTGCAAGAGGTAGAGTGGAGTATTATGAGTTCTATTGAAATGATTTTTCGCGACCCGATAACGATTGTTATTTATTTGTCTACTTTGTTTTTTATGAGCTACGAATTAACTTTATTTGCACTGGTTTTGCTTCCTATTAGTGGTTTAGTTATAGGAAGGGTAGGAAAAAATCTACGTAAACAGTCGGGGCAAGGTCAGCGTCGTATAGGTAATATTATCAGTGTGGTAGAAGAAACCTTATCGGGGCTTCGAATAATTAAAGGCTTTAATGCCGAAGAAAAAATGAGTCAGCGTTTTAAAAGTATGAATCATTTCTATACACAGTTGATGATAAAAGTGTTTCGTCGTCGTTATCTGGCATCGCCGCTCAGCGAATTTTTGGGCACTATTGTTCTGGTATCGCTTATGTATTTTGGTGGATCGTTAGTATTAAATCATCAGGCAAATCTTAGTTCGCAGCAATTTATAGCTTATCTGGTCATTTTTTCGCAGGTAATCAATCCGGCAAAAGCATTTTCGCAAGCATATTACAATATTCAAAAAGGGATGGCTTCGCTCGACCGTATTCATCAGGTACTATCGGCTGATATAAAAATATACGAAGATGCTGAAGCTGTGTCTATTACTGAATTTAAGGATAAAATTGAGTTTGTTAACGTGTCGTTTAAGTATGAAGACGAATATGTGTTGAAAAACATTTCGTTTACGATAAAAAAAGGGCAAATGGTTGCTTTGGTTGGTCCATCAGGTGCTGGCAAATCAACTATTGCCGACCTTATTCCACGATTTTTCGATGTAACCGAAGGTGATATACTTATGGATGGTGTGTCGATAAAAAAGTTAAAAATTAAAGACTTGCGAAGTCTTATGGGTATTGTAACTCAACAGCCCATATTATTTAACGATACCATTTTTAGAAACATTGCCTTTGGTAAAGATAATGCCAAAAAAGAAGAAGTGATTCATGCTGCTTGTGTAGCCAATGCATACGATTTTATTAAAGAATATCCAAACCAATTGTACACCAACATTGGTGATAGTGGCGATAAGCTATCGGGCGGACAAAAGCAACGCCTGAGTATTGCTCGTGCAGTGCTCAAAAATCCCCCCATCCTCATTCTCGACGAGGCAACTTCGTCGCTCGATACCGAATCGGAACGACTGGTACAAGATGCCTTGAACAAACTCATGCAAAATCGTACATCTATTGTTATTGCTCATCGGCTTTCAACTGTTGTTAATGCCGATCAAATTTTGGTTATCAACAAGGGAGAAATTGTGGAGCGAGGTACACATGAAGAACTCATAGCCATGAATGGGTTATACAAAAAACTGCACGACATACAGAATCAGCACTTGCTGGTGTAAAACTTTATACAATTCCTCTTTCTTTTTTAATAAGCTCGTAAGCTTCCTGAATTTTTTTGAATTTTTCTTGTGCTTTTTTTTGAATTTCATCGCCAAGATAACTAACTTTATCGGGGTGGTGTTCCATTGCCATGCGTCGGTAAGCCTTTTTTATTTCTTCGTTGGTTGCCTCGGGCGAAACTTCGAGCACCTTATAGGCATCTAAAACAGGATTTGCTACTACAATAAGCGATTCGAATGTATTACCTGGTATATGCAATAGGGCAGCAATATGGTAAATAACATTTCGCTCTTCAATATGGATGCTTTTATCGGCTTTGGCAATCTCAATAAGCAAGTATAAGAGTTGCAGCTTAGACGAATAGTCGAGATGTAGGTTGATTTGCCTACATACGTTTTCAATGGGTATATCTTTTTTTATAATATCGCGTAAGATCAATAGAGCTTCTTGTGTTTCTTCAGGTCCTAATAGTTCAATGAGTGAGGCTTTTACATAATCGAGTTCCGCTTTTTTAATACTTTTGTCGGCTTTCATAACTGCGGCTATAAGTACCAGAAGACTGGCAATAAAATCGCCTCTTGTGGTTTCGATGTTTTTTTTATTTTGTTCGTCGGCATCGATAATGGCACCTGCCGCAAAGCCAAAAATAGCACCAATGGGTCCAAACAGAGCCCAACCAAGTCCGATTCCTATCCATTTGCCCCATTTCATGTTTTACCAATAATTTGCTTGTGAATATTTAATATCTGCTTTAAAAGGCTTTGTTGTTCGTCGTTATGAATAAGAAAATTGGCTAAAGAGACTTTCGTGTTGTCGGGAATTTGGTGCTGCATTCGTTTTTGTATATCGTAAGGTTGCATGCCTCGTTTCAACAAGCGACCGATTCTCAACTCTTCTGGTGCTGTTACTAAAATAGTGTATTCGAATAAATGTTCTAGATGAGCTTCGAAGATAATAGCCGATTCGTGTAAGTGGTAAGGTGATTCTAATTTACTTCTCCAGTCCTGATAATCACGAATAACTTTATGGTGGATAAATTGTTCCCATTGAGTTTTGAGCGAGAGATTATTAAAAATAATCTGTGCAATATAGGGCTTGTTAAGCTGGTTGTTTACAAACGCTTGGTTACCAAAAATTTTATGTATAACGTCCCTGGTCTCGTTGTCGTTTTGCATAAGCCATTTGGCTTTGCTGTCGGCATTGTAAATAGGAATTCCAAAAGCATGATAAAAGATCTGACAAACAGTACTTTTTCCGCTACCTATATTGCCGGTAATGCCAATGGATATCATGGTTTAATGATATAATACAGTAATAAATTCGGGATCGAATCGTGCAAATGTAACACCATCGGGTAGTTGATTGAGGCGTAGATAGTAATGAGCTATTTTGGGGTTTTTTGCATCATGTTTAACAAGTTTTATATCAAAAGACTCGATATTTATTTCTTTGTATTTCGATACGGCAACATAGCATTTTAAAGTTAACTGCTCGGGGATTATTTGTTGTATATTTTCTTGTCCTTGTATAAGTTTACTTGTATTAATTTTTATGATTTTTTCGGTTTTTTTATCCACTTTAAGTTCTACTTCTATTGTTTTGGGCGATATTTCGCAGTTATGTATAGGTTGAATTTGAGTTTTTGTAGTAGTATTTTGTTGAATATTGCTTAAATATATGGGAATGCTGTAAAGTGTGTCAAGTGTATCGAGAGTTTCAGATGGACCGGTTACGATGGCAAAATTGGGTTTTACCGAAAAGTCGATAAGCAGGTGGTTTGGAGCTAACTGATATTTAACTTTGGCAACTACGGGCAATTTTTTTATGTTTTTTTGTGCGAAAGAAAATTTAATGGATTTGGGTTCTATTTGTATGATTTTAACCTCTTCCGAAAGTTCTTTGTCAAGCGATGAAATTAGGTTTTCGGTGTATAAAAAAACCGTTTCGTTGCCTTTGTATGTTGAATTTAAATGTTTTTTTAGGTCGATATAAAAAGTGGAAATAGAGAGAAATTTATACCTTAAAATGGTAAAACCTCTACCAAAAATGGAAACAGTGATTTTATTTGGGAGTTTTTCTGTTTGAATGACGTTTTTTGGAAAGTTATAATATTGAACCGAAATTTCGAATTGCGAAAAGTAGTTTTTTTCGAGTTTATTAAAAAACCAAATAAAAGTAGAGATGGTAAGAAAAAAAAGAAAATATAAAATACGTTTATTGAGCTGAACTTTTTTGGGCGAAAAAATGGTTCGTATTTGCTTTAGTAGTTGTGATTTCAATGACTATTTTTTTTGTTCAATATCGGCTGGATCTCTATAAACTGAATTGATATCGACACGCAACCTCATTTTATCTTCAACTTCTATAATAACGATATTTTCTTTAATATCGTTTATTTTTCCGTAGATACCTCCGGCAGTAATAATTTTATCGCCAGGTTTTAGGCTTTGCCTGAAATTTCTCAGTTCTTTTTGTTTTTTCAGTTGTGGTCTGATCATGAAAAAATAAAAGACTAGAATAATAAGAATAAGAGGTAATAGCGACATAAAAGGATTTTGCCCACTATTGGGGTCAGCCATCAAAAACAAAGGAAACATTACTTTTAACATAAATATACAATTAAAAATTAATTTTCTAATTTAACTACTTCGGCCGTAAAATGTAACTCAACACGATTGGGTTGGGTGTTTGCTACAACGGTTACAGTTTTGTTTTGTATTCCACTACGTCCCGAACTATCGAAAACAATTTCGATTTTGCCTTCTTCACCGGGAGCAATGGGCTTTTGATCGTACTTGGTTACGGTACAACCACAGCTTGCACTGACCGATGATATGATGAGATTGGATTTTCCAACATTTTTAAATGTGTAGGTGTACGAAACGCGTTCACCTTGAACAATTACTCCAAAATCGTGAACTTGCTCTTTCCATTGAAATTTTGGAAGCATACTGGTGTCGCCTATTTTGTCGGCAGATAAAGGATTGTTGATTAAATCAACCGTTACTTCATTGTTTGATGGCCGACACGAGTATAAAACAAAAGTTATAAAAGTCAATAATACAATCTGTGCTTTCATAATTTTTTCTGCAAAGTTAGCGAAATTAGTCTTTTTTTTAATATTAAACAATGTTAAACTTATTAATCGTTTAATTCACCTATCAACCCTTTTCCTTTTTTTACGATAAGTCCTTCTTTTTTACCGTCGTGTACAATTTTATCGAGTATTCCGTTTATAAACGAGTTACTTTTTTCGGTGCTATAGTATTTGGAAATTTCGATATACTCGTTTAGGGTAACTTTGGTTGGAATTTCGCTCATGTAATACAATTCGGTAAGTGCCATTTCGAGCAAAATGATGTCGAGCTGTGCTATACGTTCTATTTCCCAGTTATTCAAATACTTATCGATGATTTGAATGTGCTCGTTGTGTTTTAAAACGGTTTTTCGGAAAAGCTCTTTGCTAAATTCCACATCGCTGTTGTTTTTGTACATTTTTAGCAGTTTGTTGTTGGCTCCAAGTTCGGATTTGAATTTTTTTAATGTATCTACCATATTTGAAATAACAAATTCAAGTTCGTCGTTCCAAAATATGCTAGTTTCTTCGAGTGTTGTGATTAAGTCTTGCGATGTGGTAAATATCTCGGTTAGTATCTTTATTACCACTTGTTTGTCTTGATTAAATGTAGGGTTTTTTATCAATAAATATTCGGAGAAAAAAGTTGATGCATAAATATCTTGATAAAGTGATGCGATAAGTTCGGGATAAATGCCCCAGTTGAATTTGTGGTTATTAAGAAAGGTTTTGAGCAAAAAATTGTCTTCAATGAGTTGGACGAGTTTGTTGTTTACAAAATTTTCGCTTAAATCTTTTGGATCGGTGGGTTTAATAAATTTGTTGCGATTGATCTCGAGTTTGTGTTGAGCATGATATTTTAGTTCTACTAACAGTTGCATTAAATAATGGTATAATTCGTAGGTTTTGTGTATGCTTTCAAAAAGCTCTTTTTCGGATTGGTTAAGATCGGTATTAGTTTTTAAATAATGAGCATATATGATTTGCATGATTTTCAAGCGAAGAAGTCGTCGGCTTATCATATAATTAAAATTCAACTGTTGGACGGCAAAGGTACAATTTATTTGCGAAATGTTTATACTACTTTATGTCGAATATTTTTTTTCGATCGAGTTGAAGCCAATATTTTAATGCAAGCTTGCGAATGTTATCCCAGTATGCGTTCGAATTTAAATTATATTGTGAGTTTAGATTATCTATTTCGAGTGTTATTTCCTTATAAATTTCTTCTTTAAGGCTCAATGTAATACATTGATTTTGATAACAAAACTTAGCCGATGGTTCAATTTTAATGGTATCGATGTTTATTTCTTTAAAAGCTGGTGAAGAGCCTGTAGAAATCATAATGCCATCGTTTAAACACGATAAAGGAGTTTTTTTGCCGGCATAAGAGGTTATCCGAATTTGATGGGGTGGGGCATTAAGTAGTTCTTTTGCGTATAATCCCATTTTTACACCGAGTATCGAATAGATGCCAAGATGATGATGAATTTCCGATGTAAGAACAGACAATACAAATTCTTCTATGCCATAGTTTTCAATTATTTGTTGTTTTATTTCGTTTATGTCGTTATAGTAGTAGTCGGAGTCGATGGGAAAATTTGAAAAAATAACACCGTTGTAATAATATTTGTGTTTTCCTTTTAAAATATTCAGGTAAGCATGTTTAATGGATTCAACATTATATGCAGAAATGAAGTGTATATTAGGTCTATTCTCCAGTTGTTTGATATCGAACAAAAATGGGTATTCGAGAAAAACAGCGGTAAGTTCATCCCAGAATTTAAGGTGTATGGTGTCGTTGTTGTTTAAGAAAAAGTTGAGTTGATGCATAATTTGAGTCGATGCAAGAAGGTTACATTGTTTAATATTTTCTACAAAAGTGCTATCGTATGCAATTGTTTTGTTTGAAATAGTATGAACAATATAGATAGGAACGGAAAGCGATAAAACATAGTTTGCTGCTTGTGGGGCAAAGATATAATTAGAGCCGTGTGTAATCTCGGTAGAATTGTACCAGATAATTTTTTCTATCTTAGATGATAATTCTTTTTTTTCTTTGATAGTTTCGTACAAATTATGAAGAGAGCCTAAACAAACGAATGTTATTGAATTATTTTCTGCCGATGATAAAATATCGGTTAATACTTGTTTAGCCGATTGGTATGTTTTTGTTTGTTTAGGGTTGGTATAGCAAGTTGACCAGGGGACTTGTTCAGCAAATTTACGCCACAATGGTTTGTTGTACATTGTTTTTTTGCCAACTCCAATTTGAACATTTTCGATATTTAAGCATTTCAGAAGGCTTTCTACTCGATAAGCTCCTTTGTCGGGGAATAACGTTCCATCGCTTACCGTAATGGCTTTTAAATGGTAATTTTTTAATGAAGTCAATAAAATAATGGCACGGTAATCGTCTGTTCCTGCATCGCTGTCGATAATAAGTGCTTTTTTTGACTGCGAAAAAGCTAAAAAGCATGTAAAGATATACAATGTAATTATGATGTGTGTTAGCCTATTATTCATGGATTATTTTGCAATATTTTGAGCACCTCTCCATAATATATACGATGAAAATCGTTCGAAGGATATAAATTGAGAAAAGATTTTTCAAGAAAATGTTCGGCTTTGAGGTCATCGTAATATACTTTTTTACAAATAATTGCTGTGTGTGCTTCGTTATAATAGATGGTTTGACCAGCTATTTCTTTAACAGTAAGACCAGGAATATTCATTTTGTTAATTTCTCTGCCCGATTTAGTTCCACATAGTTGAAGAATATCGGCAAATAAATCTGAAAAAAAGTTGAGTGAAAAGTAATCGTATTGTTCCATGAATTGGTAGGTGTATCGTTGTGGTCGTACATAAATAAAAACCATAGGCTTGCGCCATAGATAACCCAAACCTGCCCAACCCACGGTCATACAGTTATGATGATTCATGCTACCGCAGGCAAGTAAAAACGATTTTTTACCTATTTCGCTAAAAATAGGTATGTTAAAATTGAAAACATCTACCGGTTTGTGCATAACTAACAATTTCATTAAAGATTAAAAATACAAAACATAGGTTTCCCAACAAATGTTAAAAATTTACAATAAAAGTTGTTATTGAGCAACCTTATTCTTATTTTTGCAAAGATGAAGCAATTATTTTTAGTCATAACGTTTTTATTTTCAGTACTTTATACTAAATCGCAAATTGTCGAACTCGACGATTACTCTTATGTATATTATTCCGATTCACTGGCTGGGCATTATTTATCCGACATTTGTTCATATCGTTGGGATACACTGTATTTACGAACATCAAAAAATCCTTTATTTCATCTAACCGATACAGCAATTATTACATTACGTACTCCCGAGTTTCCTAAATTTTGGATGCCCGTTCACGGTAAAGTGATTTCTGAGTTTGGTTGGCGTGGAAGAAGAATACATACGGGCATAGACATTAAGTTAAAGCAAGGCGATTCGGTATATTGTTCGTTTGATGGAATTGTTCGTATAAGTCGGTATTTTAGTGGTTATGGCAATCTGGTGGTAGTGCGTCATTTTAATGGCATAGAAACGGTATATGCTCATTTATCAAAACGTTTAGTTGGTGTTAACGATACTGTCTATGCAGGACAGGTACTTGGGTTAGGTGGTAAAACAGGACGTGCTACTACCGAACATCTTCACTTCGAAACACGATATAAAGAACAACCCTTTAATCCACGCTTGATTATCGATTTCGACAAATATATGTTGAATAACGATACGCTTTTACTAACTCATCAATCGTTTCGTTTAAGTGGAAAAAACGCTTCAAAAACATTGGTGCATAATGTCGATTCAAATGCCTCGAACGTTCATATTGTTCAAAAAGGTGATACACTTTACAGTATTGCACGGAAGTATGGAACAACAGTAAAAGACCTGTGTGCAGCAAACGGCATATCGGAACATAAAATATTAAGTATAGGGCAAAAAATTAGAATCCCTTCTAATTAAACTAATCAACTTTTTACTAAAAAAAATTGTATCAAAGAAAATACTTGAATTATAGATCCGGATCAATTAAGATACGTCCGCAATATTCACAAACGATAATTTTTTTTCGCGAACGAATTTCTAGCTGTCTTTGTGGTGGAATTTTTGCAAAGCATCCACCGCAAGCATCGCGTTGTACTTTAACAACTGCCAGTCCGTTACGCGCATTTTTGCGAATACGTTTGTAAGCGCTGAGTAAGCGAGGTTCAATCATTTTTTCGATATTGGCAGATTGTTCGCGGAGTTGTTCTTCTTCTTTCTGTGTTTCTTCAATAATTTCGTTAAGTTCTTTTTGTTTTAATTCTAAATCAACTTTGCGTTTTTCGAGATTATCTTTAGTCGATTTAGATTCGTTTTTCAATTGTTCTATTTGTGCATTGAATTCTTTTATTTGTTTTTCGCACAGTTGAATTTCGAGTTGTTGGAATTCAATCTCTTTGGTTATAGCGTCGTACTCTCTGTTGTTGCGTACGTGGTTTTGTTGTTCGGTGTATTTTTTAATAAGGTCTTCGGCTTTTTTAATTTCAATTTTTTTTCCACTTATTTTTTGTTCGAGGCTTTTAATTTCGTCTAAATATTTTTGGTAGCGTGTTTCAAGTCCCATCACTTCGTCTTCGAGGTCCTGGACTTCGAGAGGTAACTCGCCACGCAGTTTGATAATATTATCTATTTGAGAATCTATGGTTTGTAAAGAAAAGAGGGCTTTAAGTTTTTCTTCTACCGATAGGTCGGTTGTTTCAACAACAGTAGTTTCTTTTTTTGCCATATTAAAAATAGTTTACAGGATTTAAACAAAATTCCGATAAATGGACTGCAAAATTAGTATTTTTTTTCGTAATTATGTCAAATAATTTTTTTACAAAATGAATTTCAGTCTCAAAATGTCCGGCATCGATAAGCAAAATGTTCGAAGGAGCATCTGCAAAATAATGGTAGTTAATGTCGCTGGTAATATATGCATCGGCTTTTTCCTGTATGGCTTTTGAAATTAAGGACGCACCACTCCCACTACAAATAGCAACTTTTTGTACGATTTCTTTTGCACTCAAATTATATCGCAAAATATTGGTACCTATAGCATTTTTAACATACCAGAGAAATGCATCTTTCGACATGGGATCGTGTAAATAGCCTATCATGCCACTTCCTAAACGTTGGTGTTTATTGGCAAGCGGATAGATGTCGTAAGCCACCTCTTCGTAGGGATGTGCTTTTAACAATGCTTCAATAACATAAGATGTTGTGTAAGCCGGCAAAATGGTTTCGATACGCACTTCGGGCTCTATGTGCAATTTGCCTTTTTCGCCAACAAAGGGATTGGTGTCTTCGTTGCCTCTAAATGTTCCATAACCTTCGATGTTGTAGCTGCACGAGTCGTAATTGCCTATAAAGCCAGCACCAGCATCAAATAATGCACTACGAACTTTGTCGGCATGCGACTGCGGAACAAACGTAACCAATTTAACAAGTTGATTTTCCTTGGGCAATAGTATTTGAATATTGGTAAGTTTGAGTAAATCGGCTAAAACTCGATTGGTACCATTCCACGAATTATCGAAATTGGTGTGCAGAGCATAGATCGAAATTTTGTGTTGAATGGCTTTTATGATGGTATTCCCCTGGCTTGTACCTGAACGAATTTGATGTATTGATTTAAACAATAACGGATGATGACTAACAATAAGATTGCACTGCTTATCGATGGCTTCGTTGATAATGCTTTCGTTTACATCGAGGCAAAGCAATATCCCTTTTATAGCTTCGTCGGGAAATAGAACTTGCGAGCCTGAATGATCGTAATCTTCTTGTGTTGCAATAGGATACAATTGCTCAATGTATGAAATGAATTCTTTTAAAATCATAGTCGTTACTTTTTAGGGGTTACAACTGAAAGAAGGACGCCCAACACAATTCCTAAAAAAGCTGCAATAACAACTCTATATTCCGAGGCAACCATAAAATTAATGGTTTGCATAGGAATCCAGAAAAGAGGAATGGTTTTTTTAAAAATAAAGTTCCATTGTAAATCCCAGTTAATGGTAGGGAAAATTTTTCGAATAGGTATTGGTTTGAAAAACTTTAAAAAGGAGCCTCCTTGTTGTACAATGTGTGTGTCGGTAATTTTGTGAAACGTCATCATAACCGGAGCATATGTAAGATTCATGATTGTACTAATTAAAAAGGCCGAAAGAAAACGAACACCACCTAAACCATGTTCGTGTGCTTCGAAAATATCTTTATACATCATAGAATTTTTAGCTCCTGTAATCCAAAAATATTTTTCAACCAGAACAGGAATGCCAGCGGCATATACTACAAAAGCTATTTTAATAGTCCATCCAAGTACTCCCCATACCAGCATTCGGGGAATAAGACCAAACCCTTTTTCGTAATAATTGCCGGTACGTATTCGCAAACCAATAACTTCGCCTAATGTAGCTAACAATGCAAACTTAAGAAAACTAGTTACTATCCAGTGTTCTTCGTTATACAAAAATGATGTTTGAAAGTGTTCGAATGCACTAAAAGGCAGAAATGGTAAAACAATCACAAAGGCAATTAGAAAAAAAATAAAATCTTTAGCTTTCATCTTCAAGATGTTTTAGTTATTGATCTTTTTCAATGCGGATTCTGGCATCTACGGCTATCACTTGATTTTCTTTGCCTAATAGTGGATTTATATCCATTTCGAAAATTTCGGGTACAGCATAAAGTAGTGCAGAAACCCGACAAATAATGTCGGCAAATATTTCGATATTAACTCCTTGCATGCCTCTGTATCCTTTTAGTATAGGATATGTTTTTAGCTGTCGAATCATCTCGATAACTTCTTCTTTATTTACGGGGACTAATGCAGTTTGCACATCTTTTAAGATTTCGATAAAAATTCCACCCATACCAAACATAATCAGGTGTCCGAATGAAGATTCGCGTTTGGCACCAATAAATAATTCAATACCGCTGAGCATGGGTTGAATCAATATGCCTGTTACGTTTTTGATTTTTATCAATCGTTCGAATTCTTTAACTACTTGATCTTGCGATTTTACATTTAATACCACGCCACCTACATCGGTTTTATGTATAGGACCCACCACTTTCATTACAACGGGGTAACCAAATTCTTCGGCTGCTTTAACTGCTTCAATTACATCTTTAGCTACAATTTCGCCAACAACCGGAATACCAGCTGTTTCGAGTAGCATCTTGACATCAACAGGCTTTAAATAGCCATTTTTGTATGGCAATACTATGCTGTGAAGGCGCTCCTTGTTCAAAATATACGGATTTTCTTTGCTCATTTTTTGTCTGGTAGAAGAATATACTTTTGTTAAGCCACGAGCAAATAAAACTTCATCGGGAAAATAGATATGTCCTTTGGCAATAAAATCGTTTATTTCATCGGCTACGTTAATAATAGAGGGTAAGATAGGAAATATTGGCTTTTTACAGGTTTTCATCTTTTCGTGAAGTACATTGTAAACATCGTAAACAGGGAATAATCCAGGACTTCCAAAAATAACTGCCATAGCATCTATATTATCGAAGTGATGTTCGCAGTAATCGATAATTGTTCCAAGTTGTTCGGCAGTACCTGTAGCCAAAAAATCAATTGGGTTGGCAACCGACGAGCCCGGAAAAAGATGTGTGAGCAATTCTTGTGCTTTTTCGCCACCGATGGGTGGAATTTCGAATCCTCCTTGCGATAGAGCATCGGTGAGCATAACAGCAGGTCCACCGGCGTGTGTAATTATGGCAATTCGTTTTCCCTTCAATGGTTTGTGCATAAAAATAGAAGCAACAGTAGTAAGCTCTTCGCGACCATAGCAACGTACAATGCCGGCTTTGCGAAAGAGTGCATCAACTGCCACATCCGGACTAGCGAGTGCACCTGTATGTGAGGAGGCTGCACGACTGCCAGCCTCGGAACTTCCAGCTTTGATTGCAGCAATCTGACAGCCTTTTTCAATTAACGAACGTGCGTGTTTAAGCAGTTTCTGAGGTTTCTTAATGTTTTCGATGTAAAGTAGTTTTATTTTTGAGCTTTTTTGTGGATCGAAGTTCATATCCATGTATTCAAGAACTTCTTCGACTCCAATTTGTGCACTGTTTCCAACCGAGTAAACACTTGAAAAAGTAAGTCCTTTAGGTATACCGTACTCCATAATAAATACAGCAGTAGCACCACTTCCACTAATAAAGTCGCATCCTTGAGGATCGAGTTTGGGTATAGGGGTTGTAAAAACTCCAGCGTAATGGGTATTCATAACGCCTATGCAGTTAGGACCAATTAAGCAGCCATTTACAGAGTTAATAGTGGAAACAATTTTTTTCTCCAATTCGGCTCCTTCGTGGCTTTCTTCGCTAAAGCCTGCAGAAAGAATAATAAAAGCCCTTGTTTGTTTTTGATAGGCTAACATTTCGACTGTTTCGGGACACATTTTTGCCGGAATAGCCAAAATAGCAAGATCAACATTAGCAGGTAAATGCATAACCGATGGGTAGGAAGTTAAGCCTTGAACATTTTCTTCCTTAGGATTTACAACAAAAAGATCTCCTTTAAACTGGTAATCGATTAAATTTTTTAAAACCTTACCACCTGGTTTTTGAATGGTATTAGAACCACCAACAACAACGATACTTTGGGGGTTTATTAATGCATTATTTATCATAAACAAATCATGATTTGAAAAACGCTCAAATATAATGATTTCATTACGTTTAAAAAATTTTCTTCGCTCTTTCGATAGAAGGCTATACTGAGATATTCGTAACTGAAATGTTTTTAAACATATATGGTTAAACGAAATAAATATTCTTGTAATTTTGCTAGGATAAAAATTCGATCATGGAAACAGTTAAACAAACACCGTTAGATTTTTCGACGGTAAAAAATGCTATACAAAATTCTGGTATTAAAGAACTGGGTAAAGCTACCATACGCGAGTTGGTTAGATTGGTAAATATTATAGAAAAACAAACGGGCGAAAAATTTATCCGCATGGAAATGGGCGTTCCCGGTTTAGAGCCACACGAAATAGGTATTCAAGCCGAAATAGAGGCACTTAAGCGTGGCGTTGCTTCTAAATATCCTATGATAGAAGGCGTCGAAGAACTTAAAAACGAATTTTCACGTTTTGTTAAACTTTTTATGAATATCGATATTCGTCCGGAATGTTGTATTCCTACGGTAGGTAGTATGCAAGGAGGATTTGCTGCTTTTCTGATAATGAGCAAAATATTTAAAGATAGAAAAACAACTTTGTTTATCGACCCGGGCTTTCCGGTTCAGAAACAGCAGCATCAGGTATTGGGAATTCCGTACGAAACCTTCGACGTTTACAACTACAGAGGCGATAGGCTTAGAGGCAAATTAGAAGAGTACTTATCGAAAGGACATATTTCTTCCATTGTATATTCTAATCCCAACAACCCCTCGTGGATTTGCTTTACCGAAAAAGAGTTGCAAATAATTGGCGAATTAGCTAATCAATATAATGTAGTGGTAATTGAAGACCTTGCATATTTTGCAATGGATTTTCGTAAAGATTTATCTAAGCCCGGTATACCACCTTATCAGCCAACTGTAGCAAACTATACTGATAATTATATTTTGCTAATTTCAAGTTCAAAAGCATTTAGTTATGCTGGTCAACGTATAGCCATGCTTGCTGTTTCAAACAAACTTTTCGATAGTTCATATCCCGATATGATTCCTGTTTTTAATACCGATAAGTTTGGTTATGCACTAATATACAAGGTTATATATTCGCTGTCGGCCGGAGTGTCTCATTCTGCACAACATGGTATGGCTGCTATTTTAAAAGCGGTTAACGATGGTAAATACAATTTTGTAGAACATGTGAAAGATTATGCTGTAAAAGCACAAAAAATGAAAAAAGCATTCACCGATAATGGCTTTTATATTGTTTACGACAAAGACGAAAACGAACCACTTGCCGATGGTTTTTATTTTACATTTGCTTATCCAGGTATGACAGCCGAACAATTACTCGAAGAGTTGCTTTTCTATGGCATTAGTGCCATATCGTTAACCATTACAGGTAGCGAACGAAAAGATGGTTTGCGTGCATGTGTGTCGCAGGTTAAACATGAACAAATACCTGTATTAGAAGAACGTTTAAAAATATTTCATCAGCAACATTGTAGCTAATGCCTCTATTTTTGCCTGTAACGGTAGATGAAGTTAAAAAAATTGGATGGAACAGTGTTGATGTCGTTTTTTTTACAGGTGATGCATACATTGATCATCCAGCTTTTGGTACAGCTATTATTGCTCGCCTGTTGGAAAGTGAAGGTTTGCGAGTAGCTGTTGTGCCACAACCCAACTGGAAAGATGATTTACGCGATTTTAAGAAGTTTGGTAAACCTAACCTTTTTTTTGCTGTTTCGGCGGGCAATATGGATTCGATGCTCAATCATTATACCGCCAACAAACGATTGCGACACGACGATGCCTATACTCCCGGCAACAGGCACGGGGCTAGACCCGACTATGCAGTTGTTGTTTATTGCAATATCCTAAAATCGCTTTTCCCCGAAATACCCATCGTAATAGGCGGAATAGAAGCGTCATTGCGACGACTGGCACATTACGACTATTGGAGCAACACCATTAAGCCCTCTATCCTCATCGAATCAAAAGCCGATTTGCTATTTTACGGTATGCCTGAGAAGCCTTTGCTTCAATTTATTCAACAACTAAAACAGGGTAAGTTATTTAATCAAATAAACGTTAATCAGATTGTGCGTTTACAACAACAATTACCTGCCAATGATGTAGTTGTATTACCCTCGTATGATGAAGTTATTAACGATGCAAAATTATTTGCACAATCGTATCGTATCATCGAAGAAAATGCAAATAGTTATAAGCCACGAATTATTGCCCAAAAACATTTGCAGGGGTGGGTAGTAGTATATCCTCCAGAACAGATTACAACCAGCGATTTAGATAAGGTTTACGAGTTACCTTTTACGTACAAACCACATCCAAAGTACAATAAAAAGCCGCCTATTCCGGCTTATGAAATGATTAAACATTCCATAACTATACACAGGGGTTGTTTTGGAGGTTGTTCGTTTTGTTCTTTGGCTATTCATCAGGGTAAATTTATTGTTAGCCGAAGTGAGCAATCGATTTTGAAGGAAATAAAAAAAATAAGTACGTTACCCAATTTTAAAGGTCATATTACCGATTTAGGTGGACCATCGGCCAATATGTATCAGATGACACCGGTTAATACCGATTTGTGCATAAAATGTAAGCGTCCTTCATGTATTTATCCAAACGTTTGTAGAAACCTAAATACTAGCCCCAAAAGCTTAATCGAACTGTACCGAAAAGTACGACTATTGAAAAATATCAAAAAAGTTACCATTGGTAGTGGAGTACGCTATGATATACATATTAGAAAATTAAAGGACAATCCGCAACATGAGCTTTATTTGAAGGAACTAATTTTGTATCATGTATCGGGGCGTTTAAAAGTAGCACCAGAGCACATGCACGACGATGTTTTGAAGCTTATGTTTAAACCTTCGTTTAAATATTTCGAAGTCTTTTATCGTTTTTTTCAAAAAATTAATCATACCTACAACTTGAAACAACAATTGGTTCCTTATTTTATTTCAAATCATCCGGGTTGTACAATTAAACACATGGAAGAATTATCAGAGACACTGCGATTATTAAATATTAAACCCGAACAGGTACAAGATTTTACTCCTACTCCCATGACGTTGGCATCGGTAATGTATGCAACAGGACTCAATCCTTACACATTAAAGCCGGTATATGTGCCCAAAAATTTATCCGAACGCATCAAACAAAAAGAACTGTTTTTCTGGTATGCAAAAAAATCAAAAAACAAACACTAAAAATTTGTATCATTGCAAAAATTACAAACGAAAAAAATTAAGAAATGAAGTATTTGAAGGGAGTTTTATATTTGGTAATTGTAATAAGTGCAATTATTTATTCGTGTAATCCGGTAGGTAGAAAAAAAGAAAGCGATCCGAATCAAATCGATACAACTATAGCCTTTAAAACAATATATAAAAGAGGTGTAATTAATACCATCAGCGCATTAAACAATCCATCTTGTTCGTATAGTTTTTATGTTCCCAAAGATAGTTT
>CALGPK010000004.1 GCA_937960415.1 uncultured Bacteroidales bacterium | reverse complement strand
GGCATTTATAAAATTTTAGTACACCATGGCGATACACTGCGTATATCTACTGGCGATACCGTTGTAATGCACTTTGAAGGTTATTTTTTAAATGGTAAAATATTTGATAGCACTCGTAAACGTAGCGAACCATTTACATGGATTGTTGGTACTGAGTGGCAAATTATAAAAGGACTTGAAATAGCCGTTAAAACAATGTGCTATGGCGAAAGGTCTATATTTATTATTCCTTCACAGCTTGCTTTTGGCAAAACAGGTTCAACAACGGGAATTATACCACCCTATACTTCGGTAGTGTTTGAGGTAGAAATACTAAAAGTAGGAAAAGCAAAAGAATTATAATCCTGCCGCAGTTTTCAGAAAATCGACAAACAATGGGTGTGGATTCTCTACCGTACTCCTGTATTCCGGATGAAATTGCACACCTATAAACCATGGGTGATTTTCCAGTTCAACTATCTCTACTAAATTCATATCGGGATTTATTCCGGCGACTTTCATTCCTGCACTCTCAAATTGTTTAATATACTGATTGTTGAATTCGTAACGATGACGATGACGCTCGTCAATCATATCACGCTGATAAATTTTATGAGTAAGCGTTTCTTTAATCAACTCGCATGGATAACATCCCAAACGCATGGTACCACCTTTTTCGGTAATTTCCTTTTGATGTTCCATTAAGTCAATCACCGGATATGGCGTAGTACGATTCATTTCGGTAGAATGCGCATCTTTTAATCCTAATACGTTACGAGCAAATTCGATAACAGCTACCTGCATCCCCAAGCATATACCCAAAAAGGGAATATGGTTCTGTCGTGCATACTGCGTAGTAATAATTTTTCCTTCTATACCTCTGTGTCCAAAACCCGGTGCTACAATAATTCCCTGCATGCCTTTAAGTTTATGAGCAACATTGTCGGAAGTTATTTGCTCGCTATGCACCAGATGCAATTGTGCTTTCAAATTATGTACAGCTCCGGCATGAATTAAAGCCTCTATAATGGACTTATAGGCATCGGCAAGTTCAACGTATTTACCAACAAGTGCAATATCGACCGTATATTTAGGATTCTTTACTTTTTCTACAAAATCACGCCATTTATTCAAATCGGGTTCATCTAATGCTGGCAATCCAAGTTTTTTAAGTACTATTTCGTCGAGTTTTTCTTTGTGCATAAGGAGCGGTACTTCGTAAATGGTTTTTACGTCTCTCGACTCAATAACAGCCTCCATTTCTACATTGCAGAATAGAGCTACCTTGCGTCGTATTTCATTAGTCAGAGGTCGCTCGGTCCTTAAAACAAGCACATCGGGCTGTACTCCATTTTCGAGCAACATTTTTACGCTGTGCTGCGTAGGTTTTGTTTTAAGCTCACCCGTTGCCGATAAAAAGGGTACCAGGGTTAAATGAATAACTGCTGTACGTTGCGGCATTTCCCACCTCAACTGACGAACCGACTCAATGTATGGCAACGATTCGATATCGCCAACCGTCCCACCTATCTCAGTTATTACAATGTCGTACTTATGTTTTGTTCCTAAAAGTTTGATGCTACGTTTAATTTCATCGGTTATATGCGGTATTACCTGCACCGTTTTACCTAGAAAGTCGCCTCTACGCTCTTTGCTAATAACATTCTGATAAATACGTCCGGTAGTAATATTATTTGCCTGAGAAGTGGGCTGATTTAAAAAGCGTTCGTAATGTCCAAGATCGAGGTCGGTTTCTGCACCATCGTTTGTTACGTAACACTCGCCATGTTCGTAGGGATTAAGCGTCCCGGGATCGACATTTAAATAAGGATCGAGTTTCTGGATAGTAACATGATAACCTCTTAGTTGTAACAACTTAGCCAACGAAGCAGAAATGATACCTTTACCGAGCGAAGAAGTAACACCTCCGGTAATAAATATGTAACGTGTGTTGGACATACATTAAAAAGTTAAATTCATACCCACACTTGGTATAATAGGCAATTGATTGACACGCTTGCTGCGTATTCGGTCGTAATAGAAAATATTGGCTCTATTATACACATTAGTGCATGCAAAATTAATCTCCATGGTTGAATTTTTAGAAAATTCGATGGTCTTTTTGAGTGTCAAATCCAGACGATGGTACGAAGGCAAGCGACCTGCATTAAGTTCTCCATATAAAACACCAAGCAAAGCATTGGTTGAAGATAAGTCGGTATTCACGTCGGTTAATTGAAGTTGTTCGTAATATCCAGCTGTTTTACTAAATGGGAAGCCACTTCCATAATTCCAACGTACACTTAACTCCCAATCAAGATTTTTGCCAAGAGTACGTGTTGCAACAATATTTATATTATGCCTGCGATCGTATATTGGAGCATAAGTTACAAAGCCATCGTATCGATCGACAAAACCCAGCGAATAAGCAAGCCAAAAATAATTACGTTTGTATTCGTATTTCATTGTAACATCGGCACCATAAGCCTTACCGTTTTCTAATATAAAATCTTTCTTAATTAAGTCGGGGATCTGCCAATTGTCGCCGGTATCGTCAAAAATCTTATTGCGATTGATATTGGTCAACTGTAAAAAACGTTTGTAATAGCCCTCTATATTTATATCCAAATAATTGTTGACGTCGTATTCAAAACCTGCAACTATATGAGCTGCACGTTGAATAGACGATTTAACATCTTTACCATCAAATTTTGCAGGTAAATCGCTCACTTCTGGACTACTTAAAAATCCGTAAAATAGGTTCACTACATCGCGATCGCTATTAGCACTGATGAAATTTTGCGAATAAATACCCGAAGCTAACTTTAAGCGAAAGTTGTCGGAAACCAAATACTTAGCACCTAAACGAGGTTCGGGCGACATTTTTATTAACGATGCATAATATTGAAGTCTAAATCCGGGTTCTATAACAAATTTTTCTCTGGCAATTTTGTATTTAACAAATGCAGCTATTTCTGTTGTATTTTGCACCTGATCAATCAGTCGTCCAATAGCATTATAGTAATTAAAATCGGTTTTAAAACCATAGGTCTCAATTCCATAATTCAATTCATTTTTTCCCATAAAATAGTTAAACGACAAACCCAAATTAAAGCCGTTAATTTCGCTATTTCGTGGCAAATCGTCCGATTCTTTTAGCGTAATTTCGTATTTTGAATAACTAAAATTGGTTTTAAATAAAAAAGGCGAACCAGCGGGAACTAAAATAATATTTGATCCTATACCTCCCGACTTCCAATTAAAACGAGATAAGGCTTTGTACTTTACATCGTCGGTAAAACGAAAACCAAACACATTCCATTTGCTTCCATTTTCGGTATTTAACGATACTTTTCCATAAAAGTCGTTGAACGAGAATGGAATACCTGCCGAATCGACATACGAATAAAGCAGTTTAGACGATTCACGAATGTATGAAGTTTTTGCTGAAAAGACATACGAAATAGACGTTTTAGAAAGGTCTTCACCTTTGAGAATTGGACCTTCTAATAATAGCTTTGAACCAAATGTACTAGCCGAAATTTTTCCTGCCTGGCGATTACGATTACCATCTTTTGTAATAATGTCCATTACCGATGAAATGCGTCCGCCATATTCTGCATTAAAGCCACCTGTATAAACATCGGCAGTACGAATAATGTCTGAATCGAACACAGAAAAGAAACCAATAGAATGAAAGGGATTATAAATCACCATTCCATCGAGCATCACTTTGTTTTGGATAGGGGCACCACCACGTATGTACAACTGTCCGCCTTGATCACCAGTAAAAATTACACCCGGTAACACCTGTACATACTGGGCAAAATCGGGTTCACTTCCCATGCTCGGAATACGCTCAATTTGTTTAGGGGTAATTTTATTAACGGAAATACGCACTTGCTCTACCTTATCGGTTCGCTCAGCCGAAACATCTACTTGTTGTAACAACACCGACGATTCTGACAGATAAATTTTACGCGTAATAACTTCTTTGTCTTTTACTGTTATGCTTACTGTTGCTGTATCATAACCTATAAATTGAACCTTAATAGTATAAGTACCCGGCTGCAATTTTGTAAAACTAAAGAAACCATTTGCATCGGTCGAAGCCCCTATTTTAGTGCCTTTAATCAACACATTCGCCATAATGATAGGCTCGCCCGTAGCTTTATCGTAAACAAATCCCCTAATGGTTGATTGCGAAAATAGATGTATCGATAAAAAAATGGCTATTATAGGAATGATATATCTCATTTTTGTTTCATAAGGTTATCGATGTACTGAATCTGTTCTTTGAGCACTTCTGCCTGTTTTCTGCCCTCTTCAATCTTCTTGGCAAACTCTTTAAGCAAGTCTTCGGCATTTTTCGATTTGGAGAAGAAACCCATATTATTTTCGAGTACTTTCAGGTCGTTTTCAATTTTGTGCAATTGACGTACTATTAAATTTCGTTCATTTTTAAGCTTTTCGATATAATTCGGTGTTTGCAACAAGCTATCCATCCGAACCTTAAAGTTGAGCACCTGCTTGCGTTTTTCGTCGAGCTTAAGGCTACCATAAAGCTTCTGGACAACTTGTTTATAGCGTGTTTGAATGGCTTCCTGATGCTGCTCGGCTACAGGTCCTATTTCGAACCACTGCTTTTGTAGTTGTTTTACCTTGTTCAAATCTTCATCAGGGTTTTCGCTAAACTCAAAGTTTTCGAGCTGATTCAGTATCTCCTCCTTTTTAGAAAGATTTTCTTCTTGTAGTGTTTCTATCGATTTAAAATGATTGGCTTTTCTTTCAAAAAACTCATTACATGCTGCTCTAAAGCGTTTCCATATAGCATCGGCATCTTTGCGAGGCACGGGGCCAATTTTCTCCCATTCGCGCTGCAGTTGTATCAATTCTTGTGTAGTTCGCTTCCAGTTAGTACTATCTTTCAAAGCTTCGGCACGAATACATAAATCGGTTTTAAGCTGAAGGTTGTGATTTTCTTCTTCGGCTTTCTGTTCGTAATATTCTTTTTTGGCAGCAAAAAACTGATCGAGAGCTGCACGAAAACGCTTGTATATAGCCTGATTTTCTGTGCGAGGAACCATACCTATGGTTTTCCAACGCTGTTGCAAATCTATCATTTGTTTGGTTGCCTCTTCCCACTCTTTGTAGCGTGTATAAACTTTTTCGGCAATTTCTTCGGCTATCTCGCACAAAATGGTCTTAGCTTTAAGGTTGTTTTCCTCTTCTTCTTTTTTACGTAAGAAAAACTCCTGATGGTTTTTGTGAATCTTACGAGTTGCTTCTTTAAAACGTTCCCATATTTCTTCTTTCTTATCGGGATAAACCGGACCAATCTCTCTCCAGCGTTCGTGCAAAATTTGCAGTTGACCAATGGCTTTAACTACATCTTGTTCGAGTATAAGTTGCTCGGCTTTTTCGCATAATTCTATTTTAGCCTCCAAATTTCGTTTTAAATCGTAATCACGAGCTTCTTTATTTAATTTAAGCCAATTGTAAAAGTTATCGCGTGCAAGATTATATTTGTTGTACAACTCTTTTACCAGATGCTGTGGTACAACACCTATGCTACGCCATTGTTCGTTAAGTTCGCGAAATTCGTCCATCGTTGTTTTCAACGATTCGGGGCGAGTTGTTAATTCATTTATTTTATCAATAATTGCTAATTTTTTTTGATAATTTTCCTGTTTCTGACGCTCTATTTCGGCAATAATTTCGTTTCGTTTATCTTTATATGCGTCGTATAGCTCTTTAAAAATGGGTTCGAGCCTGTCGGGTTCATCAACAATTTCTGAATTTTCGCCCGATTCAAGCATTTTTTTCTTTTTCGCGTCGTTTTCTTGCTTCAGTTTTCGGTAAAAATGTGTTTTAATTTGTTCGAAGTCGTTTTTATGTTGTGTAATGTTCGATTGTCCTAAAAGTTGCTTAAACTTTTCGATGAGTTCTTCTCGAGACAGTGAAGCATAATCGATTACCGTGTATTGCATAATGACATCGCTAATGTCTTCAGAATCATTTGCAGGTACTTCAACAATGCTTTCATCTTCGATTTGAGCTTGAAATACAGGATCATTTTCCGACATTACATTTTCCTTTTCGTTCAAATTAACCTGATCATTCATATTAGTAGTTTCCATGTGCCATTGATTAAAGTTTCGAATTTAGATATTTTACACGAAATGAAAAAAATTTTTTTTCATTGTGTTTTTATTCGTATTGTTCAAGCAGTATGTTCATCATTTTAATAGCGGCATCGGTTATGGGAGTACCGGGGCCAAATATACCCACTACACCTAGTTTATATAAAAAGTCATAATCCTGAGGGGGTATTACACCGCCAACAATAATAAGAATATCATCGCGTCCTAACTTTTTAAGTTCTTCCATTACTTGTGGGACAAGGGTTTTGTGTCCTGCGGCTAAACTCGACACTCCCAAAATATGAACATCGTTTTCTACTGCTTGTTTAGCTGCCTCGGCAGGTGTTTGAAATAACGGTCCCAAATCCACGTCGAAACCCATATCGGCATAAGCTGTAGCAACCACTTTTGCACCACGATCGTGCCCATCCTGACCCATTTTTGCAATCATTATACGCGGACGACGACCTGTTTTTTCAGCAAAAAGATCGGTTAAACGACGAGCTTCTTTAAATTGCTCATTATCTTGTGTTTCGGAACTATAAACACCTGATATCATCCGAATATTAGCGTTGTAACGTCCAAAAACTTTTTCCATAGCAAACGAAATTTCACCCAATGTAGCACGACGTTTAGCTGCTTCGATAGCTAATTCGAGCAGATTGCCCGAATTAGTAGCACAAGCATTGGTTATAGCATCTAAGGCTTCTTGTACAGCTGCATTGTTACGGGTAGCTTTTAATTCTTTCAGACGTCTAATTTGAGCTTCGCGGACGGCTGTATTATCTACTTCTAAAATTTCAATTGGTTCTTCTTTGTCGAGTTTGTATTTGTTAACTCCAACAATAACTTCTTTGCCTGTATCGATAAGTGCTTGTTTGCGTGCAGCTGCTTCTTCAATACGCATCTTAGGAATTCCTGTTTCTATGGCTTTAGCCATGCCACCTAAATCTTCTATTTCCTGAATCAAAGACCACGCTTTACGTGCAAGTTGATTGGTAAGGTATTCTACATAATACGAACCGCCCCACGGATCGACTGTGCGGCAAATATGGGTTTCTTCTTGCAAATAAATTTGAGTATTTCGGGCAATACGTGCCGAAAAGTCTGTAGGCAAAGCAATGGCTTCGTCCAATGCGTTGGTATGCAGCGATTGCGTGTGACCAAGTGCAGCCGCCAGAGCTTCAATACAGGTTCGAGCCACATTGTTGAATGGATCTTGTTCGGTAAGGCTCCAACCCGAAGTTTGACAGTGTGTGCGTAATGCTAATGATTTTGGATTTTGAGGATTAAATTGTTTTACAATTTTTGCCCATAACAAACGTGCAGCACGCATCTTGGCTATTTCCATAAAATGATTCATACCCACTGCCCAGAAGAATGATAGGCGTGGGGCAAAATCGTCAATATTCATACCTGCTTTGATACCGGTACGCAAATATTCCAGACCATCGGCAAGCGTATAAGCCAGCTCAATGTCGGCAGTAGCACCTGCCTCTTGCATGTGATAGCCCGAAATACTTATACTGTTGAACTTAGGCATGTACTGCGATGTAAATTTAAAAATATCGGCAATAATACGCATCGAAGGCTCGGGCGGATATATGTATGTATTACGTACCATGAACTCTTTAAGGATATCGTTCTGAATAGTGCCACTCAACTCTTCTAATTTTGCCCCCTGTTCAAGAGCAGTAACAATGTAAAATGCCATAATGGGTATTACAGCTCCATTCATGGTCATCGAAACGGACATTTTGTTGAGCGGTATCTGGTCGAACAAAATTTTCATATCGAGCACCGAATCGATGGCTACTCCGGCTTTGCCTACATCGCCAATTACACGTTCGTGATCGCTATCGTAGCCTCGGTGCGTTGCCAGGTCGAAAGCCACAGACAAACCCATTTGTCCTGCTGCTAAATTTCGTCGATAAAAAGCATTCGACTCTTCGGCTGTAGAAAAGCCTGCATACTGACGTATAGTCCATGGTTTCATTACATACATGGTAGCATACGGTCCACGCAAATAAGGTGGTATGCCCGCAACATAATCGAGATGTTCAAGCTCTTCGAGATCATTAGCCGTATATAAATTTCGTACACGTATCCCTTCCGATGTTTGCCAAACATCTTTTAATTCGATGGGTTTTGATTTCGATTTGCTTAAATTTATTTTTGAAAAATCTGGTTTCATGTAACAATAAATTTTACGTTAAAAACTACATTTTTCTTTTACTAATGAATTGAATGTTTTAAGCGTATCAAGCACATTCGACTTAATATGAATAAAATGCTCCAGCCCTATTGCTTTAAATTGTTCGACGTATTCTTTGGGATAACCGGCTAAAACAACAATTTTTTCATTTTTTAATTCCTGAACTATCGATGGAACGATAGCTGGATATTCTTCGTCGGACGAACAAATAACGACTATCTCGGCATTCGACTGCTTGGCTGCCATAATCCCCTCCTCTACTGTAGAAAACCCAGGGTTGTCGATAATTTCATAACCAGCACAACCAAAGAAATTGATAGTAAAATTAGCACGCGCTTTTCGCATAGCCAAATTACCGTATGTAAGCAGAAAAACTTTAGGGCGTCGAGACAATTGCTCGGTTTCGAGTCGAATTTGTTCAAAAGCTTCTGCACCACGATAAAGGCTAATAGGTTTATAAACAGGTTTTCCGGATGGCATAAGGCCTTTGAGAATGCAAGGTACTACCTGTTCTTTAATTTTTTCGTTTAGATTTGGATATTGATTGGTACCGAGTAAAATTTCCTGACGCATGGCTATTGCCATGTTGCGTCTTTGCTGTACTTCTTCAATCATCGATTGTATGGAACCATTTTTGAAACTTTGTACAAAACCACCACTCTGATAGATTTGTAAAAATATTTTCCATGCTTCTTCAATAAGCGATTGAGTTAACGACTCCACATAATAAGAACCACCAGCCGGATCGATAACTCTATCGAGGTGAACCTCTTCTTTAAGCAGCAGTTGAATATTTCGTGATAAGCGTTGCGAAAACGAATCGGGCGATTTATAAACGGCATCGAATGGCTTGACGGTAAGTGAATCAACTCCACCCAAAACTGCCGACATGGCCTCAGTAGTCAAACGAAGCAAATTTACATAAGGATCGTAGGCTGTTTTGTTCCATGTAGTCGTTACTGCGTGCATGTGAATTGGAATGTACGACTTTATATCGTATGCCTCGAGCAATTTAGACCATAAAAAACGAGCTGCTCTGAATTTGGCAATTTCCATAAAATAATTCGATGCAACTCCAAAATTGAAAGTCATTCGCTTAGCAATAGATTCAACCGATAAGCCTAATTCGCTTATATTGGTCAGATAATCGGCAGCTATGGCAAGCGAAAAAGCAAGTTCCTGAAGAATAGTTGCACCGGCATCTTGAAAATAATAACCGTTTATAGCTAATACTGTCGAATGTTCGTCAAACAATGAATCGGCATACTTTAGCAAAGAAGAAGCTTGAGGATACATGTTTTCTTCAGCAGTGAAAAAATTGCCATTCAATACCAAATGACCAATTGGATCGTAATCGATATGGACCTGAATTTTTGTTTTATCTAATTTATGCTGCTGAATATATTCGTCAAGCATTGATAACACAATACCACTACTACAACCGGCAATAAAACGAACAGGGGTTTGCTCAAGACTTATGTTCTGCAATAATCGATCAAAATCCTGCTGCGTTTTAAATAGAGTGGTCAATTCGAAATGAATCTTAGGTTGTACAATAAATTCAACACCTTCGGCACCACGCTTTAAGGCATCGCAAGCCTGCTGATTTGCTTTATCTATATCGGCTACATATATTTCTTCGAAAATAATCCAATTGTTGTCTTTTTTTTGATTTCGTCTTATGTCAACCCATGAAGAACTATCGGCTGTATAAACAAATTCAGAAACATCGGCTTTTGTATAAAATGGTTTAATCGTTATTCCTTCGGGCGATTTCCACATTAGTTTCTTTTCGAAATCGGCACCTTTTAGTTCTTTAATAATGAACTCTTTCCACTGTTGGGCTGTAACAGGTGGAAATTCCGAAAACAATTTTTCACTCATAGCTAAAAAATTAACATGCAAAAGTATAGAATATATTTATTGATAGGTATGCTTTATATCATGAATTTGCACTTGTAATAAAAACAATTTGGTTTTCTCAAGAAAAAATTATTATCTTTGCAACGATGGTGTTAAGTAATTCTTCTTCGTTCGAAGAAGAATGAAAGGGAATCCGGTGCAAATCCGGAGCTGTACCCGCAGCTGTGAGCCTCAAACATGTGCTTACAACCATCGATGCCACTGTTCAAGTAACGGGAAGGCGTTGTAAGCGAGGCAAGCCAGAAGACCTGCTTAACACAAAGTTTTCAAGGCTTTCGGGTAAAAAAGCTGAGAAAGAATACAACTATTCTTTCCCTCTTTTTCTCGAAGTTTTGAAGTAGCAAACAAAGGCTAACTTTAAAACTATGTGTATATGAGAAAAATGTATTTTGTTGTTTTGTGGTTAATTGCCACTCAAACTGCATTTTCGCAGGTTATCGATTTAGAAGATTTATCGTTACAGCCTAATTCGTATTGGAACGGAAGCGATAACAGCGGTGGATTTACTTCTGCCAACATGGCTCATTTCCCTAACACATTTGTCGATTGGGGTGGCGGTATAACCTCGTGGAGTGGTTTTGCCTATTCCAATATGCTCGACACTGTAACACAAAGCTTTACGAATCAATACAGTTGCTTTGCTGGTGTTCAAACAACTAATTCTACTGTCTTTGGTATTTCATACAATAACAGCGATTGGATGACAGGTCAAATCATACCCAATGAAGTTACTTTTTCACAGCCCATTAAAATAATGAGCATCGATGTAACAAATACTACTTACACGGCATTGACCATTCGTAATGGTGATTCGTACAGCAAAAAGTTTGGCGGAGTTGATGGCAACGACCCCGATTGGTTTAAACTGACAATCAAAGGATACAACCAGCAAAACCTTACTGGCGAAGTTGAATTCTATCTAGCCGACTATCGTTTTACAGACAATCAGTTAGATTACATTTTGAAAAATTGGGCAACCGTCGATCTTTCTTCACTCGGAACTATAACCAGTTTATCATTTAGCCTCAGTTCGAGCGATACCGGTATGTACGGCATGAATACCCCTGCATATTTTTGTTTCGATAATATTCGCTATGAAAATACTTCGCATATAGTTTACAATAACGATGAGTTTAATCTTAATATCTATCCAAACCCTGCTCAGAATTATATTTACATCAGCAAAATTGTTGACAGTATAGCTATTTTTGATATTACTGGTAAAAAAAGAACCGAAGCAAAACAATCAAACGTACTGAATATTCAAAACATACCTGCCGGTATTTACACCATCGAAGTTATCAAAAACAGTCAAACTCTTCGAAAAACAATCATCAAACAATAAATATGCGGCATTCGTTATTTATCATACTAGTTTTTGTTTCACTCTATCCTGCTGCTGGTTGGACGCAATACCCGCCGGCAGCAGGTTTACCGGGTAGTACAGCCATTCACGCCGATAGCAACGTTTTTGTTGGGTGGGCAAATCGATGCTATATACATCGGGGCTTAATCGATATTCAACAGCCCGAACTTGGATTTGTGTCGTATGGCAACGAAAGCGATGCTCTGGGCAAAGCCGATAATCAGGTTGTTAGCCTTGGTGATGGTGGCAGTGCCATTCTCTCCTTTGCAAACCCCATCTGCGATAAACCGGGCTTTGACTTTGCCGTATTCGAAAACTCGTTCGATGGTAACTTTCTCGAACTTGCTTTTGTTGAAATTAGCAGCGATAGCATACACTGGTTTCGATTCCCTGCCATTTCGCTCACTCCAACAACTGTTCAAGTGGGCACATTTGGCACAATTGATCCAACTAAAATTCACAATATGGCTGGTAAATACGCAGTTATGTATGGCACACCATTCGATATAGCCGATATCGAAAATCACGAAAATCTCGACAAGCAAAATATACGTTTTGTAAAAATAATAGATGTTGTTGGCACTATAAACCCTGCCTTTGCTACTTTCGATGCCCATCAAAATATTATCAACGACCCATACCCTACTCCTTTTTACACAGGCGGATTCGACCTCGATGCTGTAGGCGTTATACATTCATGCTCCGACAATATACAACCAAAAAGTCTTCCGTTGCTTACTCTTTACCCTAACCCGTGCAACGATTATCTTGAAGTATATCCTGCAGAAAATAATTCAAAATATAGCATTATTGACATTAGTGGCAAAATGCTATTACAAGGCAATAACATTTCTTATATAAACACAACTGAACTAGAACCGGGAGTTTATTTTATTCATATTATTCAATTATCGTCAAAACAAACATTACGATTCATTAAACAGTGAAAAAGTTCTACATCATATTAGCCCTATCTGCCTTTTCTTCGCTTTATGCACAAGATACTATATTTCTAAAAGAAGTTACTGTAAACGAACGTTACGATGAACAATATAAGCATCGCATCGACAGCAATAAAATTAAATGTTATGCCAATACGTCATTAGACAATTTATTGGAAAATGAGCCATCGATTTATATCAAAAAATACGGAATCAACAACCTCAGCTTAGTCAGTATTCGAGGTACACAGGCTCATCAAAATCTGATTATCTGGAATCAAATGCCCATCAACTCTTCGTTGAGTGGACAGATAAACCTGGCACAAATATTTAACTCAGGAATACAATCGGTTTTTATTCATTATGGCATCAATAGTCTTCAACAAATATCGGGCGGACTTGGCGGAATCGTTAACATTCAAACACATATCACCGATGACGAACCTTCGTGCACTAAAATTGTCTGGCAATACGAGAGTCTTCAAAACCAACTTTTAAGCATCGGCAACACTGCATCTTTAAAAAAAATTAAAATACGCAACTCCGTTAGACTTTCAAGCTATAAAAACCGTTTTACATATCAAAACAATGCCATTTTGCCACATTCCATTGCATTGCAGCAATCGCCATCAACCAACCTACAATTCAACAACGAATGGGCTTTTCGCATAAAAAAACTCGATTGTAACCTATCAAACCAATTTGCCAGTAATAATAACGACATCCCTCCTTTAATGACCACATTGTATAAAGTAAAACATACCGAAAATCTTTACTCGAAAAGCATTCAAACCGTACTTAACGTCAAATACAGCAATTTTATTCTTTTTACATCTGGTTTTATGTATTCGCTGCTGGATTATAATCTCAACCACAGTGTTAATGATATTAGCGTTACCTGTTTTTCCAGTACTTCTAAAGAACCCGTCTGGTATAACTCGTTAAAATGGACAGCAATACACGATTCCACTCACTCACTGAATTTTATACTAAAACATCATTATCTACAAGGAAATTACAACGATAAAATTTCATACGTTCATTTCAACAAGAATCAACAACGATATGAACTAACTACTATTTACGAAAAATACTATAAATCGACAAAAAGTAAAACCTTAATATCGTTTTTGTTTGCCAATAACAAACTCTTTGCTTTACCTGCATACTCACTTGCATACCAGGCTTCCACACAAACCGAAATTGGCTGCAACATTGGTTACAACGTACGCATACCTTACTTAAACGAACTGTACTTTATTCCTGGTGGAAACGCCACGTTGAAGCCAGAAAAAGCATTGCAAGGCGAAATTTTTTTTCAACAAACTCTATTTAATTCCGTTAAACTAAAAATATTGCCACATTACTCATATTACACCGATTGGATTTTGTGGCAGCCTACTTCATTTGGTTATTGGGAATCGAAAAACATACGAACCATTCATATTATGGGCACAGACGAAATCATATCGTACCAACACAACTTTAATTTAAAAATTACTATAAACCACCTTTTAAAACATACTATGCTTTTTGTTTCAGGAAAAGATAATGATTACACCATCCATCATTTGCCATATATTCCCATGCATAATATAGTTTATTCAAATCATACAACCATAAAACAATTGCAAATAAGAAATGAAGTCGTGTACCATTCGCAACGATACCCATTTATTTACAACAACAACATGCCACTTCAGCCGTATTTTATTTTTAATACATCGGTATTTTTTGCCATTCGGTCGTTTACATTTAGCATCGGAATAGATAATGTATTCAATCAAACATATCAGAACATTATTTGGCGAGCCATGCCCGGTAGAATTTTCAGAATAAGTGTACAATTCAAAACTATGAAAAATGAAAACTAAAATAGTTTTTACGTTGATAATAATAATTTTTTTTCATTCCTGTAAAAAAGAATACAACGATATACAAACTCAGGTGCAAAACACAAAAGGGTTTTTCATCGTAAACGAAGGCAATTTTACATGGGGCAATAGTTCTTTGAGTTTTTATGACGAACAAACACATCGTGTTAACAACGATATCTTCTACAAAGCCAATCAAACGGTTTTGGGCGATGTTGCTATGGATATGAAAATCATTCACAACCGTGGTTTTATCGTAGTCAACAACTCTGGTCTTATTTACGTTGTTGATCCCGTTACCGTTAAACACCTTGCTACCATTGGCAATCTTACTTCACCTCGTTACATATTGCCTATCAATGATACGCTGGCATACGTAAGCGATCTGTACAGTCGTTATATAACGGTGATTCATACTACAAAACTTATCAAATATAGTCAAATATGGGTAGGAAGTTCTACCGAAGCTATGATTAAAGTGATGAACAAAGTGTTCGTTACCAGTTGGTCATTTAAAGAAAAAGTGTACGTTATTGATGTACTACAACACCATGTAATCGATTCAATAATAGTGGGCAAACAGCCCCAGAGCATCGTATCCGACAAACATAACAATGTTTGGGTATTGTGTGATGGAGGCTACCCTGGAAACCCTATCGGGCAAGAAGCACCATCGTTGTGGAAAATCAACAGCCAAAACCATCAGGTCGAACGAAGCATTTACTTCCCATCAAGTCAATATTCTGCTCGTTCGTTAGTGATCAATTTCACCAAAGACACGCTGGCATTTATTTATAAGCATATCTACCACATGGCAATAAACGACACCTTACTCCCACCAGCACCTTTAATTAGCTCATCAATGCAAAACTTTTACACTTTGTGGTATCATCCATTAAAGCCATGGCTAATAGTAAGCGATGCCAAAAACTATGTAGCTAACGGCGACGTTCTTATCTACAATCTTAATGGTCAACAACTGTATAAGTTTCAAAGTGGAGTAATACCATCGGCTTTTTGCTACTATAATAAATAAAAAAAGGCTATCTTTTTAAGACAGCCTCTGAATTCCATAATTCTCAAAAAAAGCTTACTTGTTCTGATTATTTTTGGCTTCAATGCTAAGCGTTGCATGTGGAACAGCTCTCAAACGTTCCTTGGGAATAAGTTTACCGGTTTCGCGGCAAATACCATAGGTTTTATTTTCTATGCGTACCAATGCGGCTTCTAAGTGCTGTATAAATTTAAGCTGACGTTGAGCCAAACGACCAACTTCCTCCTTCGATAATACCGAGGCTCCTTCTTCCAATGCCTTAAATGTTGGTGAAGTATCGGTTGTATCGTTACCGTCGGTATTATTTAAAGCCTGCTTTAACAATTCATAGTCTTTTCTTGCTTTTTCAAGTTTTTCAAGAATTATTTGCTTAAATTCCTGGAGTTCCTCGTCCGAATATCTTGTTTTTTCGCCCATAGTTATGTAGTTTTAAAGGTTAAACTTTAATAATTTTTAATTGAATCTCTAAATTATTATCTATTTCTACGAGATTAGCAGAATTTTGTTCCAAATTATCATACAATTTTATATCTGTTGCCAGTGTTTGCGATGAAATGTATTGTTTATGCTTTTCAATAGCTTTCTCTACCAATTCATGCTTTTGCAACAAGACATGAATTTTGTCGGTTACTTCCAATCCCGATTCTTTACGAATATTTTGAATTTTATTAATAAGTTCACGTGCAACTCCTTCGTACTTTAAATCTTCAGTAATAGTAATATCCAACGCAACAGTAATATAGCCTTTCGATGCTACTTGCCATCCGGGCATATCCTGCGTAAAAAAATCCAATTCGTTTGCATAAATTTCGAATACTTCACCTTCATTTTCGAATCGATACACATTTGTTTTCTCAATATCCTGAATTTCTTGCTGACTTAAAGTATTCAATCGTTCCGACAAAACTTTAATGTGTTTACCAAGCTTAGAGCCAAGAAGCTTAAAGTTGGGCTTTACTTTCTTAACAATTACACCCGAATTAATATCTACCAATTCCATTTGTTTAACATTTACTTCGGTTAGAATAATATCCTTTACCGACAGTACTTTTTCGACAAATTCTGGTGAAATAGACGGTATCAATACTTTGCTCAAAGGTTGACGGACCTTAATGTTTACTTTCCGACGAAGCGATAAAATAAGCGATGTAATGTCCTGTGCCAGTTGCATTCGTTCTTCGAGCGACGGGTCAATGAGTTCAGATTTATATATAGGAAAATCGGCATGATGAACCGACTGGTACGATTCAAAGCGAATAACATTTAAATCCTGATATAATTTTTCTGCATAAAAAGGTGCAATAGGCGACATAAGTTTCGATACCGTAAGCAAGCATTCGTATAAGGTTTGATATGCCGATACTTTATCTTGATTCTTTTCTCCTCCCCAAAAACGTTTACGATTCAAACGTACATACCAATTGCTCAAATGATCGATTACAAAATCTTGAATCAAACGACCTGCTTCGGTAGGTTCATATTTTTCGTAATGCTGTTCAACATGTTTAACCAACGAGTGAAGAAGCGAAAGAATCCAGCGATCCATTTCGGGGCGTTGATTATATGGTACATGTTCTTCTTTTCCGTTATAACCATCAACATTTGCATACAATGCAAAAAACGAATAGGTATTGTACAATGTTCCGAAAAATTTGCGTTTTACTTCTTCGAGCCCTTCCATGTCGAACTTTAAATTGTCCCACGGCTGCGAGTTAGTAATCATATACCATCGAAGTACATCGGCACCATAGTTTTCTATTACCTCAAACGGATCGATAGCATTGCCAAGTCGTTTCGACATTTTGTTGCCATTCTTATCGAGCACCAAACCATTGGAAACAATATTTTTAAATGCAACCGAATCGAAAAGCATTACCGACAAAGCATGCAAAGTAAAAAACCATCCACGAGTCTGGTCAACACCTTCGGCAATAAAATCGGCCGGAAATAGTTTATGAAAATCATCTTTGTGTTCGAAAGGATAATGCCATTGAGCATAAGGCATAGCACCCGAATCGAACCATACATCTATCAAATCGGGTTCGCGATGCATGGGACGCCCATCGGAAGATACTAAAACAATTTCGTCAACAAATGGTTTATGCAAGTCAAACTTCTGGTAATTTTCATTCGAAAAATCGCCCTCAACAAAATTTTGCAAGGGGTTTTGCTTCATAAAACCGGCTTCTACAGCCTTATCTATTTCTTTTTTTAATTCGGCAACCGAACCTATACATTTCATTTCGCTATAATCGTCGGTAGCCCATATTGGTAGTGGTGTGCCCCAAAAACGCGAACGCGACAAATTCCAGTCAACCAAATTTTCGAGCCATTGACCAAATCGTCCGAAACCTGTATGAGGCGGTTGCCAGTTTATTGTCTTATTTAATTCAATCATCCGCTCTTTGAAAGCAGTTGTTCGAATAAACCACGAGTCGAGGGGGTAGTAAATAATGGGCTTATCGGTACGCCAACAATGGGGATAGCTATGTTCGTATTTCTCTATTTTAAATGCCTTATTTTCTTTTTTGAGCATAATAGCTATTTCTACATCAACCGAGTCGGCTTGTTGCTTTTCTGCATCGTCTTCGTACTCCTGTTTTACATAGCGTCCACTAAGATGACCACAGCCTTCAACAAACTTCCCCTGCTTATCGACCAGGGTAAGCGAAGCTAAACCATATTGCCTGGCCATTCGAAAATCATCGGCTCCAAAACTTGGGGCAATGTGTACTATCCCCGTACCCTCTTCGGTTGTAACAAAGTCGCCCAAAATTACTTTAAAGGCATCGCCATTGGTTGGTGTATGCCATGGAATGAGTTGTTCGTAACGAATGTTTTCGACTTGCTTGCCTTTAAAGGTTTGTAATATCCTATAAGGTATTATTTTCGACTGATCGTTAAAACTTTCTATATCTATTTCGGCTCCTTTTTCGTTAAAATATGCTGCAATTCTATCTACAGCTAAAACAACTGTAACTTTTTGACGAGTGTAAGGGTTGTACGTCAATATTTCGGCATACTCTATGTCTGCACCAACAGCCAATGCTGTATTCGAGGGCAAGGTCCACGGAGTAGTCGTCCATGCAAGAATGTAAACCTCGGTATCGGTTGGTGTAAACAAAAACGCTGATTCGGGCGAACGTTTAATTTTAAATTGTGCTGTTAGTGAAGTGTCTTTTACATTCCGATAACAACCGGGCTGATTGAGTTCGTGGGTACTTAATCCAGTTCCTGCTGCTGGCGAATAGGGTTGAATCGTATAACCCTTATATAACAATCCTTTTTCAAACAACTGTTTAAGCAGCCACCAAAGTGTTTCGATGTACTTGTTTTCGTATGTAATATACGGATTGGTCATATCGACCCAGTAGCCCATTTTACGAGTTAAATCTTCCCACTCATCGGTATATTTCATAACATCCTTACGGCACTGTTCATTATATGCTTCTATCGAAATTTTCTTTCCTATATCATCTTTGCGAATGCCAAGAGCTTTTTCGACACCCAATTCTACTGGTAATCCGTGAGTATCCCAGCCCGCTTTTCGCTCTACTAAATAACCTTTCATAGTTTTGTAACGACAAAATAGATCCTTAATAGTGCGAGCCATAACGTGATGAATACCCGGAGTTCCATTAGCAGAAGGGGGACCTTCGTAAAATATATATTCGCGATGACCCCTACGAATTGATAAACTTTTTTCGAACGTATGATGTTCGTCCCACCATTGCAAAATTTCGCGATTGATTGCTGCTAAATCCAACTGTTTATATTCATTAAACAAAGACACCATAAATTGTGTTTTTTTAAAAGTGCAAAGATAATAAAATTTGTTACTTTGAAAGACAAATATATAAACCCAAATTATACGTTTGAAGCTTTCAAATAGAACAAATCAATGATTTTTTCGTAATAGCGTTACATTAGAAAATATAATAATTTTAATAACTTGTTTGGCTATTGCTTACCAATAGATATTATTAATGTATGCAATTTTTGAATAATTACAAATTTTATTGACAATTTTACAAAACCCCAACAAAAATCATTGTTTCTATTTTTTTATTTTTTCACTTTCGCAGCCAAATATTCACTATCAACCGGTTGTAACGAATGTTCAAAAAAAAATGTATGTTTAACTTAAAAAAATTTATTTGTATGAAAAAATTATCCCTTGTAATTTTAGCTGGTGTACTTATGTTTACCGCTTGTAAAAAAGAAGAAGTGAAAAACGAAGGTAATTTTATAAAAACTTCATGGGAAAAAGAAAAATTATCTAATGTTTGGATACCTTCAAAAGAGATTGTATATATCGATAGTTTCTCTTTTAAACCTTATACGAATATTAATACTCGTCAAATAATTTTTGAGATAATTGAAAGTGAAAATGATAAAAGACCTGATCCTCCAGTTTTTGATGGGCAGCTGTTTACTGATTATAGTACAGGTAAAAAAATTTGTGATTTATCAGGTGAGGAATGTTCTAATTATGAAATTAATGGTAAACTAGAAATAGTTGTAAGACCATGTTTGAACAAATCATTTAATATTAAAAATAATAAACAATGGAAATTAATTAACAAAAACTTTATTGCCAATGGATTAAATTGCGAGGAATATGAAAATGTTATTTCTAAGCAAAGATTATATGTGCCTTCAGAAAAAAATAAAAATATAGATTATAATCATAAATTAGCTTATTGTGGGAATAATCGATATGATTGTTATGGTACTGGAACAGAATGTACCACTTTTACATATGGAGATAAAACTTATATACTGGTAAATCCTAATCCAAATAATATTCAAGAATGAAATTACCATTTTTTTCATTAGTTGTTGTACTCTTATTGGATCGATGTAATATCCAACAAGAGTATATTTATGAACCTGAATTTAAGCCAAGTAAAACTTATAGTATTATTATGCCAATATATGAAGGTTCATTTAGTTATCCAAGAATCATTAATGTTGTCGATAGTAATATCATAGTGTATTATTATGGTAAAGATTCTTTATTTGTTTATAATTCTTACACTACACAGTTTAAATATGGTATTCCTATAGAATATTCTAGTTTGCATGGATTAGAATTCATTAATAATGATAGTATTTGGTTATTTGGTGAAATAAAAAAATCTCATACACGATCCTTTACTTTAATAGATATTACGGGGAAAGTTAAAAAAACGATTAATATTTCTAATAAATATGGTTTAAAAGATTTTGTTCAAATTTTTGAAAATAGATTTTGGTATGATAATAAACTTTTTTTTACATTATACTATTACAACGAGGATGGAATAAACCAAAATTATAAGCAACATCCCATTGTTGGCTATTATGATATAATCAAAGATTCATTATTTCTTAATTATAAAATTTACTTTCCCTATTTAAAAGATGGAATTTTTTACCCTCATAAAGATTATCTTATGAGGTATTGTCCATTTTTTACCATTAATGATAAAGATGAATTAATTATAAGTTTTACATATACTTCGACTTTTTATGTCTGGAATTTAAAGACTAATAATATACAAACATTTCATTCTGCCAAAAGTTGTTTATACGATACTATTATTCCTTTTCATAGACCCATCAATCGTTTTGATCCTGAATTTATTTCATACTCAAAAAAAATAGGATATTACGATGGTATTAAATATTTTGAAGGTCAAAAAATATATTCTAGATTTATTTTATTACCAGAAAATGAATATGGTTATTCTAATGGAGTATATATTTTTTTAGATTCACAAAAAAAATATATAGGTGAAATTAAAGCGGGTGATTTTTGTGTAGACAGTAATAAAATATTTTTACAAGAAAATAAAAATGATTCTTTATTATTGGCATATAGTTATAAAAAAAACAGATTAAATATATATCGTGGGAATATAATCTTTAAAAAAATTTACAAAAATGAATATATAAATAAAATGAAATATCAAGCAGAGATTTCAAAAAGAACTGAACAAAATGAGGTATGTAGAATATTTGCAAATAAAGAAAATATAAATAAACAAGATATTTTGATCTATTTGAGAAATAAACACAATATCTTAGACAGTTCATTTACAGCAATTATAATAAATACAAATGGATGCCCTGGTTGTAATAATTATATATTAAATAATTTTTTGAAGATTAATAAGTCTATATTTTTTAGTATAAATAAAACTCCATTTTATTTAGTTTACATCGATAAAAATGGGAATTTGTTAAATATAAAGGATAATGTTTTAAATGAATTTCTTAATTATGAGAATAAATTAAAAATTGACACGAGTGGCATTTACGAAAAAGTTAATCTTTCTAATTCATATAATCCACGATTGATACTGGTTAAAAACAATAAAATAATAAATGATTCTATTTATAGTCCGGATAATATGTCAGGTCTGGCAATATCATTAATAAATTTTTACGGTTTTGAAGCCGAAGAAAAATAAAACACTTGCCATTTTTATTACCAAAAAAATTAAAACCCCAACAAAAATCATTGTTTCTATTTTTTTATTTTTTCACTTTCGCAGCCGAATGTTCATTATCAACCGGTTGTAACGAATGTTCAAAAAAAAAAATGTATGTTTAATTTAAACCCGAATAAATCATTAGGAGCATTAACAAATGCGAACTAATGATTTTATGAGGGTAACCCCGATTTAGAAATTGTTTTCAATTCAAATACAAGAAATTGAATTACAATTTTTTAATCGTTTATGCATTTTTAATGCATAATGTGGGTTAAAAAATTTATTTGTATGAAAAAATTATCCCGAAATACTTCGGGATAACGAATGTAAAATATTTTCATTGAAAATATTAACATTTCGTAAATCCTTATTAATTTTGGCTGGTGGACTAATGTTTACCGCTTGTAAAAAAAAAGAAGAAAAAATGAATGTTTCTCAACAAAAATTAGATTTAAATGAATATGGGCTGCTGTCTAATACTCCACCTCCACAGGATACATTACCTTATTATTATTTAGCCGAAAGCAATGTTAATATCGATGGTGTCCTTTGTAATAAATATGTTAGTAATGTTAATCCCTCATCTGTTGTATATATCCCAACCGGCAATGATAAATCTATTTTAAAAAAATACAAGTGGGATGCTTATGTTAATTCGGCTACTTATCAATTGGAATGTGGTGGGGCTGCATTAAAAGAGTGTTATAACAGAGCTGATGGATCTATCGTTGTAAAAAGGAATGCTCATATACAATTTAATTAGTTTAACCTTCCCCTCTGCATGTAAAATGCATGCAGAGGCTTAAAATTTATTTATATGAGAACTTTTATTTTATTTTTCGGTATCTTTCTCCTATAAATCCCCTTCCAAGTTATTACACCTTTGGTGTGGTGAGTTTCTCCTGCGAGTTTGGTTCATCGTCAGTTGACGGATGAACATTAACTCATGTCTGTGTGCTTAGAGGCTACGAATGATTCGTAA
>CALGPK010000003.1 GCA_937960415.1 uncultured Bacteroidales bacterium | reverse complement strand
CATGGTTCAACATATTCTAAAAAAGAGTATATTAAGCAAAACCGGTTTAACATTAAATTAAATCCCTGTTTTAATTAAATAACCTACTGAAATCGTATAGTGCCAGCATAGTTTTTTATGTATTTGTATATCAGTAAATTAAGCATAAAAAGTAGCAAAGTCGGAAAAAAACAAAATAACGAACTAAAAATGCAAATCGAAAATCTCTCGAAATAGCTACTCATATTGACTTCTTGGAGTATTTGAAGGCACTATACACTTACCGGTTTTCCATTCTCCTTTTTTCAAAATTAGTATCTCACCATCACAATTTAAATAATTATTTTTTGTATCTTTCTTTATAATAAATAATTTGCCTCGATGAATTAGATCGATTACTTGCTTCATTATCTCCTCTTCGTTAGATGTTTTATATTGCTTACCTATTTCAATACCCACATCATTATTTAAAAAGTCCATCAGCGAACTTTCGTAATCAGGAAGCGTCCCTTCTTCCATTCGATTTTTTTTGTACATTCGATAATTAGCTTTTTCGTGAATCTTCCCAAGACGTAAAGCAAAACGTGCACCGTACTTTTGAGCAATCATTGCCATCCAATACGCATGTCTAAAAGCATCTAACTGACCACCATTGATATCACCATCTAAGGTAGTGTCGTTTTTTAATGTAAGAGTTGTTTGAATGGCCTTTTCCGATATTTGGTAAACACCTTTTGCTTTAAACGGATGAAAAATTACCCAACATTTTTCGGGACCAGGCAATTGAAAAAATTTTTTTACTAAACTTTGAGAAAATGCTAACTGATTGAAAGAAACTAGCAGCAATAATATGTGTAATCTATTCGACAAGTATAACCAAATATTTAGAAACAGACCAGAACTGCTTTTTATCGAGTATGACTAATTTTTCTACATTTTTCCCAGATGTTTCGAATTTGTACGAACCAGCAAGATGGCTTGTTAGAATTTTTGCTTTGCTTGCATTAATAGGAATTTCGTTTATTTGAGTTAAATCAATCTTGGTAAAGTATTCTTTGTTGAAGTCATCGCGTAATTTTTCAATTCTACCTATACCTACAAACCCACCTTCTTTGGTTATAATCTGATTTTCGTACAATTCTTTTTTACTTCCAATAACATAATAAGCCGTATTCAACTCTTCGGTCTTCTGCGCAATGATATCTTGTTTTGCGGCATTTTCTTTATTAAGGCTATCAATGTTGGCAGTAAGTATCTCTACTTTAATATTCATTTGTTCGAGTTTTTGTTTTAATTCGGCTATTTCTGCATCTTTTGCTGCTATTTGCTGTTCTAAGTAATTCAACATTTTTTCTAACTCTGTAACCCTCGAACCCGATTTTTTTAATTTTCTTCTTAAATCCTCTATTGTTTTCTTGTTTTGTTGCAACAAATCGTAAATTAGTTGCATGTCTTGATTTATTCGGTCTTTGGCACTTTGAGCCTGTTCGGGGTTATTGGTCGTTACCGTAACTAACTTTTCCGCGTCCTTAATTCGATTTAAGTTTTCTTGAATGTCGTTTATATCAGAAATAAATTGATTGATTTGAGCAACATCTGTTGATACAAGTCCGGCTAAACTATCTCGTTCGGCAAGGAGCTTTTTGTATTCAGCCGATTCTTTAACATTCGAAGAACATGCTACTAAAGCAACAATCAAAGCGATACTATACCAATATGTTTTCATAAAAAAATTTTTTACAAAATTATAACAGATTATGATTGCTTGAGTTGATAATTAACACAATTTCACCTTTTATGGGTTTATTATCGAGCAAATTTAACACTTCTTCAATCGTACCTCGAATAGTAGTTTCGTATATTTTTGAAATTTCTTTACAAATGCAAACTTGCCTATCTTTACCCAGCACTTCGCCAAGTTCATGAAGAGTTTTAAAAATTCGATGTGGCGATTCGTACAATACAGTTGTCATATCGTAACTGGCAATTTTATTCAATCTTTCTTTACGTCCCTTTTTGTGTGGCAAAAAACCTTCAAAAATAAATCGTTCGCATGAAAAACCGCTTTGTACAACGGCCGGGATTAATGCTGTTGGTCCCGGCAGACACTCTAAATCGATATTGTTTCGCACACATTCCCGAACGATTAAGAAGCCCGGGTCGCTAATACCCGGTGTGCCTGCATCACTCACTAATCCTACCCGTTCGCCATTTAATATTCGCTCTATGATTTGATTTTTAACGAAATGCTCGTTGTACTGATGATACGATCGCAAAGGCGTTTGAATTCGATAGTGTTTAAATAATTTTAGTGTCTGTCTGGTGTCTTCTGCAAAAACTACATCTACCGTTTTTAAGTATTCAAGAGCTCGCAAGGTAATATCCGATAAATTTCCAATAGGTGTAGGGATAATTATAAGTTTACCCAAAGAAGTCTTTGATGAATTCATAAATATTGATTATTTTGGCAATGTAAACTTAAATAAAATCGTTATGGATACCAACAAATCATTAGAAATTTTAAAAATGGCCATTCTGATGGAACGCAAAGGTCATGCTTTTTACTCGCAAGTTGCAAAAACAACACAGAGTAAAGTGGTAAAAGATATTTTTGAAACCATGGCCAAAGAAGAAGTAATGCACGAAAAATTCTTAAGCGAAACATTTAAAAACATTATAAAAGAAAATCCTGTTTATCAGCTCGAATTACCAAAACAGGAAGATGTTTTTACACCACTTATTTTAACCGAAGAATTAAAAAAAGAAATATCGGCATCGAGCTACGAAGCAGCAGCCATTTCGGCAGCAATAGATATGGAAAATAACGCCATAAAAGTATATGCCGAATTTGCCGAAAAAGCATCGACCGAAGAAGAAAAGAAACTTTTTACATGGCTATCAAACTGGGAAAAAACACACCATCAGGTACTCTTTGACATCGATAAAGAACTGCGAGAATCGGTTTGGTACGATAATCAATTTTGGCCATTTTAAATTTGGCAAATCCATAAAAATAAATTACTTTTGCCGTCCATTTTAATGACCATTTACCCTTTTGAAGTGTAATGGGAAATTAAGTGGAAAACTTAATTTTGAGTAGCACTAAAAAAAGTATTAATTATGAAATCTATTGAGTTAAATGCAGTAGTACGCGAAAAATTAGGCAAAAAAGCAGCCAAACAAATGCGTAAAAAAGAACTTATACCTTGCGAAGTTTACGGACAAGGTGAAAATTTGCACATTGCCATTGAAGAAAAACATTTGAATAAAATTGTTTTCACTCCTTACACTCACTATGCCATCATTAATTTACAAGATAAGCAAATTAAAGCTATCGTTAAGGAAGTACAGTTTAATCCTGTAACCGATCGCATCAGCCATATTGATTTTTATCAAATTGCTGAAGATAAGCCCATTACTGTACAGTTGCCGGTTAGAATTGTTGGTTTAGCAAAAGGTGTTAAAGATGGTGGTAAGCTGCAACAAGAGATGCGATACATCAAAGTAAAAGGTTTATTGAAAGATATGATCGACGTTGTTGAGTTGAACGTTGAACCGTTGGGTCTTGGTAAATCTATTCATGCTGGAGATGTTCAAATACCCAACCTTCAGGTTGTAGACAATCCAGAAAAAATTGTTGTTACGGTTAAAGTTACTCGTGGTGCTGTTGAAAGCTCAGAAAATGCTGAACAATCTGCCGAAAGCACCACCGAAAAAAAATAATGTCATTAAACTTTAAGTAAAACTTGAAATATCTAATTGCTGGACTGGGAAATCCGGGTATTAAGTACGAACACACAAGACATAATATAGGTTTTATGATATTGGATGCTTGGGCTATGGTATCCAATATTTATTTTTCTACAGAACGATATGCTCAGGTTGCCGAATATACTTACAAAGCACGTCATATCATTTTAATTAAGCCATCTACCTTCATGAATTTAAGCGGAAATGCCGTTCGATATTGGTTGCAAAAAGAACGTATTCCACTCGAAAACCTTTTGGTGGTAGTAGATGATGTTGCTTTGCCATTTGGTGCCATTCGTATTCGTGCTAAAGGCTCAAACGGTGGACACAATGGTCTGGCCCATATCGACGAATCCTTGCAAACCAACGAATACGCTCGATTACGATTTGGTATAGGCAACAACTATGCCAAAGGACAACAGGCAAATTATGTGCTTAGTCCATTTAACGAAGAAGAAATGAAACAACTCCCTTTATACATCGAACATAGCATTAAAGCTTTAGAAACGTTTGTTTTAGTAGGCATTGAACGTTGTATGAACGAATTCAATAAACCATGGAAACCAACACGTTAAACTAAACGGAAAATATAATTAAATAATAATTTTTTTTGCCTTTTTGAATCAGAATATACTTATTATTTATCAAATAACTGTTGTCAATCATTATTTCCATCGACGATATCTTCTCTTTATTAATACTAATTCCGCCAGCTTGTATCATTTTGCGAGCTTCGCCTTTACTTGGCATAATATTGGTGTGTGTGGCTAATAATTCTATCAACGGAATTCCCTCCTGTAATAGTGGTGCAGGTAATTTAAACTGTGGTACACCTTCGAATATTTCCAAAAATGTTTGTTCATTCAATTTTTCGAGTTGTTCTTTGGTGCCTTTGCCAAATAAAATTTGCGATGCTTCAACAGCTGCTTCATATTCTTCAACCCCATGAATCATAACAGTAATTTCGCGAGCAAGTGTTTGCTGTAACAAACGTAAATGTGGCTCATGGCGGTGTTTTTCGATTAATGCTTCTATCTCCTCTTTAGGAAGCATCGTAAAAATCTTGATATACTTTTCGGCATCTTCATCACTGGTATTTATCCAGAACTGATAAAACTGATAAGGGCTGGTATAACGCTTGTCGAGCCATATATTACCTTTTTCAGTCTTACCAAATTTTCCTCCATCGGCTTTGGTAATAAGCGGACACGTAAGTGCATAAGCATCGGCACCTAATTTACGACGGATCAATTCTGTGCCGGTTGTAATATTACCCCATTGATCGCTACCTCCCATTTGTAATTTGCAGTTTTTGTGTTCAAATAGATAGAGAAAATCGTATCCTTGTAATAATTGATAAGTAAATTCGGTAAACGATATACCTGTTTCCATGCGTTTTTTTACAGAATCCTTAGCAAGCATATAGTTTACCGTAATATGTTTTCCAACCTCACGCAAAAATTTTATTAAATCGAAGTCTTTAGTCCAATCGTAATTGTTCACAATCTCGGCACGATTTGGCTTATCTGGACTAAAATCGAGAAAACGACTCAGTTGATCGTACAATGCTTTTTCATTTCGCCTAAGAGTTTCTTCATCGAGCAGCTTTCGCTCTTCCGATTTACCACTGGGGTCGCCAATCATTCCCGTTGCTCCGCCTATGAGAGCTATGGGTTTATGTCCTGCTTTTTGAAAATGTTTAAGCATCATGATAGACACCAAATGCCCAATATGTAGCGAATCGGCTGTAGGGTCAATACCTACATAGGCTGTCGTCATTTCTTTCGATAACTGCTCTTCAACGCCGGGTGTCATATCGTGTATCATGTTTCTCCAGCGCAACTCTTCTATAAAATTATGTGCCATACCTAGCTAAATTTTTGCTAATGCCTGTTCCAAATCGGCAATTAAATCGTCAACATTCTCAATACCTACCGAATAACGTATCAATCCGTCGCTAATGTATGCAGCTTTTCTACCTTCGGGCGAGAGCGAAGCATGCGTCATCGAAGCCGGGTGCTGTATAAGTGTTTCTACCCCACCAAGCGAAACTGCCAGTAAAGCAACCTTTACGTTATTCATTAAAGTAACACCAGCATCGTAACCACCTTTAAGTTCGAAACTAATCATCGAGCCCGGTCCACGCATTTGTTTCTTAGCCAGTTCGTATTGAGGATGCGAAGGCAAACCCGGATACATAACACGCTCAACTTTGGGATGATTTTCTAAATATTGTGCTATAACCATTGCATTTTCTTGAGCTTTTTCCATTCTAAGCGAAAGAGTTTTTACGCCCCTTATAACCAGATAAGCCTGATGCGGATCCATATTGCCGCCCATATAAATCATTGTTTTACGCAACTTTTGATAATGTTCTTCCGATTTGGCAATCAAAGCTCCACCAACCACATCGGCATGACCATTTATGTATTTAGTAAGCGAATGTAAAACTATATCGGCCCCCAATTCAAGTGGATTTTGCAAATATGGGCTGCAAAAGGTATTATCTACTACCACAATAATACCGTGTTTATGAGCTATATCCGATGCTTTTTCAATATCAGTTATTTGTACTGTTGGATTTGCTGGAGTTTCGAGATATAAAATACGAGTATTCGGTCTAATATTTTTTTCGATATTGTCGATAACTGATGTATCAACAAAGGTAGTTTCTACTCCAAACTTAGCAAAATGGCTTTCGAGGACACCTCTGCTTGGTCCATAAACTGCACTTGTACTTAATATATGACTACCCTGATCGAGAAAAGTCATGTAAACTGTTGTTACGGCTGCCATTCCCGACGATAGAGCAATTCCTCCATAACCTTTTTCGAGCAACGCAAGCTTACGTTCGAGAGCCTCTATAGTAGGATTTCCTATCCTGGTATAAATGTAACCTTTTTCCTTACCTGCAAAACAATCGGCACCGTGTTGGGCATTTTTAAAAGCAAAAGTCGATGTTTGATAGATAGGCACTACAGCACTCCCCCATTCGTCGTGTAAATCACCACCATGAACTAATAGCGTATCGAAACCTAAATGTTGTTCTTCCATAATTTTTTTTCGCAAATGTACTCATTTGAATGTTAATTTAAAAACCTGTACTCCCTTTGATTTAAAATTTCTGCAGGCTAATTGAAAAGAGCTAATTTTTTAAGCCTATTTTTTCAAAATAACCTGCAAAATAAAGCGATGGGTATATCTTGTTAAAAAATTTCATTAACCCCAAATGATTCATTACGAGCTCACATACAGAGCAAATCAATGAATTTCTTAATTGCATTGCACTACAAAATTTTTCTAATGCAATAATTTGGTTAAAAAAATTCAGAAACTATCATAAAAAAAATTAAAATCGCAGGATACTATACGAGTAATTTTTTTTAAGTCGGAAAAATTGTATTTTTGTACTAAAATTTAATAATGAATATTATGAAAAAGTTAAGTATTTTCATTACCATGTTTTCAATATTTTCTGCTGTTGTAGTAGCTCAAGAAAAATTTAGTGGTGGAATTTACTTTTCGCCTGAAATTAGTTGGTTTAAACCTGATAATAAACAAGTGAAATCGGAAAAGAGTCGCTTAAGTTTTGGCTTTGGCATCACCGGCGACATTGCACTTACCAATTCATTTTCCTTAAATTTAGGTTTGGGCTTCTTCAATAGTGGAGGAAGCTTAAAATACTTAGACTCTTTACCAAAAATTCAGGCTGTTGACAGTATTTATACCAACATTCCTGCGAACTCAATCATTAAATACAAATTGCAATACATAGAATTGCCCTTATCCATCAAAGGTAAAACAAAGGAAATCGGTTATATCTCTTATTTTCTTAAATTTGGTGTTAGTCCTCTTTTACGTTATAAATCGCGTGCCGACATAACGGTCGATTCAAATGATGACATTAAAAACGAAGTTCGTGCTGTTGCCTTTGCATATCACATTGGAGCTGGCATTACTTATTCTTTAAAAGGAAATACAAAACTTTTATTTGAAGGCGTATTCAGAAATGGTTTATCAGATATAGAAAAAATAAAAAATTACCGAAACAAAGACTATAAAAACATATTAAACGTTATAGAAATACGTGCTGGTATTGTTTTTTAGCTCATCATGTTGCGGATAGCTATTTGCCAGCTGAATTATACAGTTGGCGATATAGAAGGTAATACTCAGAAAATTATAAATTACATACATGCTGCTACTGAAAAAAAATGCGATATAGCTGTTTTTTCTGAATTAGCCGTATGTGGTTATCCACCATACGATTTACTATTCAATTCTGCATTTGTTAATGATTGCATAAGTGCTATTGAAAAAATAGCCACTTCATGCAAGAACATTATTGCTATTGTAGGCGGTATAGATAAAAATCCCGGCGAAGGAAAACCACTGTTTAACACTGCTTTTGTTCTTCACAGAGGTCAAATTTTGCATCGATACTATAAAGCTCTTTTACCAACGTACGACGTCTTTGACGAAGCCCGGTATTTTGAACCTTTTTATGAACCCTTAATCTTCGAATATCATCAAAAAAAAATAGCTGTTACCATTTGCGAAGATTTGTGGACAAAATCACTCGACCAACACCCCGATATCGGTAAGCCTCTGTACCATTACGACATTGTTGCCCGGCTTTTGAGCCAGCATCCTGATGTGCTTGTTAACATTGCAGCTTCGCCTTTTTCATATACTCAAATAAAGCATCGATATAGTATTTTGAACGAAACTCAAAAACAACTTAATTGTACTTTGATTTATGTTAATCAAATCGGTTCGCATGCCGACTTAATTTTCGACGGTGGTTCGGTTTACATAGAATCAAATGGTAGTTATACGTGTAAGTTTTTCGATGAAGATTTAGAAATTATCGATTTAGAAAAACCATCATTTAACTTGCGCCCCGAAAATACTTATTGGTACATCTACGAAGCATTAAAACTAGGTATAAAAGATTTTTTTCAAAAAAATGGTTTCAAAAAAGCCGTTCTGGGGCTTTCGGGCGGAATAGACAGTGCACTGGTAGCTATATTGGCTGCCGATGCTATTGGACATGAAAATGTACATGCATTGTTGATGCCCTCTCAATATTCATCGGAGCATTCTATCAGCGATTCCATTGAATTATGCAAACGAAATCAAATTTCATACAATATTATATCAATAAAGTCGGTATTTAATGAAGTTGAAAAAACATTATTACCATATTTTCAAAGTAAAAATCCCGATGTAACCGAAGAAAACATACAGTCGCGTATTAGAGCGTTGTTTTTAATGGCCTATTCCAACAAGCATGGACATGTATTACTAAACACTTCTAACAAGAGCGAAATGGCAACCGGCTACGGAACACTTTATGGCGACATGTGTGGAGCACTCTCGGTTTTAGGAGATGTTTACAAAACTCAAATTTATCAATTAGCAACATACGTAAATTCCGAAAAAGAACGCATACCTATCAATATTATCAAAAAACCACCATCGGCAGAACTTCGTCCAAACCAAAAAGATAGCGATACACTACCCGACTACTCTATTTTAGATGCAATACTATTTCAACTAATCGAACAACAACAAACCATCGATTCAATAGTTTCTTCGGGATACGACAAACAAACTGTCGAAAAAATTTATCAATGGCTATACCAATTCGATTACAAGCGTTTTCAGGCACCACCAGTGCTTCGTATTTCACCCAAAGCATTTGGTTTAGGACGAAGAATCCCCTTAGTTAAAAAAATTACTTCATAAATATTTAGTTAAATTTAATGCTTTTTGTATATTCGAAACAAAAAATCATGTTATATGAAAACATTGGTAGTTACCTCCATCTTGATTCTTAGTATCAATACTTTATTTAGTCAAAAAGAAGAATATAAAGAACCATCTTTACCGATCGATTCTACCACCAAAACCATAACATATTCCAAAGTTTTATCTATTAATGCCAGTAAAGACTCATTGTTTAAGAAAGGTAAAAGCTGGTTTTACACATATTTTAAGAACCCTACCGGCGTGATTCGTGAAGAAGATGCTACCAACTACAAAATATCGGGTAAACATCAAATAAAAGTTTTAAATCCACCCGATAAAAACAAAGTTCAAACTATGAGAGGTATTGTACAATACACCGTAACAACTCAGTTTAAAGATAATAAAGCCAGAATTATTGTTAACGAAATTAATTTGAAAGAGACTTCATACACTCCTATTGAAAAATGGCTCGACAAAACAGCTCCCGGTTTCACTACCAAAAACTATTACTACCTCGAACAAATAGACGTAGAAATAAAAAATCTTCTTAAACATTTCGAAGATTATATGACAAAATCACAAACACCCAATAAAGAAGACTGGTAAAAAGCATGCTTAGTAAATCGCAAATTAAACTCATTCGTTCGCTCGAATACAAAAAATATCGTAACGAATATGGCTTATTTGTAGCTGAGGGAAATAAAGTTGTTAAGGAATTTTTAGACAACAAATGGGAAACATATCTTATTGCTTGTACCGAAACATGGGCTAAACAAAATACCGGTGTATCTAACCCGATTATTTGCGATAAAAGTATTCTCAAAAAAATTTCATTTTTAAAAACTCCATCGGACGTAGTAGGTGTTTTTTATCAAAAAAAGCAGAACGAGATACCCAATATCGAAACGTCGTTAGGATTGGCATTAGATAATATACAGGATGCCGGAAATGTAGGAACTATACTTCGTATAGCCCTGTGGTTTGGAATTAACTATGTCCTGCTTGGCGATGGCTGTGCCGATATGTATCATCCGAAAGTTGTGCAAGCTTCAATGGGAGCACTGGCTAAAATAAATTGCAAGTGGTGTAAGCTATCCTCTTTTTTGGAGCAATATCACAACAAAATAATTACTTACGGAACTTTTCTTGATGGCAAGCCTATATATAACGCAAATCTTAGCCATGAAGGACTAATTGTTTTTGGAAACGAGGGAAAAGGAATCACACCCTGTCTTGAACCATATATTCACCAGCGATTATTTATACCACCATATAATTCCTACAAAGCCATCGATTCTCTCAACGTAGCCATGTCTGCAGCCATAGTTTGTTATGAGTTTAGAAGAAAATGATTGTATATTTTCCTAACTTCGTCTCTTTTCATACTTAATTTGTTGATAAACAAATATATATAAAATCATATAGACACTACACGATATTTCATGTAATTATTTTTCAATAGGTTATTTTATCATATTTTTCAAAAACCGAAATTTTTTAAAAAAGTGACGAAGTCAGGAAAAAGCAACATAGTCAGGAATTCCTCACTATAAACTATTTTCCAATTATTTCATCTGCACGAGAAGTATAACCATTGTGTCTTATTAAATGACGATACAACCGACTTTCTAAATCACCACGAGTCGAACCTACATAATAACGATCTAACCATTCAGAATACAAAATGTAAAAATAAGGCATATACTAACAA
>CALGPK010000002.1 GCA_937960415.1 uncultured Bacteroidales bacterium | reverse complement strand
GCAGATACGGTTATAGTAGGTGTTAAGTTCGTTAGGTCTGTTCCATAAGGCATAGTAACAAAAACTGCCGATTGACCAGACATAATATCCGACGATATTTGACCTGGAATATCAAACGAAAGTATTTCAGCTTCATTGTTTAATTCTTCAATACCTTTAACTATAATATCATCTATACGGCTAGTGCCCAAACTACCAACAGTACCACCACCAACACTTGTATTGCTGATCATTATCCACCGAATGCTAACAAGGCTTTGCTGGTTGCATACTGCTGGTAAATCAACATCGTTCAACACGCCACTCGTAAAGTTATCGGCACAAGTAATGGCGGTATTAGGAACATCTATCCACGTGCCACTATTATTAAGCATATACTGCACTTTAAATTCTTTAGGTCCTGTATTCGACGAACGCTGTTTACTCGAAAGTTTCAAATCTTTGTAACCAACACTTGTAAAATCAATTCGCCAGTATTTAGTATTGGCTCCATTGTCCCAACCTGAAACACTAGCAGCACTGGTACTTGCACCGGCAGCGCCATAATTAACTGTACCGCTTGCTGTTGTGGTAAGTTGTTGATTTTGATTAGCCGGAATACCACCATCGGCTATATTGTCGTCCGGATTGTTCGGAAAATTCCATTCTACTAACGTAATATATTGTGGCTGAAGAACTGTTACGCTTGCTGTCCATGTTTTAGTTGTCCCATCCTGTGCCGTTACGGTATAAATCACCGGGTTGGTAAAATCTTGTGTAACACCACTGGCAGGGCTAATCGTTGCACCAGCAGATACGGTTATAATAGGTGTCAGGTTCGTTAAATCCGTGCCATAAGGCATTACTACATTTACGGTTGCCTGACCACTATTGATTGTAGATGACACTTGATTTGGAATATCGAACGAAAGAATTTCGGCTTCACTGCTTAATTGAGTATTAACAGTTACAGTCCATTGTTTGGTAGTAGTACCATCTTCTGCCGTTACGGTGTAAGTAACCGGATTGGTAAAGTCCTGAGCTACACCACTTGCAGGGCTTATAGTTGCACCAGCAGATACGGTTATTGTAGGTGTCAGATTCGTTAAATCCGTGCCATAAGGCATTACTACATCTACGGTTGCCTGACCACTATTGATTGTAGATGACACTTGATTTGGAATATCGAACGAAAGTATCTCAGCTTCGTTACTGGGTTGTACTGTAGATACGCTAACCGTCCAATCTTTGGTTGTAATGCCATCTTGAGCAGTTACGGTGTAAGTGACCGGATTGGTAAAATCTTGCGATACTCCACTTGCAGGGCTAATCGTTGCACCAGCAGATACAGTTATTGTAGGTGTCAGATTCGTTAAATCCGTACCATAAGGCATTACTACATCTACGGTTGCCTGACCACTATTGATTGTAGATGACACTTGATTTGGAATATCGAACGAAAGAATTTCGGCTTCGGTACTTGCCAACTCAGTAATAAAAGTTACATTGGCAATTGATGTAGCATTATTGGAAAAGTCTTCCACGGGATCTATTTGTAAAAAATAGGTTTGATTGAATTGGAGTACACTATTTGGCTCAATAGTGATAGTGGTTTTGCTGGCATCTATGCTTGCTGTAAACGGAACATCACTACCATTAATATCATTTATTTTAAACATAATCAGATTAGCAACATTGGTATTATCTATTTCAGTATCATCCAAATTTCTAACCGATTCGGAGAATAAAATTTTTGGTTGTACATTAACAGACACATTATTACTTCCATTGGAGGGATAAAACAATACAGTCGGAGCTTGTGTATCCTCCTTAACAGCCTCCTCCCACGTAGTAGCCACTCTTATGCCGTCAATGTACAGTGTAGGAGCATTTGACGAATTTCCCTGCCTCAAAAGAATGGCAGCCAAAGCAGATGGATCGTTATTTGTACCACCCGTAGTAGAAACAACAGGGTTAGGTTCTCCGCCTGGAATAGCTGGATTGACAAAAACCGAAATGACATCGTTGTTGCTTCCACTAATCAATTCGTATTTAATTACAATCAGATATGTTGTATTTAAAACATAATTAAAATCAGTATACTCTGCAGCCTCTGTTCCTTTAGAGATTCCAAATGCTAAAAAATCGTTATTATTTTTCTTAATGTAAAATCTTCCTGTATAATAGGTATTTCCGGGTGATGGTTCAAAGCTAAAAAAGTAGTCTCCGGTTGTTTTAGCATCCGTTACGTTTATTAAAAAAGCGGCATAAATTGTTCCTGTTGATTGAGCACTGAAGACTTTATAAGCATCTTCGCCTGTATTATTTAATTGCAAATAATTTCCTATATTAGAACTTGCGTAAGATGGATAAAACAAATTGCCCGAAACAATTTGCAATTCGTTGGTTGAACTCGTTCCTTGCTCAACCCATCCATTTGTCCCAACCAGCATTGTGCCAGGACTGTAGTCAAAGTTTTCCTCGAGCAATAAAGGCTGTGCCCACCCCTTCGAAAGGGCAAATAACACCAGTACAATTAAAGTACACTTTTTCATAATCATCTGTTTTAAAATTAATATAACAAAAGTATAACATTTTTCTTAAACAGATGAAATAAAGAGGTTAAAAAAATGTAAAGTAAAAAATCATAATGTTTTGGCATATCGAAAAAAACATTCTATTGTTAAAATATTTATGTAAATTAACCTGTATTTTTTGATGAATGATGAGTCCTTCTCAATACAATATTTATGAATCATTCTCACTTGTTCAGATGCCTAAATCAATCATCATCAGAAAAAGAAAATGCTAAACATGAAAGGTCTTACAAAATTTTTACTAACATTGCGTAAAAAAGAAAGTTTAGGTTTTTAGTTTTTAAAATAAAGCATAATGATAAATTTCAATAGTAAATTTAAATTTTACAGTTATCGAAAAAGAAAGAAATTCAAAGAATCATTTTGTTATGCTCCCTTTAACACCTTGCGTTTTTCTGCTACAGGCTTAATACAAGCTTGTTGCCGAAATCGTTATGCTACTTTCGGAAAGATTAATGAAATGACTATTGATGAAATTTGGAATGGCAATAGAATTCAACAATTCAGGAAAAATTTATTGAATTATAAACTATTTGATGGTTGCCAATTTTGCGAAATGATGTTAAAACAACGAAACTACATATTTTTAAAATCTCTCGAATATGATGCGTTTCAGATTAAACCAGATGATATAACTATACGCAAATTTGAATTCGAAATTTCTAATTCTTGCAACCTAGAATGCGTTATGTGCTCTGGCGAGTTATCTTCGTCGATACGCAAGAATAGAGAACAACTGCCACCTATTCCTGAAATATACGACGATTCGTTTGTTGAACAATTGAAACCATACTGGAAAAACATTACAAGAGCTACTTTTGCAGGTGGTGAGCCTTTTTTAATTCCACTGTACTACAAAATTTGGGAAAATATTTTACAATACAATTCGTTGATTGATAACATCATTATTACCAACGGAACCATTTTAAACGATAAAATCAAAAACTTAATAAACAGAGGTAATTTTTATTTTGCTGTTTCTATAGATTCTTTTCATAAAGAAACTTACGAAACCATTAGAAAAAATGCTAATTATGAAGCAGTAATGTCAAATTTTGAATATTTCTATGAGTATTCATTAAAGAATAAAAGATGGATAACTATTAACATTTGTCCTTTAACATATAATTGTCAAGAAATTCCTTCGATAGTCGATTACATGAATAAACGCAATATAAATATCTATTTCAATCAGGTAGATTATCCTATTAACTTATCATTACGATCATTGAACACAAAAAATCTTAGAGAATTGATTCAATTTTACAACAATTATAAATTTAACAATTACAATACACCAGTAGAAAAAAATAACTTAAATAACTTTAAAGCACTCATAAAACAAATCACTTACATAATTCAAGAATCAGAAAAAATAAATAAATATCGTTTACATAGTATTTCAGATAAAACGGAGGCAATAAATATTTTTGTGAAACTATTTAAAGAGCGAATTAGTAAATTTGACCATTACAAGCATTTAATAGATCCTTCATTGAAAAAAATTTATAAATCCATCGAAAAAATTGAAGACGATGATATACTTATTCAGGGAATTAAAAATTTTTGCATGGAACCGGATTACATTTTTGTTTCAGAGATAGTTTATACTACTGACGAGAAATTAACACAAAGAATAAAATATTTAAGCCAAGCATGAAGTATGTTTTTTATATCGCTTTATTTTTTTTATTGATTTATTCGATAATTAGTATAAAATCAAAACCAAATTCCAATTACATATTAAATTACAACTTTACTTCCCATTCGAAAAACTCTTTAATATGGATACACAACAGCAATAAGCATTCTGTAAATTTTAATTTTTCGCTCAATAATAAATTTTATCTTTCGCTCAATGATTTTATTTTGAAAAACACGCAATCCACAGATGCTGAGAAAAAAATAATGGAGCTATTTGAATCGCTTACCAAATACATTGTACATGAAAAATTATTTAACAAATGGGAGGTATCGCCATTGATACGAATAAATTCCTTAGGGTATGCTTTCTGTGGACGTCAATCCAAAATATTTGCTCTTATGTGTAATGTATTAAAATGTAAAAGTCGTGTTTTGTATTTAAATGGACATATTGTATCGGAAATTTATTACCATAAAAAATGGCATTTGTACGACCCCGATCGAAAAATTTTTTTCACCATAAACCATCGTGTTATATCAACCGATGAATTTCTTTTAAAAGCTGATAGCTTAATGAGATTATTTAGTCCGAAAAAAATCTCACACCTTAGTGTTTACATGCCCACATACAAAGAAATGTTTCTATCCAAAAACGATAATATAATCCAAACCATTGAAACATTGAATAAGGATACTTTTGTGCTTAACCTTCCGCCCCATTCTTCCTTCATTTTTCCATATCCTCCCGATTACAAAACAGACTTTTATCCGTACAATTCAAAAGCAAAACTTTATTTGCCCAAAAAATTTTCCGGAAAAATTAAAAACCCACTTGTTTTATTTGATGTTGAGGGATCGGGAACCATTACCTATAATAAACGTCGGTATAAAATGCCCGAACAAAGAGAATTATTAAAACTGGCTATTTTTAAGAGTAAACAATTTATTGATAACGTAAACGTTGAAGTCGAGTCCGATTCGTTGGCGCTCGTTTATGCACTTAATCCATTGTTGACAATATTTCAAGAATCAAACAATTTACTTCTTAATGCTTCTGATACATTAAGCATAAAACTTGTTAACCGATCGCCCTCACCTGGTGAAATACCAACCATTCATCTGGAATATTTGAATAATTATGTAAACGAAGCATTCGAAATTATGAAAACAATAGATATTAGTCACATTAATAACCTCGACGAATTATATGTCAAACAACTTATTCCATACTGTATATCAAAAAACTTAGATAGCCTCTTAATAAAAAATCGACTTAATTTGATTAAATCATTGATAAAAGAGCCTCTAAAAAATTTCAAATACGAATCGAACTTATACGCATATCTTGCAATTATTATTTATGGCAAAAACCATGAATTTAATACATTGTTTTTGTCAACCTACTCATATTTTCATTATAAAAAAATTGCTAAACAATTTTATTCGTCAAAATATTTCGAATAAGAACTGTTTTTAAAAACATCTTTTAATTGTTCGTAATTTACTAAAATTTCCGATAAAGGTCTGATATTTACTTTTTTGTTAATAACATACAGTTGATCCCATGGCAAACGTAATGCTTCAATACAAATGATCTTTGTTATACATTTTTTGTATTGTCGATAAAATATTATCGTTACAAACGCAGTTCCAATCAATTAAATCTATCCAATCGGGCAATTTATACATACTTATAACCAATCAAAATGTTCCAGAATATTATCAAAAATAATATTTAACTCCCGCTTATTTCTTATTTCCAGCTCACCTATCATACGTTCAAAAGGAGCAACAAGAAAAAAAAGATATAACGTTTTTAAATTTTTACTTGATAATGAATATTCTTCAACTATTGAAATAAAACGATGTAATTCAATTTCATTTTCAAAAAAAACACTAAGTCGTTTTAAAACATCCGACTTAATTTTTTTCAACGATTGATGATTATAACACTCAAATTTAATCGCATCTTTGTAGTATGAAGTTAGCAAATCGATTAATCCATTTAGAACCTTTTTATTTGAAGGATTTCTGTAAGTTAATTTATGCTCTTTACGGATTAAATGTTCTATGATTATTTTCAGTTTATTTGATTGATAATTCCACAATGCTGTATTTAAAGGATATATTACTTCATTGATGATAACTGATATATTAAACGAATCGAAGTATTGAATCAGATCTGGAATTTCGTCAATATTTTGCTTTATAGCACAAGTTTTTACATTAAACGAAGTATTTTGTTTCAGGCAATACTCATAAAAAAAGTGTAAATTGTTATATACAACTTCTTTAATGGCATTCCTACGAATTGCTTCAAATGTATCTTGATAAAAACCATCGACCGAAACACTAATGTTAAAACGAAGATTTTGTAAAAAAAACTTGACACGATCGTTTAAAATTGTTCCATTGGTATTAATCGACATTCTGCACAATGGATTCAATTCTATAAAATCTTGCCATATATCATAATATTCCTCAATTAAAAACGGTTCGCCACCGCTAAATGAGGCTCTCTTTAAAAAGGGGATTATAGTTCGCAGATTTTTTCTAACCTCTTGAATATCAATTTTACTTTGCTCATCTTTAGTAACCACACACATTAAACATTTTAAATTGCAACGATTGGTAAGTTGCAATTCTAAAACACTGGGATACTCGCCAGTACTGATATAATTGCTGTCGTAATGTCGAGCATAGACCTGTGAAAATTGTCCCTTCTCAATCTTATTTTTACAGACCTGACACCCTAACCTTAAATTTAATGATACGATATTTTCTCGTAATTCTTTCAAAGCTTTACCGTTCCATATTTCCAGCAATGATTTTTGAAAATAGTTGCCCAGCAATATGTGTTTATTTGCAAAACAAGCATAAACATTACCTTTATAATCCAGAAACATCGAGCTAAAAGGAGCTAAACAAAAAAATTCTTTGTTTGGGCGATGCTTATTGTACCTATACAAGTTATATCGAAACAACCACTCTTTCATAAAACTTAGCTAAGTTAACATATATCATTTAAACAAAAAAAACGCATGCATTATTATCATACAAAAATGTAATTTTGTCATTCAATTTAAGGATATGATTCGTAGGTTTGCCCATCTGAATTTGCCCAAACAGCCACTGTTTCTTGCACCTATGGAGGATGTTACCGATCATACATTTCGATATGTATGCAAGCAAATGGGCGGTGTAGATGTTATGATCACCGAATTTGTATCAAGCGATGGATTGGTCTATAATGCAAAAAAAAGCATCAAAAAAATAAAAATCGAAGATTACGAACGTCCTATCGGTATTCAGATATACGGGCATGTTCCCGAGCGAATGGTCGAAGCAGCAAAAATTGTCGAAGATGCCGATCCCGATTTTATTGACATCAATTTTGGTTGCCCTGTAAAAAAAATTGCCAACCGTGGAGCGGGAAGCGGCATGCTCCGCAACGTGCCATTGCTAATCGAAATCACCGAAAAAGTCGTCAAAGCTGTAAAAAAACCTGTAACCGTTAAAACACGTTTGGGTTGGGACGAAAATTCAAAAAACATTGTCGAAGTAGCACACCTGCTAAACAATATTGGCATAGCGGGATTAACCATTCACGGACGCACACGCAATCAAATGTATAGCGGTAAGGCAGATTGGACATTGATTGGAATCGTTCGAAAAGACCCCGAAATTACATTGCCCATCATTGGCAATGGCGATATTGTCAATCCCATTCAAGCAAAAGAGCATTTCGAAACCTACTGCGTCGATGGTATTATGATTGGACGTGGCTGCATCGGACGTCCATGGATTTTTAAGCACATTCGACATTTTCTCGAAACAGGAGAGCTTTTGCCCGAACCTACGTTAGCCGAAAAAATTGAAATTGCCCGTATGCACTTGCTTCGTTCGGTAGAAGACAAAGGAGAATACGGCGGCATACTAACTATGCGACGACATTATGTTCAATACTTTAAAGGAATTGAACACAGCCGGGAATGGAAAATAAAACTATTAACTTCCAATTCGTTAGAAGAAAATTTAGCTCTATTAGACGAACTTAAAAGTAGAACATAACATGGATACTGTTTTTTTTATAGCATCTAAAATATTATCATTTACCCTTTCGCCACTTATCTGGTTTTTTGCACTACTGATTATAGCTATCATCATCAATAAGCCTAATTTCAAAAAAAGGGTATTGTGGGCAACTATTATATTTTTTTATTTGTTATCGAACTCTTTTCTTGTTGATGAAGCTATGCGTTGGTGGGAAGTCCCTCCTGTAAAAACAGAACAACTAAATGCCCCTTACGACTACATTGTGATTCTTGGAGGCATGATGAGCTACTACGATACACAAACCAATCAAATTGGCATAAATACCAGTATAGACCGTTTGCTACAAGGGCTAAAACTATATAAAAAAGGTTATGCAAAGAAAATGCTCATTAGTGGAGGCGATGGATCGTTGTTAAAATCCATTGGCAAAGAAGCCGAGATTATTAAAATGTATTTAAACGATATAGGATTAGATAATGATCATATTCTTATCGAGAGCGAATCGAAAAACACTTACGAAAATGCAAAATATAGTGCTCAATTATTAAAAAATGATTCTGCCAGCAAGATATTATTAATAACTTCTGCTTATCACATGAAAAGAGCTCTGGCTTGTTTCAAAAAACAAGGCATCGATGCCGATTATTATCCTGCCGAACGTTATTCGGGTAAACGAAAATATACTTTCGACCATCTATTCATACCTGATTTGAATGCAATAGAAAAATGGGACCGTTTAATACACGAATGGATTGGATATTTGATCTATATTGTTATGGGATATGCCTAACTATTCGGTAAAACTTGTTATATCTTACTCAACTTAACCATATTAGTGCGTCCTCTAGCCTGAATAGGAGTACTTCCTACATAAACCACAACATCATCGTTTTTGAGCAATTTTCTTTCCAAGAGTAGTTTGGTTGCCATATCGATAGCTTCGTCGATAGTAGCAAACGTTGGGGCATAAAACAATTGTGCACCCCATAAAAGCGACAATTTGGGTATAAGTGTTTCATTATTGGTAAAAACATAGATATTGGTATTGGGTCTGTATGAGGCGATTTGATACGCCGTATAACCCGAATGACTGAATACAACTATTGCCTGTGCACACGACTGCTGAGCCAGCTTACAAGCTGTAATGCAAATATTGTCCGACAAAAAGGTACGGTCTTTATCCTTTGTTTGATGATATCGATAGTAGCAATAAGCATTCTGCTCAGTATATTGAATAATTTGCTGCATAGCTTGGACACTTTCGAGCGGAAAGCGTCCAACCGAAGTTTCGCCACTAAGCATAACGGCATCGGCACCATCGAGTACTGCATTGGCAACATCGGTAGCCTCGGCACGTGTAGGACGAAATGAGTTAATCATACTTTCAAGCATTTGTGTTGCAATAATAACCGGCTTAGCCTGATCGAGACACTTCTTAACAATTTCTTTCTGTAAAAGGGGAACTTTTTCGAACGAAACTTCTACCCCAAGATCGCCACGAGCAAGCATAATGCCATCGCTTAAATCAATGATATTGTCAATTTCTTTGAATGCTTCCGGCTTTTCAATTTTGGCAATCATAAAAGCATGCGATTTGGCGGCCTTGATATGTTCTTTCACATCTATAATATCCGTTGCACGACGTACAAACGACAGTCCTATCCAATCAACTTCATGAGAAAAAGCAAATTTCAAATCTGCCAAATCTTTTTGCGTAAGACATGGCAACGAAATTGCTGTATCGGGCAAATTAACACCTTTTTTGGACGATAAATAACCACCATTGATAACTTTCGTAAGAACCGTGTCTTTTTTATTTGTTGAAATAACCTGCAATCGAATTTTACCATCATCGATCAAAATAGTTTCGCCTTCTTTTACATCCAGAGGGAACTGTTCGTAAGTGATAAATACCTTATGCTCATTTCCAATACAGGGTGTCGTAACAAGGCTAAACTCCTGTCCATCACGAAGCAGTACCGACGAATTTTCTACTTCGCCAATTCGCAACTTAGGACCCTGCAAGTCGGCCAAAATGGAAACTTCTGTTCCAAGTTCATAGTTTAGCTCTCTTATGGTTGAAATGGTTTTAGCATGTCCTTCATAAGTCCCATGCGAAAAGTTCAAGCGACAAACATCTACACCAGCTAAAATAAGCTGTTTGAGCATTTCCTTTTCTGACGATGCCGGACCAATGGTTGCTACAATTTTAGTTTTCGACGTGGTTGGTTTCATTCAATTTGATTATTAATGTTGTAAATACAGCAACAATAGTTGCCACAAAAAAAGTTAATATTCTTGATGTAACCCATTCTTCCATGCCAGTCGAAATCCATACAATAGTAAAAATGATACCAGCAAGAATGGTAAATATAGCAGCAATGGAATGAAATTTTTTCCAAAAAAGGGTGCATAAGACTACCACCGAGAATGTGCCGCCAATACCTGCCCAAACATATCCTACTAAGGTATAAATAAGATTCGTGGGTGCAAAAAAAGCTGCCAGCAGCGCAAAAAAGGCTAAAACAATTGTTATAATCCTCGAAATTAAAAGAAGATGCGTTTTATTTTTTACAAAATAGGGCTTTATAATTGATTCAGATAGCTCGGTTGATGAAACAATCAACAATGAATCGGCTGTACTCATAATAGCCGCAATCACACCCGTAATTAAAATGGCAGTGACGATAGGTGGGAACAAGTTTACCAGGAGCGATGGCATTACCTGTTCGGCATCGTTCAAGCCTGCAGGACCAAAATATGCAAGCCCAAGCCAGCCAATCATGAGCGCACCAATGTAAGCTACGATTGTCCATGCAATACCTACATTGCGGGCAATAATTGCATTACGTGTATTTTTTATTGCCATAAAACGTATGCTTAGCTGTGGCTGCCCACCCAAATAACCGAAAAACCACGACAATCCAGCTAATACCGTTCCCATCCAGATACCATTTGTCGTTTCTCCAAAAATATTAAGATAAGAAATTCCCGATTTATTTAATGCTTCAATAACTGAACTAGCAAATACATTTTCGGCAGCAGGTAATTTTATTAAAGCTACCAATGGAGCAACAATTAAAATAGTTATCATAATGATAGATTGCACTACATCGGCATAGGCAACACTTTTAAATCCACCATAAACAGCATAAGGTACAATAATTGCAGCTATAATGATTGTCCCTACATAGGGGTTTATATTAAATAACGTGTGAAATGTTTTGCCACCACCTAAAAATTGTGCACCAACATAAAAAAAGAAGAAAAAAACAATCACTGCACTGGCAATCGCTTTAAGCAACGAAGCATGTTTACCAAAACGCTTAGCCAAAAAATCGGTATACGTTTCGGCATTATATTTTTCGGCTTCGTTGCGAATTCGCCATGCAAGCAACCACCATGCTACCACAATTCCCAATACACAGCCTATGGCAGTCCATATACTCGATAATCCTACCGCGTAAGCATATCCCGGCAATCCCAACAAAGCCCACGAGGACTCGCCTGCCGAACGCTCCGACAAAGCAGCTACCCAACCCGGCAACGAACGACCTGCAATAGAATAATCGGTCTGCGTTTTAACTTTTGAACCTTGATAAATACCATAAATCAAAATTCCAAGTAAATAAACGACAATTACTATTATGTACTGAATTTCGGTAGTCATAGTTCGAAACTTTTTAGCGAAAATAATGAAAATTTTTGGGTTCGAATCTTTTTAGCTTATTCTTTTTACAACTGCTTATTATAAGAGAATATTTAATAAGAGAATATTTATGTATCCACACCTACCATTTGTTCAATAAAAATTTTTTAATTTCGCTGACAAAAAAATGAAAAGTTTACGTTTTTTGGCACTAGAAGAATCGCTTAGAAGAAAAGCCATAGAACCATTAAGTGTAAATAATACTCCCGAAGAATTCGGCAAATATGTATTTAACAAAATGCAGATGCGACGTTATTTGTCGTCAGAGGCTTACGAAAGCATTTTACAATCGATTGAAAAAGGGACACGCATATCACGCAAAATAGCCGACCAAATTGCTCTTGGTATGAAAGCATGGGCAATAGAAAACGGAGCTACTCACTATACACATTGGTTTCAGCCACTAAATGAAGCCAGTGCCGAAAAACACGATACTTTTTTTGAGCCGGATAGAAATGGTATAGTTATTGAGCGATTTTCGGGCGAGAAGCTAGTTCAGCAAGAGCCCGATGCATCTAGCTTTCCAAGTGGAGGTATGCGTAGTACATTCGAAGCACGAGGATATACCGCATGGGATCCATCATCTCCTGCCTTTATTTTAGGAAAAACATTATGTATTCCTTCCGTTTTCGTTTCATACAACGGTGAGGCCCTCGATTTTAAAATGCCTTTATTACGTTCCCTCTCGGTTATTGATAAGGCAGCAACTGAAGTATGTAATTTATTTTATAAAAATGTTCACAAAGTAAATGTAACATTTGGCTGGGAACAAGAATATTTTCTCGTGGATGAAGCTCTTTACTTTGCACGTCCCGATTTAATTCTTACTGGTCGTACACTTATAGGACATCCCTCTGCCAAAGATCAACAGCTCGAAGATCATTATTTTGCATCCATACCGGAGCGGGTTAAAGCTTTTATGATAGACCTGGAAATAGAAGCATGGCGACTGGGCATTCCATTAAAAACCCGACACAACGAAGTTTCACCTAATCAATTCGAATGTGCATCTATTTTTGAAGAAGCCAATCTAGCCAACGATCATAATATTTTATTGATGGACATCATGCGAAAAATTGCTGAGCGTCATCACTTTAAAGTTTTACTCCACGAAAAGCCTTTTGCCGGTATCAACGGCTCGGGTAAACATTGCAACTGGTCGCTCATGGCATCGAATGGTATCAATTTACTTTCGCCCGGAAACAATAGCCTGAGCAACTTGCGTTTTTTGACATTTGTTGCCATTGTCATAAAAGCCGTTTACGAATACAACGACTTACTAAAAGCTACTGTTGCAAGTCTTGGCAATGAGCACCGCTTAGGCGGAAACGAAGCCCCGCCAAATATAATCAGTGTATTTTTAGGAAATACTATATCGGCTATTTTTCAGGAAATTGAAACCAAAATTGGAAAAAACCACCTAACAGTATCGGAGAAAAAAGCCTTAACTCTGGATATAGGAAAAATACCCGAAATATTGCTCGACAATACCGACCGCAATCGCACTTCTCCATTTGCCTTTACAGGCAACAGATTTGAATTTAGAGCAGTAGGCTCATCGGCAAACCCTGCTGCATCACTCATTGCGTTAAATACTGCCGTTGCTGCCAAAATGTACGAATTCGTTCATATCGTTAAATCGTTAAGAAAAGAAGGTATCAAGAAAGAAGAAGCCATTCTTAGAACCATTCAAACATTCTACACTTCGTCGAAAAATATTTTATTCGATGGCAATGGATACACCGACGAATGGAAAGAAGAAGCTAAAAAAAGAGGCTTATCAGTTACTAACTCAGCAGTTGAAGCACTATCGGCATATATCAACAACAAAAACATACACCTACTTAACGAAATGGGTATTCTCAAACATCACGAAGTAGAAGCTCGTTACGAAATAAGACTTGAATACTATGTCAAAAAACTACAAATAGAATCGAGAGTATTAGGCAATCTGATTGATAATCACATTATTCCAACTGCATTGTATTATCAGCAACGTTTACTGGATATTGTACATAAGCACATTCAGATTTTCAAAGATGAAACAGAACTTGAATTACATAAAAAATTGTTATCCGAACTGAATAAACACATAAACGAACTATACAAGCTAAAAACTGATATGGAAGAAGCCCGCAAACGTGGCAATCAGTCAGAAAATATACGAATAAGAGCCAAAATTTATTCCGAAGAAGTTAAACCGTACATGGATAAAATCCGGTATCATGCCGATAAAATAGAAATGATGGTCGATAATCAGGACTGGCCCCTGCCCAAATACCGAGAATTATTATTTATCAGATAATTTTTTTTAGAGTTTTTCTAAAAAGCGGTACAACATACGCACGGTAACACCTGTTCCTCCCACTCCACGATACGAATCTTTTTCAGGTAAATAAGCAGGTCCGGCAATATCCAAATGTATCCAAGGGTAGTTGGTAAAGTGTTCTAAAAATTTTGCTGCTGTAATAGCTCCAGCATGGCGATTGCCTATGTTCTTCCGGTCAGCTATTTTCGATTTAAGCATATCGGCATAATCGTCCCACAATGGAAAACGAACTATACGCTCCCAAGTTTCAAATGCTGCTTCCTCAAGTTTGGTATAAACATCATCGGAAGTTTTAACAAAAGCCACCGTAGCATTTCTGCCAACCGCAGCACTTGCAGAACCAGTAAGCGTAGCTACATCTACTACCAGCAATGGATTAAATTGTTTAGCATAATGTAGTGCATCGGCAAGTATCATACGTCCTTCGGCATCTGAATTGAGCATCTCTACAGTACTGCCGTCCATCATGCGAATAATATCGCCAGGTGCAAAAGCATTAAATCCTGGACGATTGTCTGTTGCCGGGATAAGTCCAATGATATGCATTGGTAGTTTGTTGGTAGCTGCTGCTTTTAAAATTCCTAGAACCGCAGCTGCACCACTCATGTCGCTTTTCATGCCATCCATACTATCGCCGGGCTTAATATTCAATCCGCCCGAGTCGAATGTTATCCCCTTACCTACCAAAACAATAGGATTTTCATTCTTAAACTGTTGAGGCTTGTATTCTATGCGAATAAATACCGGTGGATCGACACTACCACGATTAACAGCCAGCAATCCGCCCATGTTTAACGCTTCTATATCGGATTTGTAAAAAACAGTTATTTGTAAATTTAATTGATAAGCAAGTTCACGTGCTGTATCGGCAAGATAAAGTGAATTTAAAACATTCGAAGGTTCGTTTATTAAATTGCGTGTAAAATATACTGCTTCACACAAGTTGTTAAGAACAGTCAAATCATTATCGTTAGGGTAATTGACTAAAGTAATTGTTTCAAACGAATATTCATTCTTATTTTCTTTTTTTGTTAAATATTTATCAAATATATATTGACTTAATAAAAAGCCTTCGGCAAAAGCAATAGAATAAAAATGCTCACCAATAACATTTAAAAGCTGTAAGTCTTTGATACGTTCTTCTTTCAAAAAATCGGCAATATTAGAAGCTTCGCGACGCAATTTTTCGGCAGTTTCATTCTTCGACCTGTCCTTATCTACTACAAGTATAAAAATCCACCGATAATATTGATGAATCCGAATTAATTTCTTTTTTAGTTGCAAGCAATCATGAACATAAGTTTGCTCGGTTTTTGTCAGCGATAAAATATTGATGTCCGAATCTTCATTCATTAAATAAACCAACGAAATATCAGGTCTTACTTCATTAGAAGCCAACAGTTTCATATACCAATTTTTTTACAAACATAGTAAATAAGCCTTAATTCTACAACTCCAGTTTAGGTCTGGGGTTTATAGATCACACCATAATTGGTTTTACCATCAATTAAAACCTTACATGGTACATCAAAACGCACATGACGTATATCTTCGTTTTCGAAAACAATCGGCACATTCATAAGAAAATCGATGTCGTAAAATCCATCATTTAAGTATGGATTAATGGTAAAATAGCCAACCCTAAACGAAGTTAAATTCTGAAAGAAATGCGTTCCTTGACTTGGGTCGATGCGATAATTCTCGAGCCCCGATTCTACAATAACACGGGCTGCCGATATTTGTGCCCATTTAACAGGTATGCCCAACCACGGGTCGCTAGACCCCCAACGACCCGGGCCTATCAAAATATAGTTTTTTCCTTCTTTCACAAAGATTTCGTTGATACGTTCAAGTACAGCAGCCGTTTCGGAATTTTTTGCAGGATTAAACGAATCGGGTTTTACAAAAACAATATCATATAAATTATCAATAAGACCATTTCCCAGTGCAGCCTGACTAATGATAATCGTTTCGTCTTTATTAACTTTATCCAGTTCAACCTTCACCAGCTCTTTATTTTCAACAATCGGACGCACCTGCAAGAAATAAAAGCGAATAGGCAAACCTTTGGGCACATCCATATTAACGGCGAATTCTATTTCGACGGGATTGCCTATTTCCTTTTGCGATATTTGAAGTAAATGTTGAGCTATATCTGCCAAAGGAAACATATTATTTTGCAAGATGTTGGCAAAAGAAATAATGGGCTTTCCATTTTCCCACAAACCATCGCGTACTATGTGACTTTCGTAGTCATAAGTAGAAGCAACCATCTTAAACGGAGCATGATGTTTTACATCGCGTAAAGATAATTGTACAATGTTAATTCCATCGTCGGGCGAAGGGGTAAATCGATTAGGATTGAGATCGAGTGCATATAAGTACTTTTGTGTATCACGCAAAGCCAGTTCAGGCGTAGAAAGCTGAAGGGCTTTTTTGGGATATTTGGGGCAAAACCGCAATGCCTGCCCTCCATCGACAATGTACTTACCCAAACCATAAGCAATTGTAACCACTGCATCTTCGGGTTTTTCGGGTGAAATAGGATAAAAGTTTATAGAACGACCTACACCCGATATGGTCGGATAAAAGTATTTCCCGTCGTAGGCTTGTCCTATTACTTCTTGCAAAATAACCCCCATTTTTTCCTCGTCTATTACGTTTGATGTAGCAGTCATATACGATTTGCTAGCTTTAAAGAATACTGAAGCATAAACACTTTTGATGGCTTCGGTAAGTAATCGCAAAGTTTCCTTAGAATCATTGTTAATTTTAGGAATCATATAAGTATTGTAAACACCGGCAAATGGCTGATAGTGGGAATCTTCGAGCTTGCTCGACGAACGCACAGCAATTGGTCCGTTAACAATCGAAATAAAGGCATACAGATCCTGCAATACGTTGCTGGGCAACCGTGCTTCAACAAAGGCTCTCAGAATTTCCTCATCGGTCAAATCATTCCGAAGTGCTACTTTGTACAAATCATGTGTTTCCATAAATTCGTCAAACACATCAGTACTTAAAACAACTGTACGAGGAATAGAAACCTGCACTCCAGGCCATTTATCAAACAACTCGTATTTTTTGATTAATAAATCAACAAAGGCAAGTCCACGCGCTTTACCCCCTAACGAACCATCACCTATGCGGCTAAATGTTAAATATTCGTCAATGTTTTTACCGTCGAACTTTGCAATAACACCCCTGCCGCGATACTGGCGATATGTGTCGATTACGTCGAAAATAAATGTACGAATTTCGTCTATGTTGTTAAAATCATCGGGAGTTACATATTTCAACATTCTTGCAATGGGAAATAAAGCACGAGCATTGAGCCACTTAGAAAAATGATTTTGCTTTACATGATATTCGAGCGATTCGTCGGGCACTTTAAGCACTTTTTCTTGCAGTGTCTTAAGATCTGTCGCACGACAAATTTCTTCACCCGTATGAGGATTACGAAATACAAAATCACCAAAAGCCATGTGCTTTATAATATAGTTGCGTAGCTCGACCGACAACGACTTAGAATATTTGTTAATAAAAGCTACACCAAGGCGTTGGGCTACTTCTTCGTATTTGCTATCGCTCGATTGGAGCAAGAAAGGCATGTGTTTATCTTCTTGTTTAACCTTGTATAGCAATTTTAAACCAGCCTCTGCATCTTTTTGACCATCTTTCATAAAGCTAATGTCGCTAATAACGCCTATCAAATTCTCTTTATACTTCATAAAAAGAGCTTCAGCCTCGTTGTAATTGGTAGCCAGTATAATTTTGGGGCGTCCACGCATTAGCATCATCTTTTGATGCTCATTCAATCCCTCGAGCATGGAACGCTTTGATTGCTGAAACAAAACACGATACAAATATGGCAAATACGATGAATAATATCGAATAGAGTCTTCGACTAATAAAATAGCCTGTACGCCACATTCTTCAACATCGTGCTTTAAATTCATCTTGTCTTCTATCAGCTTAATGATAGCAAGCAGTAGGTCAGCATTACCAAGCCAACAAAACACATAATCTATAGCGCTTAAATCCTCTTTTTGCAATCGCAAAGAAATCTCACGCGAGAATGGTGTCAAAATTACAATCGGTTTTAATGGATATTTCTTCTTAATGTTTTTGGCCAGCGAAAAAGGATCTTCATCGCCAATATTAAGCATCGTAATAATTAAATCGATGTTGTCTTCCTCAAGCATCTGGTACGCTTCTCTGGCAGAATGAGCCTGAATAATCAACGGTGGATATCGCAAACTATGTTGCATGTATTCGTTAAACAATCGTTCGTCTATTCGACCATCTTCTTCAAGCATAAAAGCATCGTAAGCATTGCATATTAATAAAGCCTTGTAAATACGTTTTTGCATCAATACTTCAAAAGATGTATCAATAAAAATGTATTTTTTCGACTCAATAATATACTGATATGGAATCATGATGTTGCTAATTTATGGTCAAAAGTAGTTAAATTATTGCGATTTTGAAATGAAATAAAAAAGCTGTCTCGTTACCAAGACAGCTTATTAACAGATATACGCAATTAAACCTTTTACATATCTATTCCTCGTTTATTGTTACTCATTTTTTGAGGTTGATGTTTCTGTGTTTTAGAATTCAACTCATTATCGTCTTGCTGCTCTTCTGGCGCAGGAATCAATGGTTTCGGTTGGAAAAAATGTTTTATCATATCTTCGTGTTGCTTCATCATTTGTAAATGCCGCTGCATCATTCGTTCCATTTGTTTGTCTATATTAAACCAATCATCATCAAACGATGGAAATGAAAAGGGTTTAAATCCGAACAACATCGAATCATCATCAAATGGATTACGCCAATCTTTGAAAAATTTCGTATAAAAAGAATCCTGCACAAATATGTTACTTCCCGAATCAACATTGCTCCACGACCAGACATACGTTGAATCGTAGCGAATAATGTTTCCATGCTCATCAACCTCTTTATTAACATGGTATTGCACCTTGGGTTTAGGCATGGGATCATTTTTCTTTTGTGCATAAGTACACGAAGATGTGGCAAAAAGCAATAACAAAAATACAACCATCATATTAACGTTAAAAATTATGGTTTTCATAGCTCATTTTTTTTTCGAAAAAATTGATAACAAAAATAATACCTTTAGGCTTTTACCGGCGTGCTTTTAACATAATTTTACACAAGTAAAGTAAATAATAATTCTTACCTTTGTTCGAATGAATTATTATGAGTAAGTTAATAAGTCGAACAGTACTGCTATTGTCTTTGGTCAGCTTATTTACCGACATTGCCAGTGAAATGCTTTACCCGGTAATTCCTATTTATCTGTCATCGCTCCATTATACAGCTATGTATATTGGTATTTTAGAAGGCATAGCGGAATTTATAGCCGGGATTAGCAAGGGATATTTTGGCATTTGGTCCGACAAGGTTCAACAGCGTTTGCCTTTTGTAAGAACAGGCTACATTTTAAGTGCATTATCGAAACCTTTGATGATCGTATTTAGCAATGCATGGTGGATTTTACTAACACGCGTCATGGATAGATTAGGTAAAGGCATTCGCACTGCTTCACGCGATGCCATACTCTCGTGCGAAGCAACCCCCGAAACCAAAGGCAGAGTTTTTGGCTTTCACCGTGCTATGGACACATTGGGAGCAGCTATAGGACCACTAATTGCATTGGGCTTTCTTTACGTTTTTCCGGAACAATATCATTGGCTTTTTGTTTTTACCATCATACCAGGAGCAATCTCTGTTGTATTATTATTTATACTAAAAGAAAAGAAAACTGACAAACATAGTACTGACAAAATTTCATTTTTTTCGTTCTTCAACTATGCAAAAAATAGTTCAAGAGCCTACAAGTTACTGCTAACAGGTTTTTTGATGTTTGCATTGTTTAACAGTTCCGATATGTTTCTTTTGCTTAAATTAAAAGAACAACATTACGACGATATTTTTGTTATAACCATGTATATCATATACAATTTGTCGTATGCACTCATGTCGTATCCAGCAGGTATTTTAGCCGATCGTTTGGGTATCAACAGAATTTACATGGTGGGAATGGGATTGTTTGCAGGTGTTTACTTTGTTATGGCATGGGGTGTTTCCGATACGTTTTTGTGGCTAATCTTTTTCGTGTATGGATTTTATGCAGCAGCCACCGAAGGTATTGGCAAGGCATGGATTAGTAACATTGTGCCCAAAACCGAAGTTGCCAGCGCTATTGGAACGTATCACTCGTTGCAAAGCATTGCTTCTATTGTTGCCAGTACACTTACCGGTATCATCTGGGTTAAATGGGGTGCTTCGGTTGCCTTTTCCATAACAGCTTTTTTTGCTATAACATCGGCAATTTTCTTATGGGCAAATCGTTCTTCAGTAAAAGTATGATATATATTACCCGAGCACTAAATTTAATTGACATCCTACTTAAATACGTTGCTTCTGTTGTTTTTCGCAAAGTTTGGATTGGTCAATATCCGTTTGCTTTAAGTATCGAACCCACCAATTATTGTCAACTTTCATGTGCCGAGTGCCCAACAGGAACTAATGAATTAAACCGACGCAAAGGCTATATGGACATTGAACTTTACAAACAATTGATTCAGTCGGTTTATAAACACACTTTTTATGTTAACCTATATTTTCAAGGCGAACCATTATTGCACCCACAAATAGAACAGATGATTGCCATTGCACGTCAACACAATATGTACGTTGTTTTATCAACCAATGGACATTCATTGAACATAGAAACAGCCCAAAAGCTAGTTGCCTCCGGTTTATCGAAAATCATTATTTCGATGGATGGTTTTTCAAACGAAACATATACCAAATATAGGCAAAACGGTGATGTTGACAAAGTTAAGAACGGAATTATTGTTCTAATAAAAGCCAAACAAAATCTTCATAAAAAAAAACCTAAGATAATTGTTCAAACGCTTGTAAATGCTTACAACGAAAACGAGATTGAAAAAATAAAAGCATGGGTAAAATCGCTTAAAGATGCAACGCTATCGCTCAAAACCATGCAAATTTATCATTCATTCCATTTTTTACCCCAAAATAAAAAATACAGCAGATACATTTACCAAAATGGACGGTGGATTGTAAAATATAAGCCAAAAAATCGCTGCTTTCGTATATGGTCGCAATGTGTAATTACTTACGACGGCAAAGTTGTTCCCTGCTGTTTCGACAAGAATGCCAATTTTTGTATGGGAAACATCAAAGATCAATCCATAAATAAAATCTGGAATAACGACCAATTTACTCAATTTAGAAAAAAAATCTTATACAATCGCAAAAAAATACCAATCTGCTTAAATTGCACTGAGTAAAAATTGTGATAAATAACTTATTTATTTTCAATCTTAAAGCAAATTTTAACTTTTTTTTAGTATTTACGACTTTCTTTGTTACAATGTTATTTTGTTTTAATGAAAAAAACATTACTTTTGCATTTAATAAAAAAATTAGAACTATGAAAACGTATGCTAAATTTTTGTTTGCTCTGATGTTAACATCGGTCATCATTTTTTCTTGTAAAAAAGATCGTAAAGACGAACCGCAGCCTAATCCAACACCAACTATTTCTGTAGGTATATCCGGAACAGTTATCGATGCTAGTGGAAATCCGCTAAATAATGTTACCGTTAAAGTAGGAAATCAAACTTACACAACCGACTTTTCCGGAACATTTTACATTCAAAATGCTTCGTTTACAACACAACGTTATACCATTACTTTCGAAAAACAAGGTTATTTTACTCTACAACGCTCGGGTCAGTTAACTCCCGGCAAGCCTATTATATTAAATGTTGGATTAATATCGGAAAACGATCCTATCTATGCTGCTCAAAAGCAATGGAACAGTTCGCAGCCCGATTCGGTTGTTTTACCCAATGGTAGTGTTGTTTCTTTCCCGGCTAACGCTTTTGTTAATGTAAACGGTTCACCATACAACGGAGTAGTTACCGTTAAAGCATGTTATTTAGACCCTACATGGGACAAATATCCAATGTTTACATTTAACGGCGATCTTTATGGCATCGACTCTACCAACAACGAAGTTATGCTTAATCCTTTTGCCGGATTAAATGTTGTATTACAAGATGCCAATGGAAACCGCCTACAATTAGACTCTGCCCACAACAAAAAAGCTCTTGTTAAAATGAAAATTCCAGCCCAGTTGGTTGCAAATGCACCCAATCAGGTAGAAATGTGGGTGTATGCTCCACAACAAGGAGCCAAACAAGGTAAAGGCAGTGCCGTCAAAACGGGCGACAGTTATCAGGGCGAAGTAATGCATTTTACTTATTGGAGCTGCGAAGAATCGTACGAAAACAAAGCATACGTCGAAGGTTATGTTCGAAAAAACATCAATGGTGATGACATTGGGCTTGGCGGAGTGCCTATCGTTGTTGCCAACCAGCTTATATTTACCGACAACACCGGATTCTACAAAGCAATTGTGCCGGCTGGACTCAGTGGAATTTCTATCGCACCTCAAATTGCTTCTCTTCAACCTTTCATGATACCTAATGCCCTTAACCCAGGAGAAGTTTATACCAAAGACTTTATTATCACACAAGGTAGTAACCTTTACGCTATTTATGGAACTGTTAGAAACAATAATCAACAACCATTAGCAAACGCATTAGTACAAGTCCAATACTGGAATAATACTACCTATCAATATATTAATGCATTTACTCACACCAACAATCAAGGAAAATACTACATATTAGTAAGTAGTAACACTTACAATTATTCTATAACAGCTAAATACGGCACACAGTCTGCTAGTGCTAATATTCAAGGTCCACTTACTCAGGACTTTCAAAAAGACCTAACCATGCCAGCCATAGCCGGAAACAATCGTTTGAAAGTAAATGGTAACATTATTTTTAACATAACAGGTAACCCTGCAAATGCATCGATCTCCGGATATTTTGTACAAGAATTATCCATTTATGTTCATGTTAATAATACAGGAATGTTTTCCATCATAAGTCCAAATTATCAGCCTTCTATTAATACAGCATACAATATTCCTTCAGATTATCAGGTTGAATATGGGCATCAGGGAATACCAAATCCGTTAAATCTTTCAAGTGGAACCATCCAATTTACTAAATTCAATACATCAGGTTTAGTAGAAGGAATTTTTAGCGGCACTGATCCTTCGGGTAATAGTGTTGAAGGCGTATTTTCCGTACCATACGTAACATTATTACTTAAGAAGTAGTATCTTATACCTAATTTTAATTCTTAATGCATTAAAAATTTCAAAAACATAAAAATGTGACAAAAACAAAATCGCCTCGTTTGAGGCGATTTTTATTCAACTCGTCTGCTTTTTATTTGCCCTAAAATGGTTATCTTTGCAATAAAAAATGAATATCATATTATTCGATACCCAGTTGTGGGATGAATTATTACCTATTACATTTACTCGCCCTGTAGGAGCTATCAGAGTTGGGATACTTACCATTGCCGAAAAATGGCAGTGGTATTTAAAAACCAATGTTTCTTTTGCCACAAAAGAATATCTTCAAAAAAAATTCCCGATTAGAATAACCGACAATAACCTTATATTAAACAGCGCTTTACTACCCGACATTTCCATTTTAAACGTAATCTCATCTATGGCAATGGGAACTGCCATTTTCTTTCAGGATATATTTATTGCAGCCCGTTTAAATAACGAAGAAACTATTGCCTTTATTGAATCAAATCGGATTAAAAACAAAAAAGAACTTACCATAAAACCAAATCTTTTATCCCATTTCTGTGACATTTTCTCTAAAAATGGCGAAGAACTTTATAAAGATTTTGAACTAATAACCAAAAGTCGTAAAAGCCAGCCGCTTTCGGAAACCAATGCATACTCCGGTTCATTAGATTTAATTTTTATTGAAAAAGGGGCAATTGTAGAACATAGTATCTTAAACAGTAAAACAGGTCCTATCTACATTGGCAACGATGCCGAAATAATGGAAGGAACTGTTATTCGAGGACCTTTTGCGCTTTGCGAACATTCAGTAATAAAAATGGCTGCCAAAATTTACGGACCTACTACCATAGGACCACACTCAAAAGTTGGTGGCGAAATAAATAACTCTGTTATTTTAGGTTATAGCAATAAAGCTCACGATGGTTTCTTGGGCAATAGCGTTATTGGCGAATGGTGCAATTTAGGAGCCGACACCAATAACTCAAACCTCAAAAACAATTATGCTACTGTAAAAATGTGGAATTATCCACAGCAGAAATTTTTATCTACCGGCTTACAATTTGCAGGTTTAATAATGGGCGACCACTCCAAATGCGGTATCAATACTATGTTCAATACTGGTACCGTTGTTGGAGTTTCGTGCAACCTCTTTGGCGATGGTTTTCATCGAAATTTTATCCCATCATTCACATGGGGCGGTCCTCATGGATATACACATTATCAATTTGAGAAAGCCATTGAAACAGCTCGTTTGGTTTTGCAACGACGCCATTTAGAACTAAGCGAAATCGATATCCACATTTTACAACATATTTACATCGAAACCGAAAAATTTCAGAATTTTTAAATATGGCATTATTCTTGCCAAAGATATTTTTTGTTTTTTTTTGACTGACATTTTTACATTGATTATATATGAGCGGTTACTTCAATAATAATTTTAAGACGGTTTATCAAATGCATAGTTTAGAAGATTCCGAATTCATTCCCATCATATCGGAAGAAATTGAAATGGATCAAAATACATCGTTAGATGATATCAACGAGCTGTCAATTTTACCGCTGCGAAATACCGTTCTTTTCCCTGGAGTTATTATACCTATCACAGTAGGTAGAAATAAATCTCTCAAACTTATAAACGATGCCAACGCTTCGAACAAAATTATAGGAACAGTTACTCAAAAAAATCCCAAACACGAAAATCCAAAGCCAAACCAATTGTATCAGATTGGCACCTATGCCCAAATCATCAAAATACTGGAAATGCCCGATAACACTACAACGGTTATTTTACAAGGGAAAGGACGTTTTATCATTGAAGAGTTTATTACCGATGAGCCCTTTTATATTGCAAAAGTAAAGTCTTTGCCCGAAACCAAACCCGAAACCAACGATAAAGAATACGAAGCTTTACTCTCGTCTCTAAAAGATTTAACCTTAAAAATTATCAAACTATCCAACAATATACCGTCCGAAGCATCATTTGCTATTCGTAATATCGAAAATGCTTATTTTCTGATTAACTTTATTTGTTCGAGTAGCGATTTAAAACTCGAAGACAAACAAAAATTGCTCGAAATTAACGATCTTAAAGCACGAGGAATGCAACTACTCGAAAAACTTGTTCAACAAGTTCAAATGCTCGAACTCAAAAACGACATACAACAAAAAGTAAAACTCGACCTCGACCGGCAGCAAAAAGAATACCTGCTACAGCAACAAATCAGAACCATTCAGGAAGAGCTTGGAGGAAATCCGTTTGAACAAGAAATACAAGAACTACGAAAAAAAGCCAAAAAGAAAAAATGGACCAGGCAAGTTGCCCAAATTTTTAACAAAGAACTCGAAAAATTTGAACGAATGAACCCTTCGGCGGCCGAATATTCGGTTCAACTCAATTATCTCCAACTCATATTAGAACTGCCATGGAACGAATACACCAAAGACAATTTTAATTTAAAAAATGCTCAACAAATTTTAGACGAAGATCATTTTGGACTAGAAAAAGTTAAAGATCGAATACTCGAACATTTAGCCATATTAAAACTTAAAGGCGACTTAAAAGCACCCATCCTGTGCCTGTACGGTCCTCCTGGTGTGGGGAAAACCTCACTTGGTAAATCCATAGCCCGTGCTTTGGGACGAAAATATATTAGGATTTCGTTGGGAGGATTGCACGATGAAGCCGAAATACGCGGACACCGAAAAACATACATAGGTGCCATGCCCGGACGTATTATACAAGGATTACGCAAAGCAGGTTCATCCAATCCGGTATTTGTTCTTGACGAAATAGACAAAGTAGGCACCGATTTTCGTGGTGATCCATCGGCTGCTTTGCTCGAAGTACTCGATCCCGAACAAAATAATGCTTTTCACGACAATTACCTTGATATCGACTACGACCTGTCAAAAGTCTTGTTTATAGCCACAGCCAACCAAACCAACACCATTAGTCCGGCACTTCGCGACCGCATGGAAATGATAGAAGTCAGCGGATACATTACAGAAGAAAAAATACAAATTGCACAAAAACATTTAATACCCAAACAACTTAAAGAACATGGCGTTAACCCAAAACAAATTGTATTTAGCGAAAGGATTATCGAACAAATTATACAACAATACACTCGCGAGTCGGGAGTTCGAAATCTTGAACGAAAAATTGCCAAAATAATAAGAGCTATTGCCAAAAAAATTGCCATGAAAGAAAAATATAACAAAAAACTCACTTCGTCCGATATACTCAACATTTTAGGACCACCCGAGTTCGAAACCGATGAATACGAAGGCAACGAAGTTGCGGGCGTTGTTACTGGACTGGCATGGACACAAACAGGTGGTGAAATACTCTTTATTGAAACCAGCCTAAGCCGAGGAAAAGGTAATCTTACCATTACCGGAAACCTTGGCGATGTAATGAAAGAATCGGCAATTATTGCATTGGAATTCATTAAATCTCATGCCGACGAATTAAACATCAATCCCGAAGTATTTGAAAAATGGAACGTCCACATTCACGTACCAGAGGGCGCTATCCCAAAAGACGGTCCATCGGCTGGTATTACCATGGTAACATCTATTGCCTCAGCATTTACACAACG
>CALGPK010000001.1 GCA_937960415.1 uncultured Bacteroidales bacterium | reverse complement strand
TACATAGGCTCTACCATTTTCAAGCTTAGCATGTCCAAAGTCCATAAACAATATTTCGGGTGCTTCGGGACAAGTCATGGTTACTTTATTGCCTTGAGTATCTGATACGATAGTACTGACAGAACCAGGACCAATAACTTTTCGTACGGTTCCTGAATTATCCGTTCCGCCAATGTATGCATAGCCGTTAGCATTGTTGTTCGAAAAGTAACCACCAAAAGTAGAGTTTGAAGATGAAGTTGCCTTACCATAAACTCCAATTATATTTCCTGTGAATGCTCCTCCGCTTCCGTTTGTTAAATATGATGCCGTTTGATTATTTCCTGCTCCTGCAACACCTGTTCCAGTTGAATGAAAATTTATTCCAAAAACACCAAATCCTTGATTTTGCGAAGTTTGAGCTAATAAAGCATCACCTATGTTTGTTCCGGCAGATGCCGAATTAACTGCTATGAGGGCCTCTCCGCCAGCATTTGCATTAATAGCGTAAACGCCGGCTGCACTAGCTCCGCTTTGATTGGTATAACCTACAACGCCTTTCCCATTTCCTGTCCCAGCAGTGGCGGCATTGTAACCAATGATAGCAGCACCTGCATGGTTGTCATTATAGCCATAAACACCTGCTGCAGCGCCTCCTCCTTGCGAGGACTGACCAAATACGCCGGTGCCATTTAAGGTATTGAAGCTTGCAGCATTAATTCCTACAATACCATCGCCATCGCCATGTTGATTCTGACCTTGTACACCGGCATAAGTTGCATGGTTTGTCATTCCTAAAACTCCGCGTGTAGAACTGCTACCTTCGCCTCTAACACCAGCCGAACCAGTTTGAAGCGATGCACCATACACTCCGGTTCCTGTGCCTGCACCTGTAACGGTTGTGTTCATACCGCTAACAGCAATGCCATTAGCCTGATCGGTAAAGCCATTAACGGCGTCGGGAAATGTGCTGTTGCCCTGCACTTCGAATAAGTCGGTTGCATAGGTAAGTGTGGTACGGTTTATTAAAACAGGACCATTAGATAAAAGTCTCATACGTTCTTGATTGTTGGTTTTAATAACTAAATGTTGTGCATCGGTAGTCCCAAGAAAATCCGTGCCGGGAATGGTACCACTATTACCACTTAGCAGCCATGGGCGCACATTGGAGTCTAAGAAACGAATCCATCTGCTGCCGTTCCAGAAATAATAACCAGGTGTAACATCGTTTACCGAAGCTGTGTTGTAGATCATTAAGCTTATTTCTGGCGAAGTTATAGGCGAGGAAGAAGTAGTTTGCGTAAGAGATACACGAGGGATAAGCAATCCCTTGTTGGTAAAATCGATATCCAGCCCAGCAGAACTGTTAGGCGGATTTCCCGATATGTTGATACTTGCCTGAGCAAAAACTTTACTCATAAACAAGCAAACTGTAAAACAGATTAAAATGCTTGTAACAATTGTTTTCATAGTATGAATTAGGTTTTATAATAATCGATTGCTTGAAGTTTTAAATAGTTGGTAATCATATTTTAATCCTATTTCGAATGCTCCAATTCCTTTACCTTTTAGGCTTGATATAGTCCAATCGTAAGCAAACGAAACGGCTACGTTGTACGATTGAATTCCAATCTCTGCTATAATTGCATCTTTATTTCTGTAATGAAAGCCGGCTAATAGTTTTTGAATATTGCCACCCTTCATTTTCGATTTGGTGATGTCGAAAATACCTTTTAAACTCATGTAAAGTTCAGAAGATTTACCCTGTTGCATGTATAATACAGATGGATTAATAGCCATAATCGTTTTCTGTATATCAATAATGCTATTTAAATGAAATACGCTGCGTGTATGAAGTTTATCTGTACCCGATGTGGTGTAAGACATGTCGGGTTTATTTAAATGATACATGGCGTATCCGGTCTGAATGCTTATTCCTTCGCCCTTTTGTTTGCGATTAGAAAAAGTGTAAGAAATTCCAGCACCAACATCGGGCTTTGTTATACTATTGGCCGAAAACGTTTCGTTCGATGAAAGGCTGGCATCGTAATAAATTCCGTTATATTGACTATCCCAACGCATGTTGTCTTGACTTAGATGTTGGTTTAATATTCCTCCGTAAATACCACCCGAAAAAATATTCTCGTCGTTAAGTTTAGCATGATAGGCAACCGAAAGGCCTACTTGATTAGTGCCAAGACGTACATATCCGGCATTATCTCTATCAATCCATAGTCCTAACCCCAAATTGCCAGCTTGTCGGGATTGATTGGGCAGAAGAATTTCGCCTCCTAGCGAGTAGGTTTTGTATAATTTTCCCATTTCCGACCATTGGTCACGATAAATGATCCCCGCCATCATTGATTGCTCGTTTTTACCGGCATACGAAGGATTGTATATGGTTTTTGTTATGTCGTGATTTACAAAATGAATGTCCTGGGCCGACACAATCATTCCTGTTAAAAACATTAAAGTGAATATAAATATAGTTTTCATAAGCTTAACGTATTAAGGTTATGTTATTTCTGATTTCTTTTTCGGTTCCGTTAACGAAAACAATTTTTGCATAGTAGGCGTAAGCACCTGCATTCATGGGCTTGCCTTTATAGTTTCCGTCCCAACCTAATTGAGGATTGGTGCTTTCAAAAATCATATTGCCCCATCGGTCGTATATTCGGAATATCATTTCTTTAATTCCGTGCCCGCGGATATAAAGTATATCGTTATTTCCATCACCGTTGGGAGAAAATACGGTAGGTATAAAGAAGCAATCGTATTCGCCTTTTTGTATCAAAGCAGTTCCTGTAACGCTACAACCCTTGGCATCGGTAATGGTAACCGAATAAGATCCTTCGCTAAGATTTGTAAGCTCAGATTGTGTATTGCCATTACTCCACAAGTAAGTAAATGGGGAGTTTCCACCACTTACTGAAGGCGAAATTTGTCCGTCTTTCATGTCTTTACAACTTTCGTTTTGTGTGTTTAAGCTCAAAATGGATGGTCTTTCATAAACCATAACATTAACTGTATCAGTTGAAGTTCCACAGTTGTGAGTTACGGTAACTGTATAGGTTCCGCTCATAGTAAAGGTGATGTTCGAAATTTGTGGATTTTGCTGATTACTACTAAAATTATTTGGTCCACTCCACTGGTACGATAGCATGTTAGAAGGGCTTGCGGTCAGAGTAATAGAGTTGCCTTCGCATGTGGCTCCAGAGTATGAGGCTACGATTTGTGGGATTGGTTGTATATCAATGGTTGTATTAAGTACTGAAGTACAACCTGCATCGTTGGTAATGGTTACGTAGTATGTTCCAGATTCGTTTTGTGTTATATTAGAAATTTGCACGTTTGCTCCGGTTGCAGTAAAATTGTTTGGTCCACTCCATGTATAAGTTGCTCCACCACTTGCTTGTAAGGTTGCATGTTGACCTTCGCACACAACTTGTGCATTGCTTATGCTTCCTTGTGGGTTATTGTAAATTTGTATATTGATTTGTTCGGTGCTGGTACAACCATCAGTATTGGAAACCGTTACATAGTAAGTGCCGGCTTGTTGCAAAGTTACATTAGGAATACTTGGATTGGGTTGTGTTGATGTAAAATTATTGGGTCCAGACCACTGGTATTGTGTACCTCCCGAAGCATTTAAATTCAATGTAGAACCTACACATAAAGGACTGTTTGAAGAAATATTTATTTGAGGAGCCGGGCTTATTTCTATTTTAAGATACGTACATTCAGTAGTTCCACAGCTTCCAACTGCGTTGACATAGTATGTAGTTGTTGTGGTGGGATAAACAACAATACTATTACCGGTTCCAATGGGTGTGCCGCCACAATTATCGGCATACCATGTCCATTGTGCGCCGGTTCCAAGGTTTCCACCTTGTACGGTAAGTGTTACAGGTTGTGTGTCACAAATGGTAGTATCACTTGCAATAATATTTGTTGGTTGAGTAGAAGGAGTGCATCCGTAAAGAGCAAAAGGTTCTAGCATGAAATCGGCATGAGATGAAATACCGATGGAATATAGTGGGTTACCGGGAGTAACTGTTGCCGGAGTGGTATGTCGCCAATGAGTCCACGGATAATCATCCCAGTGAGCAATTTCATTAAAAGAACCATCTTGATTTGGGTCGTAATAAATGACAATGTCAAAAGGATCTAATCCATAAATGCGGTGAATTTTATGAAAAAAATTGGAATTGATATTTGCTACCTGTCCATCGGTTATAGAGCGATCGTAGCCTTCGTTAGTAGGATCGTTGTTGGCAAAACGAACACCCATAACATGCGAAGCAGAGGATGTAGGAATAAGTTCTACAGGACGATATCGGGGAGTGCCCAGTGAAGATCCAACGGGATAAATGTATGGTTGAGTGGTGTTTGTAGCTCTGGAAAGATAACCGTTGCCCAAACTGCTTACAAAACCAGTTGTAAATGCTATAGCATTAATAGAAGGATTAGATACATACATTACATACTGATTAGTGGCTAGCTCCCTATCGTTTAAAAAAAGCGTACCTTCAACTTCAGTGTTAATTAATAAAGATTTTATACCTGTACCTTCGAGGCTTAAATTAAAAAATTTAGTTGAATTAGTTCCTCCGATAGTTTGATGGTTACCGAACAGTTTAACGTTTCCGGGACTTGAATTTACAAAAGCATAATTGTTTGGATTATTATTTTCCCAATTACCTCCAACCCAAATTGTTCCGAAATTATTAATACTTCCGCCCTGATTGTTCTGAAAATCTGTTGTTACATATACATTTCCGGCATTTTCGATGTATATGTTACCAAAATTGTAAACCTGAGATGATACCGAGTTTACAAAAACAAATAACAAACTTAAAAATAATAAACGATTCATAGTCAAATGAATTTATGTATGACAAATATACAAATAATCTTTGTAAAGTGCAAAATATATTTCATTGATTTTTTTAAAACCTTAATTATTTCAAATCTTTAACAGCAAACAACTTTTTATTCGATAAAAATGGTTTGTTGAAAAATAGTAGATTGAATTTTATTGGGTTTTGTTCAAAATATTTTGTTTAAATTTACAGCAAAAAACAGCTATGATATCGAAAGAAGAATTCAAGCGTATTATTCAGCAAGGGATCCCCGAAGAATTACCTAATCCCAAACCGTACGATCCCAATGTAAATCATGCTCCAAAACGAAAAGACGTTTTAACTCAAGAAGAAAAAAAACTGGCTATTCGAAATGCATTGCGTTATTTTCCGAAAAAACACCATGCTGTACTTGCTCCAGAATTTTTAAATGAACTTAATACATACGGACGTATATACATGTATCGTTTTCGACCCGATTACGAAATGTACGCACGTCCAATAGATGAATATCCACACCAATCGAAACAGGCAGCAGCCATCATGCTCATGATTCAGAACAATTTAGATCCAAGAGTAGCCCAGCATCCTCACGAGCTAATTACTTACGGAGGAAATGGTGCGGTATTTCAAAACTGGGCTCAATATTTGCTTACCATGAAATACTTGAGCGAGATGACCGACGAACAAACTCTCGTTATTTATTCGGGTCATCCAATGGGATTGTTTCCTTCGCATAAAGATGCTCCACGTGTAGTTGTTACCAATGGTATGATGATACCAAATTACTCATCAAAAGATGAATACGAACGGTATAATGCGTTGGGCGTGACGCAATACGGGCAGATGACGGCTGGTTCGTATATGTACATTGGTCCTCAGGGTATTGTTCACGGAACTACAATTACTATTTTAAACGCCGGTCGTATGATTAGCAAACATGGCGAAGGTATGTCGGGCAAACTATTTGTATCGAGTGGTTTAGGTGGTATGAGTGGTGCTCAGCCCAAGGCAGCGGTTATAGCAGGTGCTGTGGGGGTCATTGCCGAAGTGAATCCAAAAGCCATACAAACTCGTTTCTCACAAGGTTGGGTTGATGAAGTTTATCATCATCTAGATGAGTTGATTTTACGAATTGTTAAAGCTAAACAAAATAAAGAAGCAGTATCGTTAGCTTATCATGGTAATGTTGTCGATTTATGGGAAAGATTAGTAAAAGAAAATATTACTGTAGAACTTGGCAGCGATCAGACATCGTTGCATAATCCATTTGCCGGTGGTTATTATCCAGCAGGCATTTCGTTCGAAGAAGCCAACGAAATGATGTCCAACGATCCTGCACGTTTTAAAGAATTGGTATATGCATCGTTGCGTCGTCATGTGGCTGCTATCAACACACTTTGCGAGCGTGGTATGTATTTTTTCGATTATGGCAATGCTTTTTTGCTTGAAGCAAGCCGTGCCGGTGCCGATATTCTTAAATCCGATGGTTCTTTCAAATATCCATCGTATGTTCAGGACATTATGGGACCGATGTGTTTCGATTATGGTTTTGGTCCATTTCGTTGGGTATGTACTTCTGGAAATCCAGATGACTTAGATAAAACAGATGAGATAGCTGGAAATGTAATAGAAAAACTCGCATTCGAAGCACCCGATGAGATTAAGCAACAAATGCTCGATAATTTGAAGTGGATACGCGAAGCTAAAAAAAATAAACTTGTAGTAGGAAGTTTGGCTCGTATTTTGTATGCCGATGCACAAGGACGTATCGAAATAGCTAAAGCATTTAATGAAGCTATACGAAAGGGTTATATTTCTGCTCCCATAGTTTTAGGTCGTGATCATCACGATGTTTCTGGAACTGATTCACCATTTCGCGAAACGTCAAATATTTACGATGGGTCGCGATTTACTGCTGATATGGCAGTTCACAATGTTATAGGCGATGCGTTTCGTGGTGCAACATGGGTTTCTCTGCACAATGGCGGAGGTGTGGGTTGGGGCGAGGTAATTAATGGTGGATTTGGTTTGGTGCTCGACGGTACCGACGATGCCGATCGTAGGCTTAAAATGATGCTGCACTGGGATGTTAACAACGGGATTGCTCGTCGCAGTTGGGCTCGTAATAAGGGTGCTATTTTTGCTATCAAACGTGCAATGGAAAAAGAACCACGATTAACAGTTACGTTACCTAATTTTGTTGATGAACAATTACTAGATCAGTTGTTTAATAGGTAATTGCGGTTTAAAATTTATACATTAAATCTAATGTGTAAAATATCACCATCTTGAACGATGTAATTTTTGCCTTCTATGTAAAATTTACCTTTTTCTTTGCAAGCAGCTTCACTACCTAATGTTACAAAGTCGTAATATTTCATTACTTCGGCACGGATAAAGCCACGTTCAAGATCGCTATGAATTACGCCAGCAGCTTGCGGTGCTGTCATACCTTCTTTTATTGTCCATGCACGAATTTCTTTCGGTCCAACGGTGAAGAAAGTACGTAAGTTAAGCATGTAGTAAGCAGCTTGTATCAGACGATTTACGGCTGGTTCCTGTAATCCAGCATCCTGCAAAAACATCATTCGATCGTCTTCGTTGTCAAGTTCTGCAACTTCCGCTTCGAATTGTGCACTTAACACAAGCATAGTGTAGCCTTTGGGTTTGAGGTAATTTTCTAAAGCTTTCGAATAGGCATTACCACTAACCACTGAGTTAGAATCGACGTTGGCTACAAAAAGCATGGGTTTGGCTGTGAGCAAAAACAAATCTTGGATTGCTTCGCGAGCAATTTCGTGCAGTTCCATGTTGCGAACCGATTCAAAGTTTTCGAGTCGCTCTTTGACTTCAGTGAGTTTTTCTATTTGTTGTTTAGCTTCTTTGTTTCCAGCTTTAGCAACTTTTTCGAGTCGCTGAATTTTTTTGTCGATCGATTCTATATCTCTTGCCTGAAGCTCCAGTTCAATGTTTTCAACATCACGAATAGGATCGATGCTACCATCGGGGTGGGGGACAAGGGGATTGTCGAAGCAACGAACCACATGAATAAAGGCATCGCTATTGCGAATTTCATTTAAAAATTTTCGGGCACTTTCGTTGCCAGATGAGCCTTTCGATAGTCCGGGAATGTCAACCAGGTTGACCGTTGCATGGACAATTTTTTCGGTTTTTTGATACTTTTCAAGTTCATACAAACGCTTGTCGGGTACTTTTATAATACCTATGTTTGCTTTGTCGGAGAACGACTGTGTTTCGGCTTTAGTTCCTGAAAGTGAATTAAATAATGTTGTTTTACCGCTACCCTGAATGCCTATTATACCGCATTGAAGTGCCATGTTTTTTTGTGCAAAACTAACCATTTTCGTTTTAATAAACGATAATCGATTTATATAGATTTTTAATTATGGTAAAGTGTACTTAAAAACAATTTGCTGAATTTGTGAAAAATCATTACATTAGCAAATTTAAAAAGTAAGCTTTGTTGTTGAATCGAAAAAAATATGGCTTTATCTTAATTCCTTTGTCGTGGCTGTATGTTTTTTTTGTAGAATTAAGACATTTTTTATATAATATTTCAGTTTTTCGTTCGAACGAATATCCAATACCCATTGTTTGCGTAGGAAACATTACTGTTGGTGGTACTGGCAAAACTCCTCATGTAGAGTATGTGGTATCGACACTTAAAGAATACTACTCGGTAGCAGTGTTAAGTAGAGGATACAAACGCAAAACAAAAGGCTTTCTGGAGGTTTTTATCGATTCGTCAGCAATGGATGTAGGTGATGAACCTTTGCAAATTAAACAAAAATTTACCGACATTACAGTAGTGGTTTGCGAAGATCGCAAAAAAGCTATCGAAATTTTATTAAAAAAAACAGACCCAAAAATTGATGTAATTATTATGGACGATGGGTACCAACATCTGGCTGTTAAAGCAGGTGTTTATTTGTTGCTGGTAGATTACAATAATCCTATTTACGAAGATCATTTGTTGCCATACGGAAATTTACGAGAGCGAATTCATCATAAAAATAAAGCTCATATGGTGATTGTAACCAACACTCCTTCAGACATAAAGCCAATTGAACGACGTATTATACAGAAAAAGTTAAATTTGTTTCCGTTTCAATATCTCTTTTTTACCCATATCGAATACAAAAACCCAGTAGTAGTTTTTCCCGGAACTTTCTCTGCAACCAAGTATAGCTTTAGTAAGTGCAAATATTATGTTTTGCTTGTAACCGGTATTGCCAATCCCAAGCCTTTGATAGACTATATTCAAAAATTTTCTATTGAAACTATTTCGTTAATTTTTCCCGATCACTATTTTTTCAAGCCTAAAGATATTGAACTAATTGACAATCGTTTCAACGAAATACCTTATTCCAACAAAGTGATAATAACAACTGAAAAAGATGCCATACGACTTCGCGAATCTGCGTCGGCAGATAGATTAAAAAAATTACCTATTTTTTATATTCCGATTGAAATTGAATTTTTATACAACGAGAAAAAATTGTTTAACCAAGAATTGATAGAGTATGTTAGAAAAAATCAACCAATCAGCAGTATTTATAGCCGAAAAAACAAAGTTTAAACCCGAAATTGGTATTATTTTAGGAACTGGTTTAGGTGGTTTAGTCCGTGAAATTGAAGTAGAACATGTTTTAGAATACCAAAACATTCCCAATTTTCCTGTATCAACCGTAGAAGGTCATCAGGGGCGACTTATTTTTGGTATTCTATCGGGCAAAAAAGTGATTGCTATGCAAGGAAGGTTTCACTACTACGAAGGTTATACGATGCAAGAAGTTACGTTTCCTGTTAGAGTTATGAAGCAGTTGGGCATCCAGTATTTAATTGTTTCTAATGCCAGCGGAGGAGTTAACCCAAATTTCGAAATAGGCGATCTGATGATTATTAACGATCATATCAATCTTATTCCCAATCCGTTGATTGGTAAAAATTATTCTGAACTGGGACCTCGTTTCCCCGATATGAGCGAGCCATACGACAAAATGTTAATTGCAAAAGCAGAACAAATTGCACAACGATTGGGTATTAAGGTTCAAAAGGGCGTGTATGTGGGAGTAACAGGACCAACACTCGAAACACCAGCCGAATATGTTTACTTTAGAAATATTGGTGGCGATACCGTTGGCATGAGTACTACTCCCGAAGTTATTGTTGCTCGTCACATGAATATACCTTGTTTCGCTATTTCTATAATTACCGATTTAGGAGTTCCCGGCAAAATTGTGAAAGTTACTCATGAAGATGTACAACACATTGCATCGCAGTCGGAGCCTAAAATGACACAAATTATCAAAGAGTTGGTTAGAGAAATTTAATCATAACAACCAGTTTACTATGAATGCCATTTATACTTTAAAAGTGTATAATGTTTTTTTATGATGAATTTTTTTTTCAAGGCTTAGTCCTGTTTTTTTTTAACGAATTTAGCCGTAGCACAGCAGTTATATCAAAATATTCGTGGCAAAATAACGGATTACGTTACTCAAAGCCCATTAGCTGGGGCTACTATTGTATTACAAACCAGCGATACGATGTATGCAACTATTAGCAATGCCGATGGTTACTTTGTGTTAAGCAATGTTCCAGTAGGACGACATACGCTAAAAGTTTCATTTGTAGGTTACAGACCAGAGATTTTGCAAGGGTTGCTATTGCAGTCGGCAAAAGAATTATTTGTTGAGGTGGCCCTTATGGAGCAAATTGTAACTTTAAATGAGATATCGGTTATTGCTCAAACGCACAAGGATAAATCGACCGAGTCTATAGCTACGGTATCGGCACGCTCCTTCAATGTAGAACAAACTGAGCGTTATGCGGGTAGTTTGGGCGATGTAGCTCGTATGGTAGGTAATCATGCTGGTGTGGTGATGCAAAACGATTCACGCAACGATATTATTATTCGAGGGAATTCACCTATTGGTGTAATTTGGCGTTTGGACGATGTGGAAATTTCTAATCCGAACCATTTTGCAGCATTGGGAACTACCGGCGGACCAGTATGCATGCTCAACAACAATTTGCTTTCGAATTCCGATTTTTATACGGGTGCTTTTCCCGCAAAATTTGGCAACGGTATATCAGGGGTGTTCGATCTTAAGATGCGTAAGGGTAATAATCAGAAAACTGAATTTACCGGACAGGTAGGTTTCAATGGATTTGAGCTTGGTATAGAAGGTCCATTTAGTAAACATTCGTATAGCTCGTATTTGGTTAATGCTCGTTACTCAACACTTGCTGTAATGCACAAACTCGGATTTGGAACAGGCACCGGAACAGCTGTCCCTTATTACAACGATTTGTCATACAAAGTTCATGTTCCTACAAAAGACAATGCATCTTTTTCGCTACTAGGTTTGTACGGTAGCAGCCATATTGATATGGGTACCGATTTAATCGATACTTCAACAACAGGCTTCCGTTTGGTCGATATGCACACTGCTTTTGCTTCGTCGCTTTACGTTACAGCTCTGTCGTATCAATTTCTTGCAGGCAACAATACTCATATAAAAACCATTGTTTCGCATCAACTAACAACAGATAGAACGATTGTGGATAATATCGATACAGTTTTGCTTTCGTTCGATCCGTATTACCGAAGCAAAAACACAACTACTACCTATGCTCTGGCAATGCACATGAAAACAAAATTAAATACACGCAATCATCTGATTTTGGGCTTTACTATAAAAAAACATCGAACAGAACTTTGTGATAGTGCTCTGATTGATAATTGGAACAAATTCATTGTACTGCATCAAATAGGAGCTGATTTTTTTACAGTACAAGTGTACGAACAAATTCAACATTATGTAACTGATTATTTAAGGTTTTACGCTGGTTTGCATTCGCAGATGAATTTTATCAATAACGAAATAACAGCCGAACCCCGTTTGGGAATTGAATGGAGTATCGACAATAGTCAAACATTTGCTTTGGGATATGGTTTGCATTCGCAAATGCAGCCGTATGCTGTTTACTATTTACTCGATTATGATTCGTTGAGCAATACTTATCAATATACAAACAAGCATTTAAAAAATACCCGTTCCCATCATTGCGTACTTTCGTATACATATCGTTTAAACAAAAACTTATATTTTAAAATAGAGCCATACTATCAGTGGTTGTTTAAAGTGCCGGTATCGCCCATTATTCCCGAATACAGCATTGTCAATGCTGGTGAGTTTTTTAGTATTCCTGCCGTAGATAGCCTTATAAACAAAGGCGTGGGTAAAAATGTTGGTATTGAATTTACGCTCGAGCGAACCATTCACAAAGGATTTTACTGGTTGTTTACAACATCATTGTTCGATTCGAAATATAGAGGTTACGATGGCAAATGGCGCAATACAGCATTCAATAGTCAATATGTAGCGAATTTACTAGCAGGATATGAATGGAAGCTTAAGGAACGTAACTTTTTAACGCTGGACGTTAAAACGATTTATGCAGGTGGCAAACGTTATATTCCCATTGATTTGAATGAAAGCATAAATCATAGTTCTATACGATATGATGTTAGTAAAGCTTACGAAAAAAAGTTTCCGGACTACTTTCGCATGGATGTTCGCATAGGCTATAAGCGAAATGGAAAATTAACAACACAGGAATGGGCTATTGATCTACAAAATTTGACGCAGAACAAATCGCCTATTATGCAAAGTTATAATATGCGTAAGAAAGCCATAGAAACGGTTTATCAATCGGCTTTTTACCCTATGTTTTTATATCGAATATTGTTTTAATTTTTGCCAGTGCTTTAATGCTTTTAATAATTTTCAGAACCGTTGTTGATGTATGAAGGTTTGAAAATAGTTTTCCGTTTTTCGCCATTTAGATGTTCGTATCCAATAGGGGGGTATAATATTCATTGTCGGGTTGGTCAAAGTAGATTTTTACGGCATAAACAAGACTCGTATGACCTGAGGGATCTTGGTAAGGGAGATTGTTTCGCTTCACTTCGTTCCGCTCGCCATGACGGCACTTCCCCGTCATTACAAGCCCCGAAGTAATTCGGGGCGTGGTAATCTCGTGCTACTTCCCGTCAATATTAAACCTTACAGCTTTTAAAATTTGTAAGGTTTTTCCTCTCGTCATAGCGATGAGGTTTAAGCGGAGCGAAAAACCGACCAAGCAATCGCATAAGGTGTGCAGGTGTGCAATGGGGGGATTGCTTCGCTCACTGCGTTCGCTCGCCATGACGGTGGGGGGTGGTTCGCCCGCCATGAAAGCTCTACCTGCTTTTGATAATACTTCAACCTAAAAGTAAAAATAGTTTTGGCAAATATGCTATACTTCGAAAACGCAGATGCAAAGTAAACAGGACTGAATTTTTATTCGTCTGTTGTATAAATGAATAATTTAATGTACATTTGTATAATATAAAAAAGTTCAGAGACTTTGGTTGAAAACTATATTATAACAACTAATGCGTCGGGTGTCATAACAGGATTTACTAAAAATTGCAAAGAGTTTTCGATAAAAATAGGTGTACATGTAGGCGAATTTTTTGAATTGGATCAAAAAAGCGAATTAAATTGGAACAACTTTTTTGAACATTATTTTAATTCAAAAAACATCGAATGTTTAGTTGTTAGGTTGAAAAAAAATCAACAACCCTTTACCTTTAAACCCTATTTTTTTGAAGATGATAATCATAATCAGTATATCCTACATTTAGAACCTCAAATACAATCTGCTGAAAATGAGTGTAAAAGTTTTTTCGAACTATTAACTCAACTTTCTTTTGAGCTGCTTGCACTCGACGATTATTCTAATCCATATAAATTTATCGGCAAAAAAATTTCGCATATTTTTCCACAATGTACCATTATTATCAACAGATATGACAATGCAGACGATTTGTTTATAAATGAATATATATATTCGCCTATACATAGCATACAACAATATGTTTCTGTATTAAAAAGTCATGTTAAACATATTTCTTTTTCATTGCCACATGAGCAAAAAGTTTTAGCTACTTATGGTCGTTTGGTTGAATTAAAATTAGAAAGCTTTTGGGCGGCAAATTATTTTTTCAATAAAGACATACTTAAAGATCTGTTATTAAACATTCCATTACATGGCATTTATATAATGGGTTTTTTAAGCAATGCTTCGTTGCTCGGAAATATTACCATTTTTACGCATCAGCCCGAAGAAAAAATTTCGATGCTAGAACCTTTTATCAATCATTCATCGCTGCTTATTCAAAAACGTCATGCCCAACATCAACTTCATCAAAATAGTTTGTTTTATCAAACTATATTAAACACAACAAGCGAATTGATATTTGTTGTAAACAAAAACGACAAAATTATTTTTGCCAATCAAGCACTTTTAAGTTTGTTAAAAAAATTCAACCTTCCGCACGAAATCCTTAATCAAAATGTTTTTGAATGTTTTCCATTTTTAAATCATAAATTTATTCAATATCTTAATGAAGCAAAACATCAAAACCGAACATTGTTTTTCGAATCATCAAGCATTATCAATCAACAACCTATTTATTGTCAGACTATTATTACTCCTGTTACAGAAGGATGGAAGGAGCATTATATTGTTTCAATTAGAGACATAACCGACTGGGTATTGTCGAAAAAAGAGATTGGTTATTTAACAGAAATCAATCAAATTATAATTGACAATCTAAACGAGGGAATTCTATTTGTTGATGAGAATTATAATATTATTAAGTCTAATCGAAGATTTTTAGAATTGTATCAGTATGATGAAGAACAAATTAAATCGAAAAACATATTCGACTTGATGCCGCAAGATTTCCAAGAAAAGGCAAAAAAAATACTTGAAGGACTCTTTACCGAAGGCAAGACATTTTCGCATGAATTTACTTTTGTTGATAAATCAGGAGAGGAAAAAATTTATTACGAAGAAATCTTTCCTATACTCGAAAATAACAAATTTAAGTTTTTGATCTCTATTACTCACGATATTACCGAATCTAAAAAGAAAGAACAAGACTTGCTAAAATCAAAATTAGAGGCCGAACAAAAGGAACGTATCAAATCTACATTTATAGCAACCATTAGTCATGAAATACGAACCCCTCTTAACTCTATTAATGGCTTTGCACACTTACTGTTAAAAGCCAATCTAAACGAAGAAAAAAAACAGCATTATATAACTCAAGTTCATAACAGTTCTGTTGTTTTATTGAGATTGATCGACGATCTAATTGACTTGTCGATGATAGAAACGGGCAATTTATCCATTGTCAACGAAGTCGTTTTTCTTTATCCATTGTTTCATGAGATTTACGAACAGTTTTTACAGGAACTGCAGTTTCGTCAGAAGTCCAGTGTACAACTAGTTTTAGCCAACAGTCCCGAAGATAATTTGCCCTTTTTGACCGATGTGCTCAGATTAAAACAAATTATGTCGAATCTTATTTCGAATGCAATTAAATATACATTTCATGGTGAAATAAAATTTGGCTATTCTGTTTTAAACAATTGCATTATATTTTATGTAAAAGATACAGGTATTGGTATAAAACCCGAACAAATAGATACCTTATTCCAACCATTTTATAGTTTAGAGAAAGGCTATGCAACAGCACCGAATAGTATGGGATTAGGACTATACATTGTGAAAACTATTGTAGAACAGATGAATGGTTCATTGCATGTTGAGTCGGAGTGGCAAAAAGGAAGTACGTTTTCCGTTCGTTTTCCGTATTCCAACATTAATCTTTTTACAAGCTCCAAGCCTATTTTGAAAAATGATACTGCAATCGATATTCATAAAGACATCTACATACTTATAGCCGAAGACGACGACCTGAACTTTATGTTTTTAGAAGAAATGTTATCGAACGAAAAAGTACATATTATTCGTGCTCGCAACGGGAAAGAAGCAGTCGATATTTTTAAACAATCGCAATGCCAAATAAACATCGTTTTGATGGATATTCAAATGCCTGTAATGGATGGTTTTGAAGCTATTAAACTCATAAAAGAAATTAATCCTAATATCCCTATTATTGCTCAAACAGCTTATGCCTATGCCAGCGAAGAAGAACAATGCCGGCGTGCTGGTTGCTGCGAATACTTAGTCAAACCAATTAATCAGAGCGACCTGATTGAAAAAATACTATTATACATATAAATACTAGACTCAGAGCCAATTTTTCTTTTTTAATAGCTTGAATACGATAAAGTATGTCAAAGCTATTAGAACAGGCCAACTAATGAGCCACAAAATCGACGAAACCATAATTATAATTATTTGTTAATAAACATGTGAGTTACTGTTAAGCTCTTCTTTAGAAATTTTTAGTTTTGCAAGCGAACGCCATGCATAAGCAATATACAATACAACAAAAGGAATAAAGAGCGATACATAGCTCATAACCGATAAAGTAAAATGACTCGATGATGCGTTGTAAATCGTTAATGATGATTGTAAATCGGTATATGAAGGATAAAATGAAGTATTATTAAATCCGGCAATAAAAAACAACGACAATACAACTAAAAACACACCTGCCGAAGTGCACCAGAATGCTCTAACAATACCTTTTGCAAACGAACGATACCATCCCCAAAGAACTAGCACTACGCCTATAAGGAAAAATATTAATACCAAAGGCATCTGCAAAAAATTGTTCAGGTATTTATAATCTTCCATATATACTATACCATTGGTATCTACAGCATATCCCTGGCTGGTCAGAAGCAATCCTGCGAATATCAAGAAAAAGACTAGAAAAATTAACCCATTCCAAAACACCTGTTTTTGCGATCGTTTAAAAATCTCTTCATGTACAATACTATTCATAAAATACATGGCACCTGTCATACGAGTAAGGAAAAATAAAGCTATACCAAGCGAAAGGTTCTGTATGTTCAGAGCAGCTTCGAGTCCATGAGTAGGTAAATCCCATTTTGACAAATTGTACATGTCAATCGAAAAAGCACTTCCGGTGAAAAAAGTACTAACAGCTGCACCAAGTAATACTGTGGCAAGAAATCCATTAGCAAACAAAAAACACTCGTATGTTTTTTTACCTAAAAAGTTGCCGGCTTTACTTCTAAATTCATACGACACTGCTTGTACAATGAATCCAAACAATATAGCCATCCAAACCCAATATGCACCACCAAAACTGGTGGCATAAAATAGCGGAAACGATGCAAAAAAAGCTCCGCCAAAAGTTACCAGCGTGGTAAACGTTAGTTCCCATTTGCGTCCAAGAGTATTTATCAAGAAAGTCCGCTCTTCGTCGGTTTTTGCAACTTGAAAAAGCAATGTTTGCCCTCCTTGAACAAACAAAAGGAAAACTAAAGCAGCACCTAAAATGGATATAAGTACCCACCAATATTGCTGCAAGCTCGATAATTCCATTGATTCAAACATAGGCATTATTCTTTAGGTCCGTTTTTAATTTGTTTAATCAATATACGTATTTCGGCTGTTAGTAGTATGGTAAACAGCACAAGAAATAGGAAGAAGGTTGTTTGAACTGCACCAACCGAAAGATGTGAGGTTGCTTTAAATACGGGTAGTATGTTTTGTATTGCCCAGGGTTGGCGTCCTACTTCTGCAACAACCCACCCCAATTGCGAAGCTAAGTATCCAAGGGGGATGCTCCATAAGGCAACGCGAAGTAGCCATTTTTTAGATTCAATTTTTTCTTTGTAAGTGAACCAGAATGTTAAAATAAAAATGACAAGAAATAAAAATCCTAATGCTACCATGATATGAAACGAATAAAAGACTAACGTAATGTTTGGTACTATTTGTTCTACATGGTCGAAATAAGCATAGCCAAAATCGTGAAATGTTTCTTTGAGTTCTGCTAATGCCAAATTCATGGCGAGTGTATCGCCTGCTATTTTGGCTTCTTTATAGCGATTAAGAGCTTGAACGCTTATTTTTCCACGTTCAATTTTTTTCTGTGCCGGTTCTATTCCATATTTTTCATTACCATAAACTAAATCTTTTATTCCTGGAACAAAGGCATTGGCATCTCTATAACTCAATAGCGACAGCAACTTAGGAATTTCTATTTTCGTAAGAAAAGGATCTTCGCTATCGGCAATTTTTTTCGAAGGGTTTAAAATTCCGAATGCAATTAATCCCGTCCCTTCTTTGCCTTCGTACAAACCTTCCATAGCTGCCAGTTTCATGGGTTGTTTTTGAGCAACCTGATATGCCGAACCGTCGCCGGTAATAATAATAAATAATGATGATAAAACACCAAACACCGAGGCTACCAGAATACTTTTTTTGGCAAAAATAACGTTGCGATTTTTGAGCATGTACCATGAGCTAACACCTACAACAAATAAAGCAGAGACTATGTAAGCCGACGATATCGTGTGCAAAAATTTGTTTATAGCAAATGGCGAAAGTGCTACGTCCCAAAAACTTATCATTTCGCTTCGGGCAGTATCGGGATTAAACTCAGTGCCCGTGGGATAGTTCATCCATGCATTGGCAACCAGAATCCAAAAGGCTGATAGATTTGAACCAAAAGCTACTAGCCATGTCGAAAGTAGGTGAAATTTTTTACTTAACTTGTCCCAGCCAAAAAACATTACGGCAATAAATGTCGATTCGAGGAAAAATGCAAAAATCCCTTCTACAGCAAGCGGTGCGCCAAATATATCGCCAACAATCCACGAGTATTTCGACCAGTTTGTTCCAAACTCAAACTCTAAAATAATTCCTGTGGCAACGCCAATAGCAAAATTTACCCCAAAGAGCGTCATCCAAAATTTGGTAAGTTTTTTCCACTCTTCGTTGCCTGTTTTTACATAAATGGTTTCGGTTATGGCCATTATAAAAGATAAGCCCAGCGTTAATGGCACAAAAAACCAATGATAAATTGCTGTTAGGGCAAACTGTGCCCTCGACCAATCGGTTAATGCTGCATCTAACATCGTCATATAATTCAATTTTTAATTAATTGTTCAATAATAAAATCTGAACGTTCTTCGTTGGTTTTAAAGTCTCTTTTTAAAACATCCGGAAAAAAAAACAATTTTAAGATAAAGAACATAATAAATAGTTTGATAAAGATTATAATCCATAATGTTTTGCCTAAGGTACTTAAATGTTTAAATCCATCAATATACATCAAAAAAAACTTTTTCATGTACTTGTAAGTTATTCAATTTGTGAAAAATAACGCATAAACTGAATACGTTCGAAAGCAGCTGGCGACTCAATGTTTTGCATGCTCATACTGCCTGCAAACTGGCTAATCTTTTGATAACCTTTCGATTGCATCCACTGATCCATTTCGTTTAACATTTCGCCTATAACACTTACACCTTTTTTGTACAGTACGCTTGATATTTGAACAGCTTTTGCACCGACAAGTAGTTGTTTGATAACGGTTTTTCCATCCCAAATACCGGTTGTAGCTGCTAAGTCATAGTTTAGTTTATCTGACATAATGGCTATCCAGCGGAGGCTTTCATGATAGTCGGATGAGTTGCTGAATACATTGCCTGCTACAATTTTCATTTTGTCTAAGTCGATGTCGGGCATGTATTGACGATTGAACAAAACTACGCCCTGTATCAGTTTGTTCCAATCGAGTTTAGTTAAAATATATGAAAGCGATGTATAGTGGTTGCTAATTTTAATAGCTAAAGGGAGTTTAGTTTTCGACCGGACCTTATCTATAATGTCGAACATTCTATTTTCAATATCGGACGATGATATTTTACTGTCTGTTGGGAGTGTCATAATGTTAAGCTCTAAAGCATCGGCACCAGCTTGTTCTATATCGCCGGCAAAAGAAACCCATTCGCTGGAGCTAATACAGTTAATAGAAGCAATAACAGGGATTGAAACAGCTTTTTTAGCTTGAATTATGAGGGTTAAATATTGTTCTATTTCGTTAATTCTGCTATAATTCTTGATATAATCGTAAGCCTCGGGATAATCAAGCTTATTTTCGGCAATTTTTTGGTGCGTATGAAAAAGTATTTGTTCTTCGAATAACGATTTAAGAACAACAGCACCAATTCCGGCTGCAGCTAATTTTTTTATAGAGTCGATGTTGTTAGTTAATCCACAACTTGCTGCAATAAGCGGATTTCTTAAATTTAGTCCCAAATAATTTACTTGCAAATCAGCCATATTTTTTTTCTGTAAATTTATAGAATTTTGTATGAATAAACGTCTTTTAAAATTTATTTTTTTGTTGCCACTTTTTGTAAGGCTTTTATATCTAAAATTTTTAGTTTTCTGCCGTTAATTTCAATCCATTTGTTTTCTTTAAATTCGCCAAGTAGTCTTATAACCGACTCTGTTGCGGTACCAATAATATTTCCCAATTCTTCGCGAGTTAATACAATTTGTAAGTTTTGTTCTTCGTCGAGCCCAAATGTGTCTTTTAGTATAAGTAGAACTTCTGCAAGTCGTTCACGAACGGTTTTTTGTGCAATATCAGTAATAAATGTGTTGGCTTCGCCCAGTTCTACACATGCAAGCTTTAGCATTTCGAGTGAAAATCGGCTGTTGTTTTCAAGTAGTTTAAACAATGTCTCGCCCGGTATGAAACAAGCATGAGTATCTTCTAATACTTTGGCAGTATGACAAGCAAAGTCGTTGCTCAATAACGAACGATAGCCTATGATATCGCCTTTTTTGGCAAATCGTATGATGTGCTCTCTGCCTTCGATACCTGTTTTGTAAAGCTTAATTATTCCGTTGTATATGCAATAACACCCACTGATACGACTTCCTTCGTTGTAGATGGTGGTTCCTTTTTTAAAAATCTGGCAAATTTTTTCGTAGTTGAGCAGGTTGAGCTCGTCGATGGTAAGTTTATTGAAAACAGATATGGAATTGATGACACAATCGTCACACGAAGGTGTAGTGTTATGATTCTTTCGTTTCATTTTATACTGATATTTAAGTATTTATATGCTATAAAATACGTGTAATAAATCGTTGTAAAAATAGTAATAATTTTGCAACTAGAAATAACTTTAGTCATAAAAATCAGTAATTTTGTAAAAAAAGTAAGATGAAAAAGACAGTAGTATTAGGAGCAAGTCCCAATCCGGAACGTTTTTCGTTTAAAGCAGTTTCCATGCTTCAACAGTATGGGCACGAGGTAATTGCTGTTGGCAAAAGAAAGGGTCATATTGATGGAATAGAAATTTTGCAATTTCCACCTATGTTGACCGATGTTCATACGGTGGCTATGTATTTAGCGCCTGTTAACCAAAAAGAATATTACGATTATATTTTTTCGCTAAACCCTAAACGAATTATTTTTAATCCAGGTACTGAAAATAATGAGCTAGCCGAAATGGCAAAAAGTCACGGCATCGAAGTGGTAGAATGGTGCGTGTTGATTATGCTCTCATGTAATCAGTATTAAAATTTGTACAAAAAACTTATGACAAAAAAAAATGATAAGCAAACGAAAACAAGATTCAATCCGAACCAAACAAAAGCCAATTATCTTATTTCTAAAGTATCGTATCGGTTTTATTACATCATTATTTTTGTTGCTGCTTTTTTGGTTTACTCCAATACATTGAAACACGGTTATGTGCTCGATGATTTTTCGGTAATTAAAGAAAATTACGTTGTTAAACAAGGTATTGACGGAATTTCTACTATCTTGAAGACGGGGTATCGTTTTGGTTATTGGAATTCGCCCGATAATTTGTATCGTCCCTTACCGCTCATTATGTTTGCTATAGAGTGGCATTTTTTTCCCGACAATCCATCGATATCGCATTTTATAAATGTACTGCTTTATGCTTTCTTGTGTGTCTTATTGTTTAAATTGCTTATTTGCCTGCTGCCCTCGTATTCGGTACATTTTTCTTTTATTGGGGTTTTGCTTTATGTTCTACATCCTATACACACCGAAGTCGTGGCCAACATTAAAAGCGGCGACGAAATTCTTGCCTTTTTATGGACTGTTATTAGCATTTTATTTTTTATTAAACATAATCAATCGCTCAAGTGGTATTGGCTTATAGGTGCTTTATTTTCGTTTTTACTGGCTATGTTGTCCAAAGAAAGTGCTATTACATTTTTGGTTATTATTCCACTTACCTTTTATTTTACTCAAGCAGTTCCAACAAAGCGAAGTATGATGTACACCATCTTGTTGATTATACCTACCTTGATTTATTTTGCGATGCGACATAGGGCAATAGGTCATCATTTGCACTTAAACGAAACCTCGATGATAGACAATTTACTGGTAGCTGCTCCCGATTTGATTAGTCGATATGCCACTGCCATAAAAATATTGGGCTTGTACTTGTGGAAGTTGATAGTACCTTATCCGCTGGCGTGCGATTATTCGTACCAGCAAATTTCCATGGTTGGTTTATCGAATGGCTATTTTTGGTTGTCGTTGGTAATTTATGTTGCTTTGTTTGTGTTGTCTTTATTGTGGTTTAAAAAAAGGCATTTGTTGTCGTACTTAATTTTATTTTACCTGCTAGCTATGTCGGTTAATTCTAATTTGTTTGTACTTATTGGAACTTCGTTTGGTGAGCGTTTGCTTTTTGTAGCTTCGTTTCCTTTTACTTTGACAGTATCGTATTTTATTCTAAAAATAACAAAACATCCTTTTGAAGCTGAAAATAATTATGATTGGAAAAAGGTTGTTTTTTCAAAACCGTTGTTGTTGTCAATCTTGATACTCTTGCCTTATGCATGTATAACCGTTCAACGAAACAAAGATTGGAAAACGAGTCTTTCACTGTATGAGGCAGATATACGCAAATCGCCTAATTCGGCACATATGAATTATTATTATGGATTGGAAGTGATGAAAGAAAAAGCCATGAAAGATGGTCAGGTAGTTAAACCTGAATACTTAGATACAGCTATTTATTATTTTACAAAAGCTCGACAAATTATTCCTACCTATGCCGATGCTTATGATCAGTTGGGGCTGGCATATTTTAGAAAAAACGATTGGGACAAAGCACTTGCATATTACGACACCTGTTTGACTCTTGCCCCAGGTAAGCCTATAACGTACAGCAATATGGGGGTTATTTATTTTCAACGACAGCAATACGAGAAGGCACTCGAATTGTACGAAAAAACAGTACGCTACGATCCCAGATTTGCCGATGGATGGTTTAATTTAGGAAGCACATACGGTACACTTGGACGTTTTCAGGAAGCTATACAGGCATTTAAAAAGTGTTTAGAATTTAATCCACAAAAGGCTGAAGCGTATTATTTTATAGGCATTACTTATCAAAATATGAACGATAAAGAACAAGCTCAGTATTATTTCGATAAAGCTTATCAGCTCAATCCGAATCTAAAGAAACCATAAAGTTACGGGTACAAACGCATGTAGGTCCATTCTTTGTTGTGCTTGGTGTACACAAGTCGGTCGTGCAACCGAGATGGCATACCTTGCCAGAATTCGAAGTAATTGGGTTCAATGATGTATCCGCCCCAGTGTTCGGGACGAACCGGATTTTTAACCTTGTTAAATTCTCGAATTAGCTTGGTTCTGCTGCTTAATATTTGACTTTGCTTTGATACAACAGCGGCTCGTTGACTATCCAATGGGCGTGAATTAAAATAATCGTCCGATTGTTGTTGTGTTGTTTTTTTAGCAATACCACAAATACGCACCTGCCGTTGAAGCGATTGCCAGAAAAATAGTAGCGAAACGTTTGGATTGTTTTCTATTTGTTTGCCTTTTGCACTCAAATAATTTGTAAAGAAAACAAAGCCCTCCGGCGAAAACGATTTTAACAAAACTACTCGAGTATGCGGATGATATTCTGCATCGACGGTGGATAATATCATTGCGTTTACTTCAAAAGGCTCAGATGCTTTTGCCTCGTCGAACCATCTTTCGAAAAGTTTAAACGGGTCGTTTAATGCTTTAATAGGCTTGCCTGAATAATTTTTACGATAATTCGAAAGATTGTACATTTGTTCTTTGTTTTTGCAAATATAATTATGAATCGTAAAATAACGGGCATAGGCGAAGTCGTTTACGACATCATTTTTAAGCAAAATAAACCAATAGAAGCAAAGGCAGGTGGTTCTATACTCAATATGCTTGTCAATTTAAGGCGTTTGAACTTGCCTGTAAGCCTTATTGCCGATATGGTAGACGATACTGTAGGTAAAATATTACATAGTTTTATTCAAGAAAATGGAATAGATACTCAATATATCTACTGGCACGGCAAAGGTAGATCGCGTTTGGCGTTGGCATTTCTCGACGAACACAACGAAGCAGAATATCTTTTTTATAAAATGCAAAACGAAAAACTACCGGTTTTTACTTTTCCGCAAATAAACGAAAACGACATACTAATTTTTGGCAGTTACTATGCTATAAAGCCGTCCATAAGACCTATGCTTGATTCTTATCTGGAGCAGTGCAAAAACAATAGAGCGATACTCATGTATGATCCAAATTTTAGAAAGAGTCATCGTAATATGCTTTCAGAAGTGTTGCCTTTTATCAAAAAAAATATCGCCATAGCAACTATAACAAAGGGTTCGTTTGAAGATTTTGAGTTGATATTTGAAACTTTAGACTTGCAAACAATTATTCAGCGTTGTTACGAAAGTGGTTGTAAACATTTGATCATTACGAATGGTAAAGAACCTGTTTTATATACAAACTTCAAGGATTTGTATTATTATTCTGTTGTGCCGGGAAAGATTATTAGTACTATAGGTGCAGGCGATGCGTTTATGTCTGGCTTGGTTTATTCCATTTGTTTGCAGAATTTAAAGCATAATGATTTTGAACATCTTGAAAAATGGACTATTGATAAAATGATCGCTACCGGGCTTGAACTTAGTTGCAGAGTTTGTCAATCGTACGAAAATTATATTTCAATAGACGAAATGCAAGATTTTGAAAAAACAATATTGGACTTGCACGTAAAATTGCAATCTTAGTTTATATAATTGGTTTATTTTTTGATGTATATTTGTATAAACTTTTTTGTTATGAAATCAATGATTGTTTTATGGATGTTCTTGTTTTTAGGACTTTCCATAGCCGATTTGCCGGAGCCTATTGCTACTGCTATTAAAAATGGTAATGCTGCAGAATTAACCCGATATTTCAACACAAATGTAGATTTATCTATTTTTGACAAGCAGGATATATATAGCAAAACTCAAGCAGAAATGTTATTAAAAGACTTTTTTTCGAAAAATGTACCTTCTAATTTTCGGGTCATTCATCAAGGAGGAAAAGACGATGCACAATATTATGTTGGACGCTTAACCACTTCTACAGGCAATTATCGTATTTCAATTTTAATAAAAGGTCAAGGTAAAGCAGCTTTAATTCATCAGTTCAGAATTGAAAAAGAAAATGAATGACGAATTTCTTGTTGATTGGATAAAACGCGTTGTCGAAGAAGACGTTGGAACAGGTGACCATACCACATTAGCAACAGTCCCTAACGATATTTATGGATATGCCAATTTATATGTTAAAGAAAAAGGAGTATTGGCAGGAGTAGCCATAGCAAAAACGATTTTCGAATTGTTCGATAAAAATGCTGTGGTTGATGTATTTCTTCATGACGGCACTTTTTGCGAAGGGGATAAAAAAGTAGTTTTGCGAGTATATACCAACATTCATATTTTACTCAAACTCGAACGTCTTGTGCTAAATATTATGCAACGAATGAGCGGTATAGCTACTACTACACAACAATTTGTTAAAGCGGTGGAGGGCACTAAAGCACAGATACTCGATACTCGCAAAACAACGCCAGGATTTCGCTACTTCGAAAAAATGGCCGTTAGGATAGGAGGAGGACAGAATCATCGTTTTGGTTTGTTCGATCAGATTCTGATTAAGGATAATCATATCGACTTTGCTGGTGGTATCGACAACGCATTGTCGCGAACATACAACTACCTGAAGAAAAAACAATTATCCATTCCTGTTGAGGTTGAAGCTCGTTCGTTGGATGATATCGAAAAAATACTGGCATACGATTTTGTTGATATTATACTGCTCGACAATTTTAGTATTCAACAAACTCATGAAGCTGTAAAACGTATTAACGGCAGAGTAAAAATTGAATCGAGTGGCGGTATAAATCTGAAAAATGTGCGCGACTATGCTCTTTGTGGTGTCGATTACATTAGTGTGGGTGCCTTAACACACCACGTAAATAGCTTAGATTTAAGCTTAAAAGCCAGTATATGAAAATAATATGGCATCGCACGATAAATTTTCTCAATAGTTTTACGTTGCCCGGTTTTGACGGTTTACCTTTATGGCAAGTACTTTCGTTTTTATTTAAAAGTTTTAACAAGTCGGCTCTTACTGTTCGTGCTTCTTCTATTTCGTTTAATCTCTTTTTGGCTTTATTTCCGGCGCTTATTTTCTTTTTTTCAGCATTGGCTTATGTTCCAGTAAAAGGCTTTACTCATGAGCTTTTGAAATTACTAAAGGAAGTAATGCCTACCAATGCTTATTTAACTGTGCGAAGTACTATTGTAGATATTATTCAATACAAAAGAGCAGGTTTGTTGTCGTTTGGTTTTATTTCTACACTGTATTTTGCTACCAATGGTATGAATGCACTAATAGCCGCATTTAATGCCACAGAACTTACTTACGACAACCGTAATTGGCTCCAGCGACGTTTGGTTGCACTCATTTTGCTCTTCATTTTTTCGGTACTCATTATTTTAGCTATAAGTTTACTAATTTTTAGCCGGTCATTTTTCGATTTTTTAATTGAGCAAAATATTATCAAGCCAGGTATTTTATTGTTTACACTTAATTTGGCTAAATGGTTGATTGTTTTATCTAGCTTTTTCTTTTCTATCTCATTTTTGTATTATTTTGCTCCGGCACGAAAATCAAAATTTAAACTCATTTCTGCTGGTTCAACGTTAGCTACTTTATTAGTTTTATTTGTTTCGCTTGGTTTTTCGTACTATGTAAATAATTTTGGACAATACAATAAGCTATACGGTTCGATAGGTACCCTTATTGTACTTATGTTGTGGATATATTTCAACTCTTTGGCTTTGTTGATAGGTTATGAACTAAATTGGTCAATACGACATACCAAACAAAAATTAAAAGAATTAAAAAAGTAAAATACGTAGTGTTGTTTTTTTATCTATTTTTGAACATCGTTTAAAAAAATTCAATAAAACAGTATGAGCCAGAAAAAAATTATCGAATGCGTTCCAAATTTTAGCGAAGGACGCAACATGGATATAATTAAACAAATCACCGATGTTATTGAGTCGGTTGAAGGTGTTAAATTAATTGATGTTGATCCGGGAAAAGCTACCAATAGAACCGTAGTAACCTTTGTAGGAGAACCAGATCCTGTTTGCGAAGCTGCCTTTCTGGCGGCTAAAAAAGCAAAAGAGTTGATTGATATGACCAAACACAAGGGCGAACATCCTCGTTTTGGAGCTATGGATGTTTGTCCGCTTGTGCCTGTTGCTAACATAACTATGGAAGAAACGGTAGAGTATGCTCGCAAGCTGGCAAAACGTATGGGCGAAGAGCTTCATTATCCCATCTATTGTTACGAGTTTGCTGCCTTTACCCCCGAACGGAAAAATCTTGCTAATGTTCGTGCCGGTGAATATGAAGGTCTGCCAGAGAAGCTTAAAAAGCCCGAATGGAAACCGGACTTTGGACCGTCTGAATTTATCCCAAAAACAGGTGCAACTGCTGTTGGTGCTCGTAATTTTCTAATTGCCTACAATGTAAATTTAAATACAACATCAACTCGTCGGGCTAATGCAATTGCATTCGATGTTCGCGAAAAAGGGCGTCCGGTTCGCGAAGGAAATCCTTATACAGGTAAAATTAAGAAAGACGAACATGGCAATGAAATATGGCAACCCGGTACACTTAAAGCAGTAAAAGGAATCGGTTGGTTTATCGAAGAATACGGAATTGCTCAGGTTTCGCTCAATTTGACTGATATTACAGTTACACCGCTTCATGTTGCTTTTGAAGAAGTTTGCAGAAAAGCCGAAGAGCGTGGGGTGCGTGTAACGGGTAGCGAAATAGTTGGTGTTGTGCCGTTGCAAGCAATGCTCGATGCAGGAAAATATTTTTTAAAGAAACAGCGTCGTTCATTGGGAATCCCCGACGAAGAAATGGTTCGCATAGCTATTAAGTCCTTAGGATTAAATGAATTGTATCCTTTTGATCCGAAGAAAAAAATAATAGAATATATTTTACAAGAAGAGGATTTGAATAAGAAAAAGCTGGTAAACATGACATTGAAAAGCTTTGTTGAAGAAACTGCTTCGGAGTCGCCAGCCCCGGGAGGTGGGTCTATTTCGGCGGCTATGGGAGCCATGGGAGCTGCACTGGGCACAATGGTAGCTAACCTTTCCTCGCATAAACCAGGTTGGGACGAACGGTGGGAGGAGTTTAGTCAGTGGGCCGAAAAAGGCAAACAATACTATCAAGAATTGCTCTTTTTAATAGACGAAGATACACGTGCATTTAACAAAATTATGGATGCTTTTTCGTTGCCCAAAAGTACCGAAGAAGAAAAAATGGTACGACACCAAGCCATTCAAGAGGCAACACGATATGCCATAGAAATTCCTTTTCGCGTGATGAAAGTTGCTTATCAAAGTATGGAAGTTATAAAGGCTATGGCCGAAATAGGAAATCCAAATTCAGTATCGGATGCAGGGGTTGGAGCTATTGCCGCTCGTGGATGTGTGATGGGAGCATATCTGAATGTAAAGATTAATGCTGCATCGTACGAAGATAAAGAATACGTTCAGCGTATTGTATCCGAAGGGGCCGAAATTGAACAAAAAACCATTGAGTTGGAAAAAGAAATTCTGAATATCGTGAACGCTAAGATTTAGTTTTATTTATAGCTTAAGGGATAAACGTTTAGATTGAGTTTACATGTTAAGCAAATGGGGTGCAGGCTGAGGTAAAATTGGCAAACATCAATTTGTTTTGTACAAGAAAAATTTTTTCTGATGCATAAAATATAAAAATATGTTTTATATTTGCAACATTGTTGCAAATGCAACATGGTTGATTTATGAATTCATCCGATATTTTTAAAGCATTTAAACTTAAGAAGACTACTTGCCGTAAGGCAATTATAGATATGATGCTTAAAGAACAGAAACCTTTATCGGAACACGAAATTAAGAATCAACTGATGAATGAATTCGATCGAACTACATTTTACAGATCTTTTAAAACATTAGAACAATACAAGGTTATTCATAAGATTGTGCTAGATAAACAGGAAGTAAAGTATGCGCTGGGTCATAGGCAAGGGCAACACGTCCATTTTTTTTGCAATTCATGCCAGAATGTTCAGTGTATCGAAACAACGCAATCATATTCTTTTGTTCTTCCTAAGGGTTATACCGTTGACGAAACCGAGATACTCATTAAAGGTATTTGTAATCAATGTCGTTTAGTTGCTTTATGAAAAGGCCTTTTGTGCATATTATACTTTTTTTTATCTTTGCTTTTCCCTTGTTTTTCCAGCCTTTACATGTTTTTATTCATCATTTCGGGAATGAACATATTCATCGAAACCATACCGAACATTTGTTATTCGATTATCAAACTAAGTGTCCAATCTGTCATTATGAATTTATTTACAATACTTTTTTCAAAAGTATCAAAAGACTATGCTTTAAGCAAAACCATGCCGAAAAAATAATTTTATTAACAAATGTTTTTTATAAATCTGAATTAAATTGGTTTAAAACTACCAGAGCACCGCCTGTATAAAAACTTATATCTTGTATGTTTTATTTAAAATCTAATATATGAAGGTGCTTTTGGTATTAATGCTGGTTTTATTTTTTGTTAAAGACTCAATAACTCAGGAACTTTATACTATAACGGGTAATGTTAAAAATCAAAATAAAGAATCGTTACCCGGTGCAACGGTATTGCTTTTACCCGAAAACATAGGAGCTATTGCCGATAAATCTGGAAGTTTTATTATCAACAACATTCAATCAGGCAGGCATATTATTAAGGTTTCGTTTGTTGGTTACAAGACCTTTGTTGATACATTATTATTATTAAAAGATGAGCATCTTGAAATTAAGCTTACGCCTGCTTTGCTACAATTACAGGAGGTTGTTGTAAAAGAAGACGTATCCTACGAACGAAAAATACAGCAAAGTCAAAATGTAGAATTAGTAGGAAGTGAGTATGTAAAACAATTTATGGGTAGCAACCTCATGCAATCGCTCGATCGTTTGCCGGGTATTTCAAGCCTTGAGACGGGCGCATCACAAGCCAAGCCTATTGTTAGGGGATTGAGCTATAATCGTGTAGTTGTGGTAGAGAACAATATCAAACACGAAGCCCAACAATGGGGCGATGAGCATGGCTTAGAAATCGATCAGTACGCAGCAAAAGATATTGAAATACTGAAAGGGGCTTCGTCGCTTCAATATGGTTCGGATGCTGTAGGTGGAGTAATTAAGGTTAATAACCTGTCGGTACCATCCAGTCAAAGTATGGGATGCAATATTGATGTTACTGCCAAAAGTAATAATCGTTTTTTGGGGAGCTCGGTAGAAATTTTCGGACGCAGGGAACGATATTTTGCCAAAATGCGTGCAACCTGGTTAACATCGGCAGATATTAAAGTTCCAACCGATAGCATCGATATTTATTCGTTTCGAACACCGCTGCCTAATAATCGACTTCGAAATACTGCTAGTGCGGAAAAAGACATGCATGTATCGCTGGGAGTGATAAATGATAAATGGCTGCATAGTATTTATGCTGGATTAATAAATAATCGTAGCGGTTTTTTTGCCAATACTCATGGACTAGAACCTCGTCAGGTTGACACTGTTTTGCACGATCGATCAATACGCGATATACTGATGCCTTATCATGATGTGCGTCACTTAAAAATTGTGCAAAGTTCGGCATATAGGCATAATTTATGGAAATGTGAGTATGATTTAGCAATGCAGCACAATCTACGACAGGAGTGGAGTAAGTATATTAGCCATGGGTTTATGCCACCCCAAATAGCCGATAGTAGTTTCTTAAATTCACTTCTTGAGCGATTATTTGATAAATACGTTTACTCGGCCAATTTTCGCTTTTCTAAACTCGATAAAGTTAATACTTATGAAATAGGCTTAAGTAGTGAATATCAGCGCAATAAGATTGGTGGATACAGTTTTATCATTCCATCTTACAAACAATTTTCAACCGGTAGTTTTGTAATGATAAAGCATTGGTTTAGCGAAAATTCTTATACTGAGTCGGGTATTCGTTACGATTGGCAGGTATTACAAACAGAAGCTTATTACGATTGGTTTAAGTCGCCTTTTATTATATCGAACGATACGATTTACGATTTTGCACAGCGTGCAACAATGTTGAACAAGCGTTTATCGCAAATTTCGTGGATGTTGGGGTATGTATTAAACAAAGAACACTGGCTTTTAAAAATAAACATAGGCAGAAGTTTTCGTATGCCAATTGCCAAAGAACTTGCTGCTAATGGTGTCAATTATCATCGTTTTAGCTATGAAGTGGGCAATCCACAGCTACGCCCAGAAGTTGCTTATACATTGGATATGGTTACCAATATACGTCAAAAAACATGGGTAGTTGAACTAACGCCTTATGTCAGTTATTTCTCTAATTACATTTATTTAAATCCGAGTTATGAGTATGATCGATTATATGGAAATGGTAACCAGAAGTTTTATTATAGTCAGTGTCGCGTACTGCGTTATGGTGGTGAGCTACATGCTCATTATATGCTGTTTGCCTGGATGCAATTGGGGATGATTGGCGAATATGTCTTTGCAGAACAGATATCGGGCGAGAAAAAAGGTTTTACATTACCATTTTTACCTCCGGCAGCGGCATTGTTTAGTGTTAAGACAACAAAAAATAGTTACCGCAGCCTTGAAAACTTGTATGCTCAAATTGATTATCAAATTGTATCAAGACAAAATCATATTGTTCCTCCCGAAGAACCTACTCCAGGATATAAACGTACAGACGTTTTTTTAGGTGCCAGCATTAATGCTAAAAAGCAACCTTTTATAGTTTCAATACAAGTCAGAAATTTGTTTAATGTAAAGTATTACAATCATACTAGTTATTATCGATTGATGAAAATACCCGAAGCGGGTAGAAATTTTGTAGTAAATGTAAACATTCCAATTGTTAAACCATTAAAAAAAGAAGCATTATGAAAAAAAATATCGTAATTGTAATTTTATTGCTGGGGTTGATAAGCTCTATTTCGTGTAAAAAAAATAAAGACGAAAAGATAAGTAAACCAGCAATTAAGCTTATAGAGTTGGGTTACAACAATAGTAAAAAAGTTCGGATAGGTTCGGATTTACATATTGATGCTGAAATAGAGGCCGAAGGTAAAATAAATTCTATTTTTATAGAAATTCATCCTGAAAGTAGCGGCTTGACCTGGCATTTTGACACAGTTTTTAATGAATATAAGGGATTAAAAAATGTCGATTTTCATAAACACATTTACATTCCCCAAAATGCTCAGGTGGGACAATATCATTTCGATTTAAAAGTGAGTGATATGGAAGGTCAGCAATCGGAAATTGGCTCACCTTTAACTATTACTAACGACAGTGTAAAAGTGTTGGTAAAATAAATATTCCTAGCAGGAACAATATGTTCCTGCTTTTTAAATAACGTAAATTATGAAACGCTTATGAAACGTTCGGTTTATTTATTGTTGATACTATTGTTTGTTGCCAACTGCAAAAACAAAAATGAAGATATTGATAAAGAAAAACCCCGCATAAATATTTCTTTTGCAGAGGCTTTTCCTAAAAATTGCGATACGTTGTATTTTGGCGATACATCTAAAATAATTATTGAATTTTCGGACAATCAAGAATTAGGTTCTTTTAACATCAATATTCACCATAATTTCGATCACCATAGTCATACAACCGAAACATCGCTATGCAATCAAGATTTGGTAAAGCTTCCGATCAATCCTTTTTCCTACATTCAAGATTTTGTTATTCCATCGGGAACGAAAATTTACCAAACAAAGTTTAGTTTATATATCCCAGCATCTAACCAACAAGGATTGTTCGATGAGGGCGATTATCACTTTTTTATAAGTGTAACCGATCGTTCGGGGTGGTCGGCTGTAAAAGGGTTAAGTATAAAAATGAAGCGAAGATAGGACTAATCGGCTTAATTTTTAAATACTTCAGACTTTTTAATTTTAATAATTTTACCGTATTTGCTCAGTTTGTTTATATCGATACGTTTGGCATCTCCTACAATTGCAATAGCCATAGGTTTGTTTTGGATGTTTTCGACATAAAACTTATACACATCGTCGAAGGTCATTTCGTAGTAAACAGGGATTTTGACCTGACCAGGATCGTGTTGATATCCTAACAACTTCCATTTTACAATCGATTGACTCAATTGGCGAAAATTCGGTCGGCTGCTAAGCGACGATTTTATGAGATAATTTGCCATAAATGGCCAGCGTTCGGGCTTCTTGGGCATAACACGCACCAGTGAATCGAATACTTGAATAGCATCGATAGTTTTATCGCATTGAGTGCCTACATAACCAAAAAATAAGCATTCTTTGCCTGCTTTAGCAGGTATTCTGTATCTTGCTCCTGTAGCATATGCCATAGACCGATATTCGCGAATTTCTTGCATCACAAGACCACTAAAATCGCCACTAAAATATAAGTTAAAAGCGTCTATTTGAGGCTCAAAATCGTTGTAAAAAGCTTTCTGGTTCATTAGAAAGTAAATTTTACTTTGTAATGCTTTGGGTTCGTCAATCAAATAAATTACATTTTCGTTGATGCGATTGTACGTAATATCAGCCGGAGCTAAGCTGTTTTTAGGCACATTGGGCCAACTAAAATTATTCTTTAAGACAGGAATAACTTCGTCGATGCCTTTTTTGCCCGAATAATGAACATCGCATTCAAATGAACATGCTAATTGAAACACTTTAAACAAAGAATCGATGTTTATTTTTTCAATTTCTTTTATGCTCGGACGATCTATAAATTCCGATTTTCTTCCGTATAAAACATAAGAATAAAGTGCTTCGGCTATTTGATCGGGTTCGGATTGTTCTATTTTGCGGTTTGCTTTTAAACCCTGTACTATTTTGTCTTTAACGTTTTTTTCGGCTAACGGTGCTTGTATTAACTCATCAATTAGTTTTACGGCTTGAGCAAGATTTTTTTCAGGTCCAACGAGTTCAATTACTGTATAATCTCTATCGCAACTAAAATTGTATGTGCAACCTAATTTAGCCATCTCGAATTTAAAGTCGCTAACTTTTTTTGTTTTGGTGCCAGACATATTCATGATATCTGTTGCTATAGAAAGTAAGGGATGATAATAAGTTCCCATTCCAAATTTAATGGTAAGGTTAAAAATGTCGTTGTAAGGATTGTTTACACAATAAATGTTTACACCGCGTTTAATGCGATTATATTGAATATCGCTTCGGAAATCGATAAATTTTTCTTTAATAGGCTGGCTGGGGATGGTAGCAAGTTTTTGAGCAAAAACCGATGAGGCTTCGATGTTGGAAACAACGGGTTTAAATCCGGGCTTGTCTATTTTTTCCTTTTTCATGGAACCCATTTTTGAGTAAAATGCCAAATAGTTTCCATTCAGGTATTTTTGAGCTACTTTAATAATATCATCTTTGGTAATATTCATAATTTTATCAGGTAGTTCGAGTAATTCGTTAATATCTCTTTCCTGTCCGAAGTATTCGGCAAACATGTTAGCTCTCCATACGCCATCTTCTAATTCAGTAACTAACTGACGATATTTTTCAAGTTTAATGGCTTCTACCAGTTCGTCGCTGAAGTTACCTTTTCGTAAATTTTCGAGTTGTTCGAGAATGAGCTTTTCTGCATCTTCGAGTTTTTGACCTATTATTTTAGGTACTACCAGAATAATAAATTGTCCTTCATCGTTGTATGGTAAGCTGAAGCATGTAGCCATCAACAATTTATTATCGAGCACAAGCTTATCGATTAAACCGGTGGAGTTTTCATTGGTAAGAACAGAGCTGGCAATTTCAAAAGCAATCTGATCGGGATGTCCGTTTTTGGGGGAGCGGAAGCCCAGTAAGCCCATTTTAATAGGAGTAATTTTTTTTTCAACAAATTCACGTCCATTGAAGGGTTTTTCTTCCCATGTTTTTTTCGGGGGCAGAGGCTTAGCTACCCAACGTCCGAATTTTTCTTTTATAAGGGGGAGAATTTTTTCAGTATCGAAATCGCCTACCATGATAAGTGCCATATTGTTAGGTACATAATATGTGTGATAAAATTCGTACATTTTGTTGAGGGAAGGATTTTTTAAATGCTCAATAGTTCCTATTAAAGGTTGTTGACCGTATGGATGTTGTTTGAAAAATACCTTGTTGAATTCTTCTAACAAATTGAACTGAAACATGTCCGAATACAAATTCTTCTCTTCGTAAACAGTTTCCAATTCTGATTGAAAACTTCTAAAAACCGGATTGATGAAACGATGGCTATATATTTCGAGCCATCGTTCAATTTCGCTCGATGGAAATGCATTATGGAAAACGGTTCTATCGAAGGAAGTGTTGGCATTAACGTTGGTAGAACCAATTTCTTTAAGTAGCTTGTCTAATTCGTTGGGAATAACATATTTATTTGCTTCGAGCGAGGCTTCGTTTATTTGTTTTTGTATTTCTTTTCTTTTAACTGGATCGCTTGTTTTGCCAAGTTCTTCGTAAAGCGAAATGATTTTGTCTATCCATGGTTTCTCTTTCTGCCAGCTAATCGTTCCAAGTTCTTCGGTGCCTTTAAATAACATGTGTTCCATATAGTGTGCCATGCCGGTAGCATCAGGCGGATCGTTTTTAGAGCCCGCTTTAGCTACAACAACACCATAAACTATGGGTAAATTGTGGTCTTCGCTCAAAATTACAGTCAAACCATTGTCAAGCTGATACTGGTTAAACGTGATATTAAGTTTGCTTTGTGCAACAACAGTTGATGAAAAAACAATTGCACAAAAAAAGAAACAATAGAATTTAAAAGCTACTTTTTTCATATCTACATTTAAAAATAATAATCGTTAAATTGACTTCAATAATACAAACAAATCTCGAAAATAAAAAACTATTTTTAATAAAATTCGTATAAAGCTTAAGATAAATTTAAAAATAATAAGTATTTTCGGAGTTTGAAAAGACCTATTTAATGTTTCGAGGTTTAAAATATTTTATACTGATATTAGGTATTGTTAGTAGTACGTGTTTACTTTTTTCACAAGATCAAAATAAAGCAACAGAAACAAAAGCATTTCAGCTGTTTAATCAGAAACAATATTCCGAAGCGTTGCCTCTTTTTTCTCAATTATTGAGCTTATACCCAAAAGACGAACGTTACAATTTATACTATGCAGCATGTTTGGTCGAGACCAATCAATCGATCGATAAAGCTATTAAATATCTTCAATTTGCCGATAGCAAAAGCAACGATCCATTCATTAAATATTATTTAGGACGTGCATATCATCTAAGTTATCAGTTTAAAGAGGCCGAGGATCAATATAATGCATTTAAGCAAATGGCACCATCTAAAAAGATTAAAGAATTAAACATAGACAAGCTAATAGAAATGTGTAATAATGGGCAGGAATTGATACGTTATATTAGCGATCTGACTGTTGTTGACAATCGTCGTATCAAAAGCGAAAATTATTTTTACTCTTACGATTTGAAAGAATTTGATGGCAAGCTTGTTATTAAGCCTAAGGAACTCAAAAGTTCGATTGATAAAAAAGAAGAGCCAGCCAATATGGTTATTTTCTTGCCCAACAATTCAAATGTGATTTATTATGGTAGCTATGGAAATACAAAAGCAAATGGGAGAGATATTTATCGAGTTGAACGACTACCCGATGGTAAGTGGGGAAAACCCGAAAATTTGGGAAGCGTAATTAATACTCCTTTCGACGAAGATTATCCTTTTTTACATGCCGATGGCAAAACGCTCTATTTCTCTTCGAAAGGACATAATTCTATGGGAGGATACGATATATTTAAGTCGGTTTATGATAGCACAAGCCGTTCCTGGACAATGCCTATCAATCTCGATTTTCCCATCAATACACCTTACGACGATTACCTCTATATTACCGATAAAGATAACATGTACGCATATTTTACTTCAAATAGAGAAACCCGCGATAATAACATAACTGTTTACAAAATTATCGTTGATCAGAACCCAACTATACGCGAATACAAGAATCTGGAAGAAATTTTTCAGGTGTCACGTTTAGAAGTTTCTTCGCTGGCACAAATAAAGAAAGTTGAAGAGTCGAAACAAAAACACAAAACAGAAGACTCAAAAGTTGTATTTGCCTCAAACGATCCTGCTGCCGAAAAAACAATGTTAACTCCTTATGTATTTAAGCCTATTTCTTATAAACCCGGAATGACAGCACAAGAAGTCGCTGCCGACATGAAAAACGATCACGAAAAAATACTCAAAAATGCAAACGAATTAAGCCGTCAATCAAAGTTGGCTTACATTACTGCCAATCGGAACAACGAAAAAGCCAACGAAAAACGCAAGCAAGCATACGAAAAAAATGAAAAAATAAAAACCATAAAAGATCCAGTACAGGCCGAGCAACTCAAACAAGAAGTTTATCAGCTAATTGAAGAAGCCGAAGAGTACGAACGTCAAGCTATTACTGCATTTAATATTGCTCAGAATTTTGAACAGATAGCTCAGGAAATGCAAAAGGATGTGGCCAGATCGCAAAGTTTTGTAAATGCACTGGAAAAGCAGGGCAACGTTGATGAAGCTGTGGTAGACGCAGCCAACAAAAACAAAGAACGGTTGCAAATGAGTCAGAATAAGTACTCGTCGCTGCAAAAACAGCTCGAAGAACGAAAAAATATTCAAAAGGATAAAGAAAACGAACTACTTACGTACGAAGAACTATTTAATACTACAACCGATTCGTTAAATACACTCGAAAAAGAAATAGAACAAATACAGGATCAAATTAAAAAAAGCAATTCTGACACAGAAAAAAAACTTCTTTCATTAAAAATAGATGCTATCAACCGTCAAATAGAAGTACTCGAAGCAAAACAAATTGAAATTGCCGAACAAAAAGAAAAACTTCGCATTGACATCGAAACCTTAAATAGCGAAAATACTTTTATTAAAGATTTTGCTAAACAAATTATTTTAGATAAAAGAACCAATGACGAACTTCAAAAAGAGGTAGTAGATAAAAACCGGTTAAAGAAAGAAATATTCGAAAAAGAATTATCGGCCGATATGGCAGTGGCACAAACAGTTAAAGAAAAGGTTGGTGCTCAACAGACGGTCAGACAAACTAATACGAGTGTTAATAACGCAAATAAACTACAAAAACCGCTAACCAACAATAATCAATCTATTGCTCAAAATCAAACCAAAACATCAGTTACAACAACTACTACTACAAAGGAATTGACTGCTTCTTCCAGCGAAAACTCACCGATATTAATTAAAAGCGTAAATCCATTATTACCGGCTACTACAACCAACGAACCGATAACATTAGAAAATTATCAGAAAGAACAATTTAAAGTGCAATACTATACCAATATACTCAACGAACAACAGCAAAAGTTAGATATCATAAACAATGCAATTCAAAAGTCAAAAGATAAAAAAGATAAACAATTACTCGAACAGCAGCGTAATTTCTTAATCGAAGAAATCCAAAACAACAAAAAAGCCTTAGCCGAATCGCAGCAAAAAATTAATCAATACAAACAAAATATAGCAAGCGAATACGATACCAAAATTTCAGACGAAGAATTAGTACTTAAGGCAAGCAAATACGATAATAAATATGAAATTAAATTTACACAAGCCCAGCGAAAAACATTTATCGAAGCCGAACAAAACCTTTCCGATGCTAAAAATTTAGAAAAAGAAATATTGAAAAACATTGATGAAATAGAGCAACTCGAAAAACAAAAACAACAGACACAAAATCCGGCGGAAGTAAAGACACTGGAAAATGATATTATCAAGCTTCAAGAAAAGCAAAATATTTTGTTTAAAGAATATGCACTAAAAATCGACAGAACCAATCAGCAAGTTCAGCAAATATACAGCGAGATACTTGCATCAGTTAGAATGTACGATTTTTCGAACGAAAACATAAAAAATGCCAGTTTGCTCGAAAAAGAAATAGAAGCCCTTAAAGAACGCTCCATACAACTGAAAAAAGAAGCCGTGCACTCTGGCAACTACAAAGAAAAGCTCGCTACTTACAATCGAGCTGCTATTCTTGAACAAATAGCTATCGAAAAGCAAAAATATGCCATCGATTTGTATGTTGCCGGAAGACAAATGCTTGTAGAAAACCAATCCCAACCTTTAGTATCCAGAGCAAACAACGAACAAAAATCTGAAACAATCACCGAACAAACATCATCGGAACCAACCAAAAACAAAATTATTCAAATTGAATTAAGTCCCGAGGAAAATAAAAAAATCAATCAGTATCAGCAAGAAATAAGGCAGGCAAACACTAAGTTTGAACGGGGCAATGCACTATTGAAAGAACTTGAAGACAAAAAGAAACAAATGGCCCAAGCATATTCTGAAACTCGAAAAAAAGAGTTATTAAAGGACGTAAATAAGATTGAAAAACAAGCTGTTTCTACTTTGCTCGAAGCACACCATATTTTTGAAGAAGCTAACACCAATAAATATCAAGCATATCAGAGTCAAACAAATCAACTTTTGCAAAACGAACAAGTACCCGTACAAAATAAAAACATAGCTGTTCAGTTTATTAAAGAAGCAGAATTTTACTTCGAAGAAGCTCAACTAGTAAGGCTTAATGCTAAAACGACTTCAAATACCGAAGAAAAATTATTGCTGCTTAATCGCGCAAAATTGCTCGAAGAAAAGGCTTTAGCCAACCAGGAGTATGCTATGGATGCTTTAACCAATACCGATCCCGTACTTTTTGTTTCAACCAATAATTTAACTAAAGTAGATCGCCTCGAAGCACTCGACAAATCAGTAGATGTAAACGAGGTTGTTCGTATAAAAACCGAACGTATTTTGTCGAAACTTTCGTTAACCAACGAAGAAAAGACTAGACTCGACCAGGCACAAACAAAGCGACAAACCATTCAGCATCTGAATATCGAAGCCGATAAATATAAATCAAAACTCGAACTTGCTAATGAAATTGCTAAAAATTCGTCCGATCCAAAAGAAAGAAAAAAGGCAGAAAAATCAATTCCTAAACTCGAAAAAGAATATTTTACACGGAAGTTTACGGCAGCCGAGATGTCCGAAAGTGTAAATGACAATATCTATCAGATCTATGAATCGAAATTCCCTGATGTACGACCTAAAACCAATACTCAAGAAGTAAAACAAGCAAAACAACTCGAAAAAAATGCCACTAATCTGTATATGCAGGCCAAACAGCTTCGTGATAAATCTTTTATAACAGAAAATCCTTATATTGCATATAATTATCTTTTGCAAGCAGATTCCCTTGAAAAACTTGCCATTGAAGAACAAGAAAAAGCATACGGATTGTACCTTAACTTAAAACCATTAGAAGAAGAATTGCAAGAATTTGACCAAAAGAAAAAGACAAAACGACCTATTGATGAGCTAATTGTTTTAAAGGCACCGGCAAGCGTAACTCCTATTACCAGCGAACAGTTGGCACAAATAGCTAAAGAACAAGAAGAAAAAGAAAGATTGAAACAAACCCAAACGATAAATCAAGAACAAAAATCTATTGAAAAAGATAATACAATTAACGAACAATCAACCATCGAAAATAGAAGCATTCAAATAATAAAGCAAGAAGATAGAACAGAAAAAACAACACAAAATGAACCTCAAACAAATGAAAACAAACAAACAACAATTCAACCATCGACAACGCAAAATGCGACATCTAATACAGAAGTAAAAGATAAACAGATAGTTCAATTCAATGAAATGCAAAAAACAGAAAATAATATTACATCAGAAGAAGACGATCGGATAGCGCATGAACCTGCAATGCAGGAAAAGGCTACAACAGTTCAAGCACAGCCACCCCGCCAAATACAACCAGTAAATGCGGCAACAGCCGAATCAACACCCCGAACAACTACTCAGCCAAGTACGACATCGGTAATACCTCGAAATGTAGCCACTCCTATGGGCTTTGGTTATATGCCCACATCGCCATACAGCGAAGCAAACCCTATCCCCATCAATCCTCCTTTGCCCGAGGGGTTGGTATTTAAGGTTCAGATAGGGGCATTCAATAATCCGGTTCGCCCCGATGCATTTAAAGGCTTATCGCCCATAAGCGGAGAAAAACTCGAAGGCAGTAAGTTCTACCGTTATTTTGTAGGATTGTTCTATTCCGAAGCGGCTGCCATTATTGTTCGCGATTATATCAGACCCATGGGATACCCCGATGCTTTTGTAGTTGCTTTTTACAACGGTAAACGAATTACACTGTTCGAAGCACGCCAGTTAATAAAGCAAGCTACTTCACCTGAATACGAAAAACTTGTACAAGAAGAACAAAACAAAATACGAATAGTAACATCGGTACAGCCAGTTCTTGCTCAAAAAGCGGAAGCAACACACGTACACCAACAAACTGCCAATACAGCCAAAGGCAATTTAGGTCAGATGGTAAATCAAACACGAGAATTGTTCTACACCGTGCAAATTGGAGTATATAAAAATCCTGTTAGCCACGAAGCACTGAAATTTTTAACACCTCTGTACGAGGATCATGCCTTCGGGTTTATCCGTTATTTAGTTGGCAAGTTTAACGACAGAAAAAAAGCCGAAACAGAAAAGAATAAGATTGTTGCTATGGGTATTACCGATGCATTTGTTTCGGCATATTACAACGGTCAGAAAATTACTTTAGCCGAAGCCGCTCAAATAGAAGCCATGAAGCCCGATGCGTTGATTAAATGGTCCGATGAAACGGTGCAAACTACAATAACAACCACACAACCAACTACTGCCAACAATGTGAATGTTGAAAATCTCTTTTTTAGGGTACAATTAGGTGTTTTTAAAGACAAAGTGCCGTTTGATATTGCTGCTAAGTTTGTACAGGTTTCGGCTCAGTATGGTATGGACCAGGAAACCGATGCTACCGGAGCAACCATATACTATGCCGGAAAGTTTAAATCGTACGATGAAGCAATAAAAAGCAAAAATAATCTGGTACAACAAGGTTTCAACGATGCTTTCATTATAGCCACCGACGGTAAGCAACGTATCCCTGTCAATCAAGCAAGAGAGTTGTTAAAGCAATAACGATTGAAATGATATGACTTTTTTAATACTTCTAATTTCCAAATCATGATTACTTTTGAAACAAAAAATTATGGAAAAAAATATTTCAAACGAAATTGCACAACTGCTGTTAAAAATAAATGCTATTAAGTTAAATGTTGTCCATCCTTTTACATGGGCATCGGGTTGGAAATCGCCCATCTATTGCGATAACCGAAAAACTTATTTTTATCCCGAAGTTCGAAAAAAAATAGTTACTGCTTATATTTATTATATAAAACAATATTTTCCAAAAGCAGAAGTTATAGCAGGAGTTGCAACCGGAGCTATTGGTTATGGTGCTTTAATTGCCGAACAATTAGGTTTGCCATTTGTTTATGTTCGCAGCGAGCCCAAAAAGCATGGTCTTGAAAATTTAATAGAAGGCGAAAAGCCCGAAAGTAAAAAGGTTGTTGTTATCGAAGATCTTATTTCGACAGGTGGTAGTAGTTTAAAAGTTGTAGATACATTACGAAACAACCATGCTCACGTATTAGGATTGTTGGCAATCTTTACGTATCAGTTCGAACAAGCTCATCAAGCTTTTATGGATAAACAGTGTTTATATTATACGTTGAGTAATTATTACGATTTAATTCAGAATGCTATACAGTTTAATTATGTCGAATCGAAACATCTCGAAACCCTTTCGGAATGGAGAAAGTCGCCATCTACATGGAAACAAAATATTTAATTAGGCTATGTTAAAAGTTGAAAGCAAAATAGGGACTATTAATCGAAACATCAACGATGTGTATCAACTGGTAAGTAATCTGGAAAATTTTGCAGCGATTTTGCCCGACGAATATAAACAACAATTAAAAATAAAAGCCGATCGTTTTACCATCTCGCACGAAGGAAAAGATTTTACAGTTTATATTCTTGCAAAAGAAGAAAACAATTACATCAAATTCGGACCAGACAAAAACTCACCAGTTAAGTTTTTTTTCTGGATACAATTTAAAGAAGCAGGAGCATATATAACAAAAATTAAACTAACTATGCATCTCGATATTCCTTTTTGGATGCATCCACTTGTAAAAAGCAAAATAGAAAAAAGTTTGAACGATGCAATAGATCGATTGTCGCAGATGTAATTACTGTTTTTTAATTTTTCTGGAATTTATCAAAGACTTTAAATTGTTAAATTGCCCTGTAAATTTCTATCTTTGCACCAATTTTGTTATTGAAAATTGAAATAATTTAGTTATGGAATACGATTTTAGAAGTATTGAACCTAAGTGGCAACGTTATTGGGAACAACATAAAATATTTGAAGCAAAAAACTCATCCGAAAACCCAAAATTTTATGTGCTTGATATGTTTCCATATCCATCGGGTGCAGGTTTGCATGTGGGACATCCATTGGGTTATATTGCCAGCGACATTGTAACTCGTTATATGAAACATAAAGGATACAATGTGCTTCATCCGATGGGTTTCGATGCCTTTGGATTACCAGCCGAACAATATGCCATTCAAACCGGAAAACACCCTGCCGAAACAACCGAGAAAAACATTCAACGATATAAACAACAACTTAAACAAATTGGTTTTGCATACGATTGGAATCGCGAAATACGCACCTGCGATCCTTCGTACTATAAATGGACACAATGGACGTTTATTCAGTTATTTAAGCATTGGTTTAATACCGATAAACAAAAAGCTGAACCTATCGAAGCTCTTGTAAAACTCTTTGAAAAACAAGGGAATAAAAACGTACCTGCAGCTCATCATTGCGAAGTAGAATTTACCGCCGACGAGTGGTTCAATTTTGACGAACGCAAAAAGCAAGAGATTTTGCTCAAGTATCGATTGGCATACCTCGACGAAACTTTTGTCAATTGGTGTCCCGCACTGGGAACCGTTTTAGCCAACGATGAGGTAAAAGACGGTTTTTCTGTCAGAGGCGGACATCTGGTTGAGCAAAGAAAAATGAAGCAATGGTTTTTACGAGTAAGTGCGTATGCCGAACGTTTGCTCGAGGGATTGAACCGAATCGATTGGAGCGATTCGTTGAAAGAAATGCAGCGTAATTGGATTGGTAAATCCGAAGGAGCAGAAATTTATTTTAACATTAAAAACTTTGATAGGCCTCTATTAATTTTTACAACCCGACCCGATACCATCTTTGGCTGTACTTTTATGGTACTTGCCCCCGAACATGAATACGTGTTGTCTATTACCACCGAACCATATAAAAATAAAGTGCTTGACTATATAGAACAAACTAAAAAGCGAACCGAACGCGACCGAATTAGCGACGTCAATCGTATTAGTGGCTGCTTTACAGGAGCTTATGCAATACACCCTTTTACAAAACAAGAAATACCCATTTGGATTAGCGATTATGTATTAATAGGTTATGGTACCGGTGCAATTATGGCAGTACCAGCACACGACTCACGCGATTTTGCCTTTGCCCAATATTTTAAATTGCCAATTGTACAGGTAATTCAAAACCCAAACGAGCTAAAAAGTAGCGATATAAGCACATGGACAGAGTCGTATGATTCTAAAGAAGGCGTATGTATCAATAGCGATTTTATTAACGGGCTGGAGGTTAAGCATGCCATTCAAAGTGTAATACAAAAAGTTAAAGAGCTGGGAATTGGAAAATACAAAATTAATTATCGTATTCGCGATGCTATTTTTAGCCGCCAACGCTATTGGGGTGAGCCTTTTCCAATATACTACATTGACGGAATACCGTACCCACTATCGGAAGATGAATTGCCATTGGTACTTCCCGAGATTGATAACTTCATGCCCACTTCTGATGGTAATCCTCCGCTGGCACGTCTAAATAATTGGAAATCGAAAGAAGGTTATCCACTCGAAACCAGTACTATGCCGGGGTTTGCCGGATCTTCGGGTTATTATTTCCGATACATGGACCCTCGCAACGAAAAAGAATATTTTTCGAAAGATGTTGTTAATTACTGGAAAGATGTCGATTTATATGTCGGTGGCACAGAGCATGCAACCGGACATCTGATTTATGCACGCTTTTGGTGCAAATTTTTGTACGATATTGGTTTGTCGCCAGTAGATGAGCCATTTAAAAAACTGGTAAATCAGGGAATGATACAGGGCAGAAGCAATTTTGTTTATCGCATTAAAGGTACGAATACATTTGTGTCGAAAGGAATAAAGCATAATTACGACACACAAGAAATTCACGTTGATATCAATCTTGTAAAAAACGACATTCTCGATATAGAAGCTTTTAAAAAATGGAGACCAGAATACGAACAGGCAGAGTTTATTTTAGAAGAAGGAAAGTATGTTTGTGGATGGGCTATTGAAAAAATGTCTAAATCGATGTTCAACGTGGTTAATCCCGACGATATTGTAGATCAATATGGAGCCGATACACTCCGCATGTACGAAATGTTTCTAGGACCACTGGAACAATCCAAACCATGGGATACCAACGGAATTGAGGGAGTACATCGCTTTTTAAAAAAAGTTTGGCGGTTATTTATAAGTAATGAAAAACAACTTATTGTAACAGATGAACCGGCTAACGAAAAAGAATTAAAACTGCTTCATAAACTCATAAAAAAAATAGACGAAGATATTCGCTCCTTTTCGTTCAATACAGCGGTTAGTGCATTTATGATCTTTGTTAACGAAATATCCGATTTGAAATGCCATAAAAGAAGTGTCTTAGAACCTTTTTTGGTATGTTTGTCGCCTTTTGCACCACACATTGCCGAGGAATTGTGGGCTATGTTGGGACACAAGACTTCAATAGCTAACGAACCATTCCCAAAATACTTAGAAGCTTATATCATAGAAAATACTAAAGTATATCCGGTTTCATTTAATGGCAAAATGCGGTTTCAGATTGAGTTGCCCATGAATGCTACACCTCAGGAACTCGAAGATGCCATTTTAAAAGACGAACGAACCCAAAAATGGCTCGATGGCAAACAACCAAAAAAAATAATAGCTATACCCGGCAAAATAATAAACATTGTGATATAGCTATTATACAATGAATAAAACTAAGTTTAATGAACGTGTCCGTGTTGCAATTCCTCGGGAGTAGCTTCACGGATATTAAGCACTTCGCCTTCAAAATATAAGTCTTCGCCAGCCAGGGGGTGATTAAAGTCAACGGTTACAGTGCTGTCGGTTATTTCTACTATAGTACCTTCCATTTCGTTGCCGTTATCGTCTTTAAAAGGGAGTACCGAACCTACGTATATGTATTCTTTGTCAATATTAAACATAGAGTGCGGAAAATCGATAACGGCTTCTTCGTCAACTTCGCCATAGGCTTCTTCAACAGGCAATTTAAATTTAAATTTGTCGCCCGTAGTTAAACCTTTGATTTTATTTTCAAAGCCTTCGAGCAAATAACCAGTACCAAAAATAAATTTAAATGGTTCTTCCTTATCAAATTCCTGAATAAGTTCACCATTGAAATCATCTAAACTCAGTTTAAATGATAATTCTACTACTTTGTTTTGTTCAATATTCATGATAAAAATGTTGAATTAGTTGAATGTATAAAAATACATAAATTTTTGAAAACATAAAATGAAAAAAAATCGATTTTATCGACTTAAATATTTTTCTATTCTTTGCAAAATTATGTTGGTAGCTCCCGAATGTTCTATTACATATTGGCGTGCAATGATTCCAGCTTGTTTTAATTTGTCGGTGTTTTGAATTAAATTTGAAAAAACAACAAGTGCCTCACTGGTATTTTTAATCGAAAAAGCTCCTTTTTTCTGAATAAGCGAAACAGCTTCGTTAAATTTTTGATATTTAGGACCGAAAATAACAGGAATTCCATATACAGCGGGTTCCAGTATGTTGTGAATTCCTTTACCAAATCCCCCGCCAATATAAGCCAGCTGAGCAATGCTATATAACGACGAAAGCATGCCAATATTATCAATAATCAATATAGGATAATCTGCTAGTTCGGGCGACTTTTCTAAACTTGAATACCATACAAATTTTTGAGGTAAAAGATTGGTCAACGCTTTTAGATGTTGATTTTCGATATTGTGAGGAGCAATAATCCAATATACATCCGAAAACTTTTCAAAAACAGGCTTTATAACCTCAATGTCTTCTTTCCAAGCACTACCAATCACCACAACAAATCGATGGTAAGAGCGTTGTCTAATGATTGCTGGTATTTGAGCCGATTGCGATATCTGAATAACTCTATCGCAACGGGTATCGCCAGCTATTGTCGCATTAGGATGCAATGTTTCGATAAGTTTTTTCGAATGCTCGTCCTGTACAAAAATTTCGTTAAAGCTTTTCAGCATTTTTCTGTGCAACGAACCATACCATTTGAAAAATATATCATTAGACCTAAAAATGGCCGATACAAGAATAATGGGTATTTTTCTTCGAACTGCTTCTCGAATGTAAAAGTACCAAAAGTCGTATTTAACAAAAATTACTAGATGAGGTTGTATCAAATTGTAAAATCGTTCAGCATTGGATTGTGTATCTAAGGGCAAATAAAAGATGAAATCGGCTATAGGGTAATTTTTTCGTATTTCGTAGCCCGATGGCGAAAAAAAAGTTAATACTATGCCAATGTGTTGATAACGGTTTTTAAGTTCTTCGATAAGTGGACGACCTTGTTCAAATTCACCGAGTGACGAAACGTGCATCCATATAATCATTTTTTCCTCGGTATTCGATGCTTTACTAATGTTTTGCCAAACATCTTTCCGTCCGTTAAGCCATAATTTGGCTTTTTGATTAAAAAAGTGTGCAATCCATATCAAAAAAACATAAAGTCGTATAAAGATCGAATATACAAGCTGCATATTAATAAAAGTAATAATTTTGAGGTGTTTTGGAATAAATGGGTATAATCCAGCCAAATTTAACAGAATATAACATGTCGAAATATTGTTTGTTGTCTTTCTTCATAAGATTAAAATCCCAGCTTCGTCCACTTTTGGTCCATGCTTGATAAAATTCGGCTCCTGCATAAAAGTTCAATATTTGCGATTTACTAAAATAAATGTATCCGAAAAACTGAGAAAGAGCTAACCCATAGCGCATTTTATCATAACCAAGCTTGTATTCATTGATGATTTGAGGTGCATTGTTTCCATCGTTTTCGATACGAATTTTGTGCTGAAAATATCCGACACCCGAAGAAAAAAGAAGCCCACTGTTGGGGTTGGGTTTATTAAAGCTAAAAATATAGCCAATACGACCACCAATAAAAAAACCGCGTTCGAATGTTCGAACTTTTGCATATTCGCCATGCATGTTGATAATCATTCCGTTTGATGTTTTTATGCTATCAAAAATGTGAGCAGCATCACCTTTTAGTATATCACCGAATAGAAAGTTAGTGTTCGTTTCAAAAAGTATATTATTTCTTAATTTCCACATAAAAGAACTTCCAACATTGGAGTTAATGCCATATTGTTTGCCCATATCGGCAGCAGGATACTGAAACATGAAAGAAGCAGAAAGCATGGGAAAAGAAATTTTTTCATCAATATTTTTTTGAGAATAAATAGCTAATGGGAAAAAAAATACAACTACAACAAAATATTTGAGCATTTTTTGAGGTAAAGGTAATAAAGTTTTATGAGCCTCAAAAATGCTTGAAAACAACTTCTGCTTTTGAACGTGTTCTAATGAATAAAATTGATTTAAAATACGATAGTGCGTATAACTACATAAAGCAAGCCCGAAGCAAGCATGGTCATAGGAATGGTTAAAATCCATGCACCAATAATATTTTGGGCAATTCTCCAGCGAACAGCCGAAACACTTCGTGTAACACCAACTCCCATAATGGCACCAGAAATAGTATGAGTAGTGCTTACGGGTATTCCCATAAATGCCGAAAAAGCAAGCGTAATAGCTCCCGATGTTTCAGCACTAAAGCCATGAACGGGTTTTAAATCGGTGAGATGAACTCCCATGGTTTTAATAACCTTCCATCCACCAGTTAGAGTACCTAAAGCTATCATTAAATAACAAGACAAAACTACCCATTCGGGTACATAAAATTCGCTACCTAAATAACCAGTATTAAATAGTAAAACAGCAATAATCCCCATTGTTTTTTGAGCATCGTTGCTCCCATGTGCCAGGCTAAAAAACGCCGATGAAACTAATTGAAGTATTCTAAACCAAGCATCTACTTTGTTTGGTTTTGCTTTTCTAAGAATTAATTTTGTCAAAGTTATCAGCAAATAACCAAGAATAAAACCAATGAGTGGTGAAAGTATAATAAATAAAGAAACCTTAATGATCCCAGAAGCAATTACTGCATTCGGTCCATATACAAAAAAAGCCGGACCAACCATCCCACCAATGAGTGAGTGCGACACACTTATAGGCAAACCATAATGAGTACAAATATATACCCAAAGAGCAGCCCCAATTAAGGCAGAAAGAATAAACCATGGTTCTACTACATGTGGCTCTACTATACCTTTTCCCATCGTATTGGCAACGTGAAGTCCAAAAATAAAATATGCTAAGAAATTAAAAAGTGCAGCCCATAAAACAGCCGTAAAAGGCGATAATACTCTTGTTGCAACGATTGTAGCAATGGAGTTAGCAGCATCGTTCATTCCATTCAGAAAATCGTAAATTAACGCAATAGCTATGATTATGATTACAAATGTACTCATACTACGACTGTTTAATGATGATAGTTTTGATGACGTCGGAGGCGTCTTCAAGTTTGTCAGTAGCTTTTTCAAGGGTTTGGTATATTTCCTTTTTTTTGATAAGTTCGATGGTATTGGTTTCTTTTTCGAACAACAAAGAAATACCTAAATGGTAAACATCATCGGCAACGTTTTCTATTTCATTTATATAAACACATTCTTTTTTTATCTCTTCCGGATGGTTTATTTTATCAAGCTTAGAAATGGCTCTTTGTAAGCTCTTGCAACCGTCATAAATTAACTCGGATAGTTTAATAAACTCAGTTGGAATGGTTTGTGGTTTTAGTAAAATCATCCGTTGAGACGAACCGTTGATAAAGTCGAGAATATCATCGATGGCTGTAATTAAATTGTGAATATCTTCGCGATCAAAGGGTGTAATAAAAGAAACATTTAGTAACTCGTACATTTCGTGAGTGAGATCGTCGCCTTTTTTTTCGCATTCTTTAATTTTATCGATGAGTTCTTTTCTTTTTTCCCAGTTATTACTTTGCATTAGTTCTACTAAAAGAGAAGCTCCTTCGTTTAAATTTTCAGCAACTTTTACAAAATACGGATAAAATTTACGTTCTTTAGGTACTAAAAACTGAAAATATTTATTTGCTCCCATATAAATTTTGAAATTTTTAATTTTGACAAAGGTTTGCATTTTTTATTGAATCAATGTTAAGAAATTGTTAACTAAATATAATTAGTTGTAAATGAAATGGATAAACGATTTTGTTGAATTATTACTTCCTAAAATTTGTGCTGCATGTGGTAAGCCTTTGGAAAAAAACGAAAATTGTATTTGCACACATTGTATTGCCGAATTACCACTAACAAATTATCATTTATACGACGATAATCCGGTAGCCCAAGTCTTTTGGGGAAGGGTTAATATTCAAGCTGCTACAGCCCTGTTGTATTTTCACAAAAAAGGTAGAACACAACATCTATTACACAATTTAAAATACAATAAACGAAAAGATGTAGGTTTGTTTTTAGGAAAATTATTAGCCAATCAAATGGAGACTCATCCGATTTTATCTACGGTAGATATAATTGTACCAGTACCTTTACATCACAAGCGTTTAACAGAGCGTGGCTATAATCAGGCAGAGTGCTTTGCCGAAGGTATTGCCGATGTTCTTAATAAAAAAGTTTGTCCGAATTTGCTCAAAAGATCTAAAGAAACAACTACACAGACACGCAAAACCCGCGAACAGCGATGGCAAAACGTAAGTGATGCGTTTATTGCAACAGAAGATAATGAATATCATGGAAAACACTTTTTGTTAGTTGACGATGTTTTAACAACAGGAGCAACATTAGAAGCTTGTGCACAAGCCATTTTAAAAATTCCACAAACTAAGGTGAGTATCGCTGTTATTGCAAAAGCATAAAACATTAAAAATCAAAAAAATAATATTAAATCTTAATTAACAATTGGTTGTTTATATTTATGCTAACGAAGAGATATGTTTTTTGAATAAAGCATATAAATTCGCAATATGCAAACTATAAAATATGCCATACAGAAGATTGCCAAATACCGATAATGCTCGACTAAGAGCTTTGAAAAAAGCCATGGAAATGGCAGAAAATGTTCAAACACAAGATTTGGCTTTTTCATTTCAGACTTATCAACAATTAAAAAGTATTGCTCCATATTTTGAGCAGATGCTTATTCAACAAAAGCAGTCAATAGCAATACAGGCAGCAAAGAGCAAAGAACTGGCGGCATATACTAAGAAGGCACGCATGTACATTTCTCATTTTTATCAGGTACTTAATTTTGCTATCATGCGAAACGAAATACCAGCTTCTGCGCGTAAATTTTTTGGACTAAAAGAAAACGATTCAAAAATTCCTAATTTATTTACCGATAAAGACATTGTTTACTGGGGCGAACAACTCATAAAGGGAGAAAAAGAACGATTGGCTAAAATGGGTGGTAATCCCATAACAAATCCAACAGCTGCTGTTGTTAAAGTTCGCTACGATCAATTTTTAGAAGCACTGCATCAACAAAAAATTTATCAGAAATCGACACGCTACGCAACCGATAAAATAGCAGAACTACGTTCTGGTATCGATAGTCTCATTTTAAAAATGTGGAATGAGATAGAAGAGCATTTTTCCTATTTAAATGAAGAAGAAAAACGCAAAGCTTGTTCAGAATACGGAGTTGTGTATGTCTGGAGACCATATGAGAGAGAGGAAAATTCTAAAAACGACGATGAATTTGCTACAGAACAAGAATTACTCGATAGTATTATCGAAAATCGATTAGATGCAGATCAGGTTGTTGTATCAGAAGATTCGCAATTACAGTACGCGATTAGTTTTTCGGGCAATTAGCCATAAGCATAGGCTACCAACAATAGCTCCTAAAACAGCATATATAAGTTCGAGTAATGTAAATTGCTGATGAACTTTGTTTATAACGGTATCGGGTGAAATAAAAAATGCCAAAACAACGCCTGTCAAATTATTTACAAAGTGTGCTACAATCGGAACCCACATAGAGCTTGTTAATTCAAGAAGATAACCAAAAATAACGCCTAAAAACAAGCGAGGCAAAAAACCAAAAAACTGAAAGTGTATAGTGCTAAATAAAATAGCCGAAATCCATATCCCCCAATGAATATTTCTAAACCATTCGGTAAATAAACGTTGAAACACACCTCTAAACAAAAGCTCTTCGCCAATTGCCGGAACCAATGCTATTAAAAATATATTATAAATAAAACCGCCCAGGCCATCAGCTTTTAAAAACAAACGTGTTAGTTCGTTGGCATTGGCTTCAGAAGTAAGCATCCATTCTTCAATCTTACTCAGCCAGCCCGGTAATCTAAGCTGATTGTTGATAAACGACAAAAAATTTGAAAAGGGGATAAAAGCCAAAACAATAATTATAGATAACAGTAAAATGTACAACGATGTTTTGTGTGTAAATCGTAAAAATTCTTTGATGGACCTATACACAAAAAAAGCTACCGCAAATGGAGGAATCACAAATAATCCAACAGATTGAATGAGTTGAAGAAATTTAAGTAGTTTTACGGAATCGGGATTTTGAAAATCTTGAAGTATTTCTGGATGTTGAATGATATTGACCTTAAATCCAAATTGTACGGCTAAAATGCCTAGCAAGTACATTAAAAAGAATGAAAAAAAAATGATAAACAACGTAAAAAAAAATTTAACCGTTGGAGACGATTGGTAAAAGATTCCTTTCATACTAAAATAAAAAAAGGAGGTTTTCCTCCTTTTAGCTCCCCAGCCAGGACTTGAACCTGGGACCCCCTGATTAACAGTCAGGTGCTCTAACCAACTGAGCTACTGAGGAATTTTTTGCAGTGGCAAAGTTATACACTTTTCTCGAAAAAAACAATACTTTTGCAAAAAAATTATCTCTAATGAAAGGAATTATTGGCATAGGTAATGCCATAACAGATGTGTTGATGCTTATACCCAACGAAGATATTTTATTTGAGCTTGGATTTATTAAAGGAAGCATGCAATTAGTCGACTGGACAACCATTCAGTTTCTCAAAAATAAGCTCAAACCATATATTCGCCAAATCAAATCTGGAGGGAGTGCCGGAAATACTATTTATGGAATTGCTTCGATGGGTGTACCCTCAAGCTTCGTCGGAAAAACAGCAAACGACAAAATAGGGTCTCTATATAAAAGCGATTTACAACAGCAAGGTGTAAAGACTCATTTTGGCACTTCACAAATTCCTTCGGGAATGGCAATAGCAATGATAACTCCCGATTCGGAACGAACCTTTGCCACTTATCTTGGAGCCGCTGCTGAATTATCGCCCAACGACATAAACGAAAAATGGTTAGACGATTATAGCATTATTCACATCGAAGGTTATTTGATCTATAACGAGCCGCTGATAACTCATATAGCCGAATTGGCAAAGAAACATCAATTATTGATATCGTTCGACATGGCAAGCTTTAATGTAGTACAAGAAAAAAAAGTTTTTTTAGAAACTTTTCTTGAAAAATATGTTGATATTGTGTTTTCTAACGAAGAAGAAGCTTATGCATTTTGTGGGAAACAACCAGAAGAATCAGCCGAAATATTAGCCAGTTATTGCAATATAGCTATAGTTAAAAGAGGTAAGTTGGGTTCAATAGTTGTTGCCGGTCAACAAAAATATACCATATCTGCCATATCATCCAATGTTATCGATACTACCGGAGCTGGCGATTGGTATGCATCTGGTTTTTTGTTCGGATTGTACCAACAATACGAACTGGAACGTTGCGGAAGAATAGCCTCTTTTCTGGCTGGTAAAGTAATTGAACACATCGGTGCAAAAATTCCCAATGATTTGTTGCCAGAAGTTATAAATATGGCAAAAAAATTGTAACCATTTTTGTGCATATAACGTTAAAATGATTAAATGGGAAAGACATTCGTCATATTATTTTTTTTATGTTTTGGTATAAGTCTATCAATTATTGCTCAGAATCAGGATACTATTAAATACTCGTTTTTACCAATTGAACAAATTACTGCTTACTACGATCGGATAAATGCTTCAATAGTGGTAAATGCTTTGCCCGAAAACACTAAGTTTACGGCTGAACTGTATGATATTACAGGACTTAGTATAATCAAATCTGAACTAAATTCGTTAAATAGACGAATTGAAATTCCGGTGGTACTCAAGCAAGGGGTTTATATTCTTATTGTTGGTACGAAAAATTATAGCGTAACTCGAAAATTCAGAGTTAATTAATCCAAATCATTCATTCGGATAGCTCACACTTTTCCGATACAGCGACACTAAACCGCAAAAGTTAATTTTTCTAATGCAATAATGCGGATAAATATCCCTTTGCTTTTATTTGCAAGAAAATCAACGTTTGAGTATCTTTGTAAAAAAAAAAGTGATGTTTTTATATATCGATCCGGGAAGTGGGAGTTTATTATTCCAGATTATAATAGCTGGAATTATTAGTTTTTTGTTTTTTTTTAAAAGAATATGGAACAGAATAGCTTTCTGGAAGAAAAAGAAATCCAAAATTGATGAATAATACATCGGGTTTATACCATTTTGGCTCATTTCGTGATCCGTCGGGCTTTATTTTCAAAGAGAATAAAAATATATACCGAAAAATCAATCCATCGTACCTGGGTGTATATAAGTTGCTTAAAGAAAAAAACGTATTTAATTTGCTTCAAAAAAAAGGGTGGCTAATCTATCATAAAGAAATAACAACCGACGAGTACAATTTTGTTATAGAACCCGAATACATACCTTTTGTGTCTTATCCGTACGAATGGAGTTTTGAACAATTAAAAGATGCTGCATTGCTGACATTAAAAATTCAGTACGAACTTTTAAAACATAACTTTGTTTTAAAAGATGCCAGTGCCTTTAACATACAGTTTTGGGGTTGTAAGCCAATTTTTATCGATACAACTTCATTCGAAATTTATCAGGACGGACAACCATGGGCAGCATACAAACAATTTTGCGAACATTTTCTTGCATCATTGTTGTTAATGAAGTACACAGATGTAAAAATCAGTCAATTATGGTTATCGAATATCGACGGTATTCCTTTGCCACTAGCGAGTAAATTATTACCATTAAGTACTTATTGGGGTTCGTTAAGCGCAATGCACATACATGCACATGCACGTTCTACGAAAAAAAATGAAAAATTTACCGGTACATTTTTTTCAGCTTCTTTATCTAAAAATAAGCTATTAAAGCTTATTGAACACGTATATGATGGTATAGCTTCATTAACGGTAAAAACTTCGTCACATTGGAGCAATTATTATCAATCGTGCACTTATAGCGAAACAACATTGATCGAAAAACTCAATTTTTTAAAAAACCATATTTCAATACAATCGGAAGGTTTTTTAATCGATATTGGTTGCAACGAAGGCTATTTTTCTAAATCATTGTCTGATAAAAATATTTATACAATTGCATTTGATAGCGACCATGATGTAATCAATTCGATGTATGTAGATTTAAAAAAACAACAAACGAATATTTTGCCATTGATTGTAGATATTACAAACCCAACACCTTCCATAGGATGGAAAAATGTTGAACGACAAAGTTTTTTAGCCCGTATAGGCAATAATAATATTACATTGGCTTTGGCACTTATACATCATTTGCGAATTTTTAATAATATTCCGTTGGCAGATATTGTACATTTTTTAGCAAGCATTAGTCAACAACTTATTGTGGAATTTGTACCTAAAGACGATATTCAGGCCCAAAAACTATTGAAACACAAACAGGATGTTTATGACGATTACACAGTTGATAATTTTGAAGCGTTGATAAGAGAAGTGTTTCAAATATACGATAAAAAGCGGCTCAACCAAACGAAACGTATTATATATAATTTGATACGTAAATGAAAAAGTTGTTCGAAAAATTTCCCTTTCACAGTTTTTTAATATTGCCGTATCTTGCAATCTTTCTTTATGCAAAAAATGCACATCTGCTCTCGATAGGAATGATTATTAGACCCTTGTTGGTTTCTTTGGTGTTTAGCTCTTTATTTTTATTCGTTGCTTATTTTTTGTTTTGCAGAAATATTATTAAGGCGGGCTTATGGACAAGTTTTGTGTTGTTTTTTATGGCCAATTATGGGTTTATCTACGATTATCTTGAGATATTGTATTATCAAGGATATTGGCCATTTTCGAATATTCATCGATATTTGATTTTCTTTTTTTTCGTGTTATTCATTGTGGCATTTCTTTTTATCCGTTATTCGAAGTATTATTTTTTTAACCTTACGCGATGGTTAAATATCTTATTGCCCATGCTTATTGTTGCTAACCTGATATTTATACTTGTCAATACAAATTTAAAAGAACGTCGGAAATTGACTTACACATGCGACGATACGCCTGTAATACAAACCTCTGTTAACAAACCCGATGTGTATTACTTTATACTGGATGGTTTTGCCAATCGACGTACCATCGAAGAATTTTACAAAGCCCGCTTCGATACATTTTATAACTTTTTGCAAGCCAATGGATTTTATATAGCAGATAGTTCTTTTGCAAATTATTATTTTACATATAGTTCGCTTACAGCTACGTTAAACATGAATTACCTCGATCATTCCCAATCAATTTCTTTATCGGACAACTTGGTTTTTCGAGTGTTTAAGTCATTAGGGTATAACATATATAATATTAATTCCGGTTATGCCGTTAGTCGATATTTTATATGCGTTGATGTTGATCTGAATAATGAAATAATAAACGATTACGAGCGTGCAATTTTAAAAAGTACTATTTTTAGGCTCGATGATTTGATTGGGATAATTCCTTACTTGCGTATAAAACAACAATTCGATTATATTCGTAATTTCGATTTTCGGAGCAATAGTCCAAAGTTTGTTTTTGCTCATATTGTTTGTCCACATCCGCCCTATGTTTTCAACCGAAATGGTGAGCTATCGCCGGTTAATAGTTTCTCGGATAAAACATGGGATCCAAAAGATGCTTATATAGAACAGCTAACCTTTATTGGGCTTGAAATAATGAATATTATTCGTGCTATAAAGGAAGTATATAAAAACGCTTTTACACAACCTATTATTATTATTCAATCCGATCATGGACCTTTTTTTAGTAATTACAGCCAGGAAGTGATAAAGTATTGCCGTACGCATATTTTAAATGCTTTTCATGTGTCGAAGCCAGATAGTTTATATAAACATATTTCTTCGGTAAATACATTTCGCTACATTTTTCGTTACGAAATGGGCTTAAACACCAAACTTTTAAAGGACAGTATGGCTGGAATAAATGACTTGATTAGTATTCGCAATTTTAAAGATTTGGGCAAATAAAGTTCGAAGTAAATGATTCTCTTTTATCTCAATCATTGCATTAGAAATTTCTACGCAATGCTATTAAGAAGTCCATTGATTCGTTTTATCCAAGAAGGGCGGAGATGAATCATTTGAGTTTATGCAATAGAAATTTATAGTAAATAATATTAAATAACATTTAGCTCTTTTGCAGAAATGCATCCCACCCTTTGTTGCTTAGATCTATTTCGTTCCCCCCTTGCAATACTAGTTTTACCCCTTCGCTAGCTTCAGTAATACGTCCAATGATGCTAATAGAAGGGATAGCCAGCAGTTTGTTCAAATGTTCGGTAGAGGTAGTAAACAGCAATTCATAGTCTTCGCCTCCATGCAGAGCTGCTGTTTCGGGGGGCATGTTAAATTCTTCGGCGGTAATGGCTGTAGTAGCATCGATAGGTATTTTGTGGGCATAAATTTTTGCTCCTACGTTCGATTTTTGGCATATATGGTTAATTTCCGAACTTAACCCGTCCGAAATATCAATCATAGCATGCAGTTTTATTCCGGCTTTTCTTAGTTCTTTTAAAACATCAAAGCGAGGTTCTGGCTTTAATTGTCGTTCGAGCAAATATTCTTTGGTACTAAAGTCGGGTTGAATATCTGGTTCATTTTTAAAAAGGCGATATTCGCGTTCGAGCAGTTGTAAGCCCAAATACGATGCTCCCAAATTGCCCGATACACATATTAAATCGTTTACTCTTGCACTGCTTCGATAAGCAATATCTTCGGGCAATGCTTTGCCGATGGCTGTAATAGATATCATCAAACCGGTCATGCTGCTCGATGTGTCGCCGCCAATGAGTTCTACTTCGTATTTTTTGCATGCAGCTAAAATGCCGCTGTAAAGTTGATCCATTGCTTCTACCGAAAACTTTGCAGATATGGCAATAGATACGGTAATATATTTCGGGGTACCGTTCATGGCTGCAATGTCGGACAAGTTAACGGCTACTGCTTTATACCCCAGGTGTTTCAAAGGAGTATATACCAGGTTGAAATGAATTCCTTCTACTAGTATATCGGTAGTAACAAGCGTGTATTCTGTTGGGTTTATTTTTAGCACCGCAGCATCATCGCCAATTCCTACGATAGTTTCGGCATGGTATTTTGGAAACGACGATGTAAGCCTATCAATTAGTTTAAATTCGCCTAATTCGGATATAGGTGTTCCCATATTATCTTTGTTAAAATGAAGCTATAATTTTAATATTTAATCGCCTTGATGATAAGTAGTTTGGCACAGCATATTCGTGTCCACGAATGTCGCTAACCCACTGATAAGAAACCGTGTTGTTAATATCTAATAAGTTAAACACTTCGAGCCCAATCCATAGTTTGTCAACGTGTTTCAAAATACCTATTTCTTTTTGTTTATCAGTCGATTTGATGATTTTAGCAAAGCCAATATCAACTCGCCGGTATGGTGGCATGCGAAAAACTGCTTGATACCGTTCCGATTTTGGCGGTCCAAAAGGAAGTCCGCTACCAAATAGTAAACTCAATTGCATGGTGTAGGTAGGATCTAAAGGTAAATAATCCTGAAAGAATAATCCTACATTTATCAATTGATCGGTTGGACGCGGAATATAACCAGGTTCAATACGTACTAATTGTCCGTTTTCGTTGCGATAATAAAAGTCGTCGAGAATATCTTCGCGTGTTCGTAAGATCGAAAGGCTAGTCCACGATTCTACACCGGGCACAAATTCACCGTGAATTTTCATGTCGAGTCCAACAGCATAGCCTTTACTATTATTTTTGCCTAAATATTGTATGCGTACATTGTCGATTTGATAAGGGATAAGATTTTTATATTTTTTGTAATACAGTTCGGTAATATATCTAAAAGGTCTGTTCCACAGCGTCAGTGTAAGGTCGCTACCAACAACCCAGTGTGTCGATTCTTGTGCAAGCATTCGATGGGCAATGCTTCCGTCGGGTTTGCGTATTTCTTTGTACGATGGGGGTTGATAATAATAACCGGTAGCGAACTTGTAAATGGTGTTTATGTTTTTATCTGGTTTGTAGAGTAGTGATATTCGTGGACTGATGAGCATCTGATTGTTGTATGTAAGATAGGTATTTCGTAGCCCAATCAGATATATTAATTTTCGATTATCGAAATAAAACGAATTGGAGTATTGAACAAAGACACTAAAACGTTCTTGTTCGAAACGGTTTTTTCCATAAATCAACGAATAAATACCTACAGCCGAATCGTTGTATGGAAGCGAATACCCTGCCGAGTCGAGCATTACCCATTCGTGAAGTTGGTCGGTGGTGAGCTCGCTAACAAGTATTGTCCCCCAATTCAATTCTGCATTGTTGTTAAATTGTTTTTTGCCCTGATGTTGTGCCGAAATAATACGAGTTTGGAGTTTGTTGCGAGCATGGTTTAAAAAAGTACCAATACCAATATTCATTAAGCTATCGCCAAATGTGTTGGAACCAAGTTGCTTGTCGAGTTCGTTTAAAAAGTATTGTCCCAGAATATCAAAGCGTTCTTTTTCGTCGATATAATATGCCGATATGGTATGTGTAAGTTGTAGCGATTGATTTAACTTTTGTTTAAGCAAAAAAGCCCCCATGGTAGAAGTGTAAATGTCGTTTTCGTTACCATCGAAATAAATTTTGAGTTTTAGAGCTTCATCTACTGTGCCAAATGATGTTTCGCGAGTTTCAGGGATAAATCGATAATGATTTTGAGCAATATTTCCTAAAAAACTGATTTCTGTTTTTTCGTTGATATCGTATGTAATATAGGTTTGATAATCGAAAAAACGAGGTTTGTAATCGCCTTTTGTGTCGAGCGAATTGAGCAGGTATTGAGAAGTTTTGTAACGGAAACCGCTGATATGAGTTAAACGGTAATCGTTTGAACAATTTTCGAATGTAAGTTGTGTTCCTAAGAGGCTACCCATAAAGTGAATCGCTTGTCGGGCTGGTTTTTTATATTCAACATCGAGTACCGATGCCATTTTATCGCCATAGTTTGCACCAAATCCGCCTGCCGAAAAGTAAATATTGGCTACCATATCGGTATTTACAAAGCTCAATCCTTCTTGTTGTCCACTACGGATAAGGGTGGGGCGGTAAATTTCAATGTTGTTTACATATACAAGATTTTCGTCGTAATTACCACCCCGCACTGAGTACTGTGAGCTTAGTTCATTAGATTTAGAAACACCCGGCATCGATTTTAAAGTGGCTTCAATTCCACCAAATGCGTCGGGAATAATGTTTACAATTTTCGGATTGAGCTTTTCTATGTTTTCGCGTCTTTCTGCTTTTTGTGTTATAGAAATTTCCGGTAATTCCTGAATTTTTTTCGAAAGCTGGATGTGAATGTTGTTCGTGTTTTTTAGGTTTACCTTTATCAAGGTGTCGTTGTATTCAATGTGAGAAATAAAAAGGGTTATTTGGTTTTTGTCTTTTATTTTAAGTTCAAATTGTCCTTTAGAATCGGTAGATGTCCCCAAATTTTCCAATTCTTTTATCGTAACATTAGCGTTATCAACGGGTTCTGCGTTTTTGTTTAATACCAATCCTTTTAGTACATAATTTTGTGTAAATGTGTATTCACCAATGTAAACTAAGATAATAGCTAAAAGAAATTTCATGGTTGGGATGTTTCCTTCACCAAAACGACGATGAAAAGGTTTTATTGTAATCCGTTTATCAAATGTTTGCCTTGTTCAAAAATGATGTCTCGTGGGATGCCTGCATGAGCAATTTTGTTGAGTCCTTTCTGTAGTTGGTGATTTATTGCAGCAAGATTTTGTATCATCTCTTTAGCTTTTTCGTAATTACCGTCGCCTTGGATGATTAAAATATCCTTACTAAGTTCAGAAATGGCAATCTTCATTTTGTCAAAATCGACCTTAAATTTTCCGGTTTGTTCGTTGTAGGTAAAAGCTCCTTTATTTCTTAAATAATTAAACTCTATCATGTTTGCTTTGCCATGCGAGCTCGATGCACCAAAGCGTACAGAACGGAAAATACCTGCTAAAAATGTTACATAATTATCTAATAGTTCGTGTTCTTTCAGGTGATTGTTTTCGTAAAGCCATGTTACAATATATAATCCAAGAATATCTGCTTTTGCTTCTTCAATAGTTGTATGGGTTTCTTTAAGTACGTCGGTTACGAGTTTCTGATCTTTTATGGTTTTGCTGATACCTAAGCCATGAGCCACTTCGTGAAACATAACGTTTTCAAAAAATGCGTCAAAATTAATGTTTTTTATTTGCGACTCGTCAATAACTTGTTGTGCAATGGGTACAAGTATGTTGTCAAATTTGGCTTTCATTATGTTTTTGAGCTGTAGTTTTCTGCTTCCTTTCAATTCATTTACTTTTTTATCGTTAGGCAGGTTGATGGCAATGGTTTTACTACCAGCATTGCAATCGCCGGCATAGTATATGGCTTCGTAAACCCCAAGTTCATTGCCCTTAGCTGGTTTTTCTTTTTTATATTCGATGGGGACTGGTAGGTTTTGTTGTATTTGATACAGCAATTCGGCAAATCGGGCAAGTTTTTTGCTCCAGTTGTGGTCTTTTAGCAATATAAATGATTCAAATGCTGTTTTGTATCCGAGAAATTCATCGGTATAATTTTCAATAGGTCCGGCTATAAAATCGATGTTATTGTTTTTTAAGTCCATCCAGGCCATATCGCTAGGAAAATAATCGTTGGATAAGAACGATTTAGCTCGCTCTTGCAAATATTTTTTTAATGTGGGGTTTTCGGCTAACGAACAGGCTTCTTCTAATAGCTTAGCTGCTTTTGATAGTTTTTCTTTATAAAATTCGCTGTAAGGAATAGAAATAAGTTTGCCGTTATTGTCTCTTCTGATGATAGTATACCAACTGGTTTTGCCAGGTTCGTTCCATTGTTCAAATTCTTCTTTGCTCATGTCTTCCGGATAAAATGTGGCTTTAGGATTATGGGGTGGTATATTAGATATAAATGGCTTGTTGTTTCGCAATTGCTCATAAGGACCGTAGTTGATTAAGAAAAATTTGCGAGCATTTTCGTCGGTAATATTTTTTAAAAGTTCTTCTTTGTTGGGGCATACTTGTTCCCAAAATAATTCATCCATTAGTTGTGCAACATCAAACAATTTATCGATCAGTTTTTTTTCTTTTTCGCTGAATTGACTTAAGTCGGCCGATAATGTAACAACTGCGTATTCGGCAACTTTTTGTTTCATTAGTTCAGCATAATTTAAACATAGCACTGGTTCTTCTGCCCATTGATGTAATGTAAGATTTTTTTTGGTTGCATCTATTTGAATCCAATAATTGACACCTGCCATGCGAATTTCATTGTTTTTAACAGTGTAGGTTCCATAGTAAATGGTAGAATCGAATTGTAAAATGCGGATACTATCTTTCTTTAATTCGATGGTAATATCGAATTCTTTCATTTTATTTTCGCTGGTAAGCAAATAATAACTACCGTAGTAAATGTCGAACATATTGTCGTTTAAAATTTCTTTATTGCTGCAAGAAACAAATACAGCAATCATAAACAAACCTAAGATTCTCATAAGTGTATGTAATTTATTGGTTAAGACCTAATACTTCTTTGCCTTGAATAAACTTAATATCTGTTGGTATTCCTGCATTACTGATTTTTTGAATATCTTTTTGAAGTTCTTCTGACATGTTGCCGTAAATATCTATCCACGATTTAGCAGTGGCATAATCTCCCTCAAGAAGTACCGTTAAAATATCTTTTGCTAGTTTATGAATGACGTCTTTCATTTTTTCAAAGTTTACCTTGTAAGTACCAGTTTGGGGATTGCGTTCAAAGGCTTTCATCTTTTGCAACATGTTGAAAGCGATAAGATTTGATGAGCCTTGAGCGAATGCTGCTCCAAAACGAACTGAACGAAGTACATTGGTTACAAAAATCACGTAATTATCTATGAGAGTTACATCAGCAATAAGGTTCTTCTCCTGTAGTTTGGTTAGTATGTACATGTTTAAGATATCTGCTTTTAACGAATTTATAGTAGGAAAATAATCCTTGAGTGCATCTTTAACAGGTCCTTTGCCATTTATGGTAGTTTTTACAACAATAGCATCGGCAATTTCGTACGAGACGTTGTTTATGAAAAATCCTTCGTAGCGTACATTTTTACGTTCGCTGGAGTCGATAAGTAAATCTGCTATAGGTTTAAGAATTAAATCAAATTTGGCTTTTTGGGTGTTTTTGAATTGAAGTTTACGGCTGCCTTTTTCCATAATGATGCGTCCGTCTTTGGGGTAATTGATAGAAATTTGTTTAGGTCCGGCATTACCCCAACCTGCATAGTAAATAGCATCGTAAACGCCTATTTTAGGAGCAGAAATAACTATTTGCTTTTTGTGTTCGTCTGAAAAAGGTAAACTTTCTTTAATACTGGATAAATGGTAAGTTAGCGACTCAAATTTTTTGCTCCATTCTTCATCTTTTATTAAAAGATACGACGAAAAAGCAGCTTTGGTATTAATAAACCTATCTTCTTCAAAGTCGGAAGGACCAATAACAATATCTATTTTAGAATTAACATTATCAACCCAATAAACGTCAGAATTGTAATAATTATCGTTTAAAAAGCTTTGAGCACGCAGTTTTAAAAATTTAGAAAAATTTTTATCTGTTGTAAGCAAAGCAGCTTTTTCGAGTTTTTGTGCAGCTTTTTTTAGATAGCTTTCATAAGCTTTATGATAAGGTTCAGTGTAAAGACTACCGTCTTCGGCACGTTTAATAACGGTGTACATGCTCAGTTTGTCTTCAAATTTCATGTCTATAAAAGGAAAGTATTTAATATCGTGTGGATAAAAACCGGCTCCAATAGGTTTTTTACCAACTCCCTCTATAAATGGTTCATTATCAAGAATTCTATCCCACGGACCGTAGTTAATATAACAATATTCTTTTTCTTCGGGTGTTTTGGCTAGTGTCAGGGTGCTGTCTTTAATTTTACCAGTCGATTGAATCCAAAATATTTCATCTATTTCTTTGCAAGCATCAATCAAAAGGCTAATAACCTCTTTATCTTTACTACTTAAACTGCTTAAATCGCTGGTAAGTGTAAATTCTGCGTATTGTTTAAGCCTTTCCGATATACTTAATTTAACTGGTTTGGTAGTGTCTTCGTGTCCGACTTGAATTTTTGCATCCTTGTTATTATTGCAAGAGATGAACATTACGCTTGCTGCAATTAAACCAAAAGTTAATTTCTTTATCATAATTTATACACTTGTATCATTTTTATAAAATTGAAATCCCATTCGTTTAGCATTTTGTGATTTAGATTTGTTGATCATCGTTTTGAGTTGTTCGAGGCTAATAATGCTAACCTCTTCGTAAGGTGGAACAAGCATTTCAAAGTCTAAACAGTATAAAATAACCGATTGAATGATTTTTTTGAAGTCGTCTTTACTAATTAGGTTTTGAGAAAAATCGTTGTATAAGAAACCTAATTGTCTTTTGCCTTCAACAAAATAATGTTGTTCCTGATTAATGAAAATACGTGCTATCAGGTATCCTAAATCTTCGTTTTCGTTGTTCTTATAGGAGCTTTTTAGAAAATTGTACACATGAATAATTCCAACAAAAGCATTAAGAGGATTGTCTTGAATGTAGGAGTGCGACCATATAGAATGACTTTTGTCTATTTCGTAAATGTTGTTTTGGAAATGGAATACTACAACATCGTTACCAAAAAAAAGTTCAGTATAAAAATTTCCGATTTGATATTCCAGCAAAAAACCTTCTCTTTTTTCTTTAAGTTCTGAATTTAATTCTTCAACAAGCTCTTTTATGGCAATTTTTAGATTATCAAACGCTATTTCTAACGATTGAAGCACATTTTTTTTTACAAGATTTTTTTCTTGTAAAGTGCTGATTATTAAATATTTTGTTTTAGTTTCGTTGGATGGCATTTATTCCAATTAACAAAAATTTATTTGCCATAAAGTTAATAAAAATTTAATAAGCTTTTGCAATGATAACTCTTTTTTTCGTTTGTTTGCCTGTAGCAATACATGTGCCATTAACATCGCTCTGTTCGGTTAAAATACATCGTATGGTTGCTTTGGTTTGTTCGTTTAATTGCTTTTCGTCTTCTTTGCTACCCTCCCAATAAGCAATGTAAAAGCCACCTTTGTCGATATTCTCTTTAAGTTCGTCGATATTCGAAATTTCGTAAGTATTTTGTTGTCTGAAACGGAGTGCTTTTTGAAAGATATTTTGTTGTATATCGGATAAAAGAACTTTGATTTGTGCAACAAGCTGTTCACGCGAAAGGTTGAATTTTTCGAGTGTATCTCTTCGAGCAATTTCTACTTGCTTTTTCTCTATATCTTTGGGTCCAATGGCAATACGAATAGGAACGCCTTTCAATTCGTATTCGGCAAATTTCCAACCGGGCTTATGAGTGTCGCGGTCATCAAATTTAACTGTTATTTGATGTTGTTTTAATTCGCTTTCAATTTTATTCCCGTAATCTAATACTTGCCTTCGTTCTTCGTCAGTTTTGTAAATAGGAACGATAATCACTTGCAGCGGTGCAATGTTGGGCGGAAGTACCAATCCGTTATTATCGCTATGTGTCATAATCACAGCCCCAATCAATCGGGTAGAAACTCCCCACGAAGTAGCCCAAACATATTCTAATTCGCCTTTTGAGTTAAGGAATTTTACATCGAATGCTTTAGCAAAATTTTGTCCTAAAAAGTGAGAAGTGCCCGATTGTAATGCTTTGCCATCTTGCATCATAGCTTCGATGGTGTAAGTTTCTAATGCACCGGCAAAGCGTTCGTTTTCTGTTTTGCTGCCTTTAATAACTGGGATAGCCAGTGTGTCTTCGGCAAATTTCTGATAAACATCAATCATTCGTAATGCTTCTTCCATGGCTTCTTCTTTGGTGGCATGAGCAGTGTGCCCTTCTTGCCACAAAAATTCGGCAGTACGGAGAAACAGACGGGTACGCATTTCCCAGCGAACTACATTTGCCCATTGGTTAATGAGCAAAGGAAGATCGCGATACGATTGAATCCAGTTTTTATATGTATTCCAGATTATGGTCTCGGATGTAGGTCTTACAATAAGCTCTTCTTCGAGTTTAGCTTCCGGATCAACAATAACTCCTTTACTATCGGGTGAGTTTTTAAGACGGTAATGAGTAATCACCGCACATTCTTTAGCAAATCCTTCGACGTGGCTGGCTTCTTTGCTCAAAAAAGATTTGGGAATGAATAGCGGAAAGTATGCGTTAACGTGTCCTGTCTCTTTAAACATTTTATCGAGCGTTTGCTGAATTTTTTCCCAGATAGCATATCCATATGGTTTGATGACCATACAGCCTCTAACCGAGGAATTTTCGGCTAAGTCGGCTTTAAGAACCAAATCGTTGTACCATTGCGAATAATCTTCTTCTTTAGGTGTTAATACTTTTGCCATATAAAATTAATACTTTTGGTATGGTATTTGTTTGTTTTTAAAAAAAACGATGCAAAATTAGTATTTTTATGAAATAATTTTAAATATAAGGAGGCACAGCCATGAAAACAACCATTATTATTACGGTAGCCGTTTACTTTCTGCTGATGAGTTGCTCGTCGGCAAAGCATTTGTCGTCAAATTACAGCGATGATGTGTATAATACTTCAACTGTTTCTAAAACTATTTCCAGTGAAGTTGCGTCAAATTACTATTATTCGGATGCTACTACCAATCAATCTTCTGATTCTCAAGATTCATATTCAGAAAAATCGTATCAAACTGACGAAAAAGGAAATACTTATGTAACCAATAATTATTATTCGTACGATCCCGACGATTATTACGATTATGAGTACTCTTCGCGTTTACGCAGATTTCATCGCGCTTATATCGGATGCGGTTATTACGATTCGTATTATACCAATTTGTACTGGTATACTTACAATCCGTTTGATTGGGGAATCAGCATCTATTTTGGTTTTAGATGGTGGCCATTTTACTATTATTACTACTATCCTGCATACTATGCTGTAGGCTTCTACTATCCTTGGTATTACGATCCATGGTGGGGTTGGCATCCATACTATTATTATACTGGATATTATGGCTATGGCTACTGGGCTGGTTATCATCATGGCTATTGGCACGGATATCATCATGGCTACTGGGATGGATATTGGAATGGCTACTACAACGGTTATTATGGATACAACTATTACTACAATAGTCATGATGGAGTATTTTACGGACATCGCGGCGAAGGTTCTCATTCCGGCTCTCGTGTGAATGGCAATTATAACTCATTCGTACAAAATTTCCAAAATTCTCGACCCAACGAGGTATTAAGTCGTCCTTCGTTTACTGCATCAACTTCGGTAGCATCTCGCCCAGATGCAAACAAAAAGCCCGTGTCGGTTCAGGACGAACGCAGACCCAGCTCGATTAATGTAAACGAACGTCCTAATAGCAGCAGCAATTCTATTGGAATAAACGATGGCTCAAGCCGTCCTCCGGTACAAGGTCAAACCAGACCAGAGGTAAATGATAATAGAAAGCCCGAACGCCCTAATATCAACGTAGAGCCAAACAGACCTATCAACTCCAAACCCGAAATGAATGATAATAAACCAACAAGTCCTTCTATAAATCCAGGTTCATCCGAAAAACCAGGTTACAATCGTCCATCGACTCCGGCAATTCAGGACAATTCTCGTCCTTCGTACAGTCAACCACAAAGACCACAAAACAACTCTTCGATAGAGTACAGAAAGCCAGAACAAAATTATTATAACCGCGAAGTTGCCCCACAACCATCTCGTTCGAACGAAATGAATTCTCGTCCTTCGCATCAATCGACGCCCTCGTATTCGAGACCTTCGACTCCTTCGAATGGCTCTTCATCGCCAAGTATTAGCAAACCATCGAGTGGTGGTTCTATTAACATTGGAGGAAGTTCTGGTTCTACCAGAAGCTCTGAAAGTGGTTCGAGCAATGGTGGTCATCGTCGTTAAACTTATAAAAAGCTAAGTATATGAAAAAGTTCGCATTAATTTTAGGTTTGCTGCCCGTAGTTGTTATGTCGCAAAACGAAGTAGATGCATTACGATATTCTCAGAATTATTTTGGAGGGACTTCTCGTTTTGTTACGACAGGTAGTGCTTTTAGCAGTATTGCTGCCGATATGTCGGCAGTAAGTATCAATCCGGCGGCTTTAGGCAAATATAAAGGCTCTGAAATTACCATAACTCCTGCTTTTACGTATAATAAATCGTCGGCTAAATATCGTGATGGTATGATGGACGATTTTAAATTTAGATTTCAAATGAGCAATTTGGGAATTGTAGCAACACATAATAACGGCAATGATGTTGACTGGCGAAGTATTTCGTTTGCTTTTAGTTACAATCGGATTAACGATTTTAACCGAAATATCAATATCGATGGTTACAACAACGAATCGTCTATGACCGATTATTTTGCTGCTTTGGCAAAAGGGAAAAAGGTAGATGAGATGAATGGCTTTATGGAAGGATTGGCATGGGAGGCGTATTTGATAGATCCTGATACAGCAGCAGGGAACTTTCAATATAAAACAGCTTTATCTCGTTATGGTGCTAGGCAAGTAAAAAACTTAGATACACGTGGCGGAATGGGTGAATATGTGTTTGGCATTGGAGGAAATTATAAAGACGTGTTACAGTTGGGAATGAGTTTGGGAATACAAAGTGTACGATACAGAGAAATATCCAATTATGCCGAAATTGATGACAAAGATTCCATTTTATCGTTTAACTTTTTTGAATTTAGTCAGGAACTCAAAACAACTGGCTCGGGTTTTAATTTTAAGTTTGGTTTGATATATTCGCCTCTTCCGTGGTTTAAATTTGGTTTGGCTTTGCATACACCGACTTTTTTTAATCTAAGCGATAGTTATAGTAGTTCCATTAAATCATCGTTCGATGATACGCTTCATGGTGATGGAAAATTGATTAAGTCGAAACAAGGTTTTTACGATTATGAATTGACTACTCCGTTTAGAGCCATTGCAAGTAGTGGATTTGTTATTTATTCTTCTGACGATGATGGAGTTAATAAACCGCTGATGAGTATAGGTATTGAATATGAGTATGTAGATTATTCTATGGCTCGTTTGCGTGCTAATGATTATACTTTTCGTAACGAAAACATGGTTATTGAGCGGGCATATACGGCAGTGGGAAATATAAGAGCAGGTGTAGAATATCGTTTGAGTTCTATTTTCTTGAGGGGTGGTGTTGGTTATTATCCGAGTCCATATAAAAAAGGTTTAGCCAACGACAATTCATATAGAATGTCGTACACATTTGGTATTGGCATTAAAGGTGAGAACTCTTATCTGGATGTTGGTTTTATTTATACACAGCAAAAAGAAAAATATTTTCTGTACGACCCATCGGTTATTTCAAATGTGCCAGCAAACCTGACACACAACAACATGGGCATTATTACAACGCTGGGCTTCCGTTTTTAGTTGTTTTGTTTGCGAAAGACTTGGTGTTTCGTGGTATAATACGAAACACCAAATTCTATTATGTCGGCTTTAGCGAAATGAGATTTTAGCAAGATATTTGCCTGTAAAAAGGAATTAATTTTATATTTTATTCCAACCCTACTGTATATCCAACCATCGAGCAGATAAGGATCGAATAGGTATCGTCCTGTATGAAAAGTTACTGAAAATTTATCGAAAACCCAATCGTGCGAAAGATGAATACCATAACGATAATAGGGAATGTATGGTTTTTCGTAAGAAAAGTTATATCGTTGTGGAATAGATGGGTCGTAAAAAAAATCGAAGCCAATCCCTAACATTCGTTTGGCTGAAAAATATTTCTCCAGATTGAGAGATATTGTGTTTGCAATGTATCGGTAAGGATCGGAGGTTGAATTTTGCCGAACACCGGTTGCAGCAAGTAAATGTATTTCGAAATGTCTTTTTTTATCGGGCATGAGGCTGTCTTTTTTAAAAGGAGTGTAGTTATTTATGTATCCAAGAGAAACAGATAATGAGGGAATGTTAAACCCCAGATTTGGCTTGGTGATGGCACCGTTTGAGTAATGCGTATAAGTGATGCCAAAACTTATTCGTAACGGTTTTACGACAAATGAATTTGTAAGTCCAAAATCGACATAAGCATTGAACGGAGAGCCAATAACCAAATTGTAATAATTTTCAGCATAGTGGTAATTTTTTGTTAAATAAGCAATGCCAAGCGAATATTTAAAATTGAAGCTATAATTGTTTTTAAGTATTAATGGAATATCGAAAAAGCCATATATTGCATAGGCTTTACCGGTATATTGTGGGTTTCCTAAATTAGCATGATATAGACCAATGCCAGTATAAGGAAATTTGTAGAGTGTATGCCATGTGTTATGGTTAAGTTGTTTTGAAACGGTAATGTCAAAAGCCGGGATATGGCGTTGTACAAGATATGCAATTGATGGTCGGTGCGGGAAAATAAAACCATAGCGAGCAGAGAAGCTGAAACAGTAATTAGCCCTGGGTTGCGCAAAATTTTTTGAGTATAAGATAATCAGTAATATAAAGGAGATGAGCCCAATGGGTTGTTTATTCATTACTTGATTTTTTTAACTGAATGAGGTCTATTTTTGTGTTTGAGCTTTTTATTATTTTGATTGAGAAATCTAGTATGTTGATGGTTTCATTGGTTTTTGGGATACTATGATAATAGTATAATATAAATCCGGCTAGTGTTTCGTATTCCTGCGATTCGGGAATGTTAAGATGATATTTTTCGTTAATATAGTCTATTTCGAGTCGCCCCGATAAGATGTATTCGTTTTTGTTTAGTTGTTTTTCGATAAGATCGTTGGTATCGTGTTCGTCGTCAATTTCGCCAAAAATTTCTTCAAGTATGTCTTCAATGGTAACAATACCAGCAGTTCCGCCAAATTCATCAACCACCAGTGCAATACTTTTTTTCTTTTGAATAAATTCGCTCAAAAGTTTGTTGGCAGGAAGAGTTTCTGGTGCAATAATAATTTCGCGAATGATACTTTTAACATCGGTTGGTTCGTTAAATATGTCGCCAATGTGGATATATCCCACAATGTGGTCTATATTGTCTTGATAAACGATTAGCTTTGAAAAGCCTGTTTCAATAAAAACTTCTTTTACTTGTTGTATGTTGCTGTTTATTTCTATTGCAGCAATTTCGGTGCGCGGGATAATGCATTCTTTGAGTTTTACCTGGTCGAATGTAAGGGCATTTTGAAAAATTTTAAGTTCGTAGTTTTTGTCGTTAGAGTTTTGTTCAATGTTTTGTTTGATAAGTTCCTGAATATCGGCTTTGCTAATAATATATTCGCTTTGATGCAAACGGTGTTTTTTGAAAAAAAGTCGAATAAAAAGATTTGATAAGGAGATAAAGAAATATGTAAGTGGGTAGAAAGTGTAGTATATGATGATTGAAGGGATAGCAAAAAAATAAAGCAATGAGTTGGCTTTTACACGAAAAAGCGATTTAGGTAAAAATTCGCCGAAAAATAAAATGATAATAGAAGATATAACCGTTTGCAGGACTAATATAAAAAATGTGTTTTGTACATAACGATTTATTGGCGATTCAAGTATATTTACAGCTAAGATGCCATAGATAACCAGTGCTATGTTGTTTGCAATGATAAGAGTTGCAATAAATTTATGAGGTATTTTGACAAAGCGGCTAATGATCATGGCATACCATTTGCCTTGTTTGTTATCAATTTCGAGTCGGAGCTTGTCGGATGCTACAAAAGCTATTTCGAGCCCGGAAAACAATGCCGATAATAGTATGATTAATATAATTGCTACAATTGTCATGGCATTGGATTGTTTTTTCGTAGTTTTTTGCGTAATATAAACATGAAAAAGCTTATGATTGAAATGATAAACAATGGATAAGTTTCCAGAAAGGCTTTTCGGTAACTTTCAAATATGGCTATAATTAACGTAACAACGGCTATTATGAGCCACATTATTTCGAGTATTTGACTTCGTTTATTCATCTTTTACATTTACAGTTCCTTGTGTATTGATAACTTTCCAGCGGGTAAGGCTTTCGTCGGCTTCGAAGCCGTTTTTTCCAATAAGCAAGCCGTCTTCGGTAATAATTTTGCAAAACTTATTGCTGTATATTAGTTTTCGATTTTCGTCCCAGTAAAGCAACTCGGTATATAGTGTATCGCCCTTAGAGTTGATGGCTACAACATTGTTTTTGGCTTCCCAAAGGTCTTTACTGCCATAGTGTTTAGCATAATTGGCAGATATTTTGCTTTCTACTATCGGATATTCAGAATAGGTTTCGACCATAATGCCGTTTGGGAAAAGGGTAATGGTATCGGAGCTTCTAACCATGTATTTAACAATAGGGGCTTGTGCAATCAACACAACTCGACCCGAATCGGTTCGTTTTAAAAAAAAGTTTTTTGAATACAAAATAGGTATTGTGTCACTTGCCATAATGGATTGAATGGTTTCTAATTTATTGGAGCAAGAGCTTAATAAAATTACAGAAAATAAAAACGTAAGAATTCTCAATGTCAATTTTTTTGCAAAGCTAATAAATTTCATAAATATATGTAAAGTTATGGATGACTAATGTTTAGCGATTTTTGAAGCAAATATTTTACACGTTGATTTTCTTTATTGATATTGCGATTGAAAACAATGCCTTTAATGATGTTAATTTGTGGTAATGCTGTTTCGCTGGCGTCATAATTAAGATTATGAGCAAATATCCACGACGAAGAATCCGGGATAAATAGTTCGCCCAAATGTTCGCCATTTTTTGTTTTATAAAATGTAATTCTAGAATATGGATAAACAACTGCAATGAAAAAAGAAGAAGTATCGATGAATACATTTTGAGGCTTTTCCATTTCGACTTTTTTGCTCCACAACCGGTTGTTTTGTGAATATGCCGTTAATTCTTTTGAATCGATTGTAAGATATTCGGTTTTATTGATAATGCATGAATAATGTGTATAGTTATCATAAATAGCATAATTTGTGTTGGTTAGTATGTTTAATGTACGTTGATTAGTAGTAATCAAATTTTCATTGGCATCAAACAGATGTTCATCTTTGTTTAGCGTAAAGGCTTTAATAAGTTTTGTGTCGTAATTGGTTTGAAGTTGTAGATAAAGTATTTGGTTATCAATGGTTTCAACAAATAAGTATTTGTTTTTTATCGATTTAATTTTAATGAGGTCATAGGGTGCTATTTTTTGCTTGCTAAGTCTTTTGTTCGATTCGATGTCCCATATATCGATCTCACCATTATTAAAACCGAGCAATAGTAGCGATTCCTTTAATTCTAAGGAGGTAACATAATAGTCGGAAAATTGTTTTTGAAATAATATGTTTTTTTTATGATAATTGTAAACCATTATATTAGACTTTAATTGTGGTGTATATTCGTCTTGATCGTAGATAAGTTGAGGTTCGTGTAAAAAAGCTACCCATGGTTGTAAATTGTCAATGGCAATAGATGTTATGGCTGATTTTGTAATATGGGGGATAGTATGAATAGTGTTGTCGATTATATTGAACAATATACTTTTGCCATTATCGTATCCAAAAGTAAATATTTTTTGAGTGGGCTGATATGCAGATGCTGTTATTTTGTTGCCAATGGTAGCATAATACCCGTATATATGACGGATATTACCTTGAAAATCGAAGATTTTAAATTGTCCGTGTGTATTTAGTATGTGCAAGCGAGTAATGTCTTTGTTAAATTCTCCAAAGACAGCAATACCTGTGTCGATAGAGAACGATAAAATTTCTTCGCCGGTAATACGATATGCTCGAATCTCGCTATTGTCTATTGCTCCGATGCCAATCATTTTGTTGTTTCTGCTTGCAAACACCATCTTTGGTTTAATGTTGATTTTAAAACTGTTTTCTTCGATAAGTTTGCCAGAATCCCAGATTCGAACCATGTTGTTTTCTTTTGAGATGGTAATAATTTTAGTACTATCGGGCGATAGATTCATGTCCATTACATCATCGGTATATGAGTTTATAGGAAAGAACTTTTCGAATAATAAATCGAATAGCTGAACATTTCCTTTGTTTAACTTGCTTGAATCGTCATTTGTTTTAAGTTTATTAAATGCAACGAAAAATTTTCCTTTTTCACTGGAGGGTAAAATTTTAACAGGGAAGTAGGGCTTGGTGATTACCGATTTGATTTTTTCCATGTTTTGAATGTCGTATATATGGATATTTCCATTTTCTAAGCCTACGAGTAAAATGTTTTCTTTTTCGTTTAGAAGTATAGATTTAATGGCAGATGGGTGTGGTATTTTGTGCAAAATTTCACTGGTGTAAACGTTCCATACAATAAGTAAACCGTTATTGTCTGATGAATATAAAATAGTATTATGATTATTTATGGCTATATCGGTAATTTCGCCGGCATGTCCGTAATAAGTTCTAATGAGATGGGCACCATTAAAATACCATAATTTAATGGTTTTATCGATCGATGCAGTGAATACGTATCGTTTATCGGATGTGAAGATGAGTTTGGTTAGGTAATCGCTATGTTTTACAGGTAAAGCAAGAATGTCTTCCTGAGCTTTTGCTGTGAAGGTAATTAGTAAGAATATAATTAAGTAATGAGACTTTTTCATAACTTACCGGAATAAATAATAAAAATAGCAGGATTTTTGGGTATAATTATACCATTTTTACGCCATTGTTCGATGGTTTTTGTAACAATTAATTCGTCGGGCTGAGTAAGATTAATGGAAACTGATAGGTACGTATTTGATGAGCATGTGTTTAAAATTTTTTCAAAAATAGATTGATTTCGATAGGGTGTTTCGATAAAGATTTGTGTAATATTTTCTGTTTTCGATTGTTTTTCTATTTTTTGTATGGCTTTTTGAAGTTCGTTTGTTTTAGCGGGCAAATAGCCATGAAATTTAAACGATTGTGCAGGAAGTCCCGATGCCATCAAAGCCATAATAATGCTGGACGGACCAATAAGCGGTACAACTTTAATTTCGTGTTTGTGTGCAAAGAGAATAATTGCATTGCCCGGGTCGGCAATAGCTGGGCAGCCCGCTTCGCTCATTAAAGCAACATTATGCCCGTTGAGCAAAGGTTCAATAAAATTATTGAGATTGGATTGAAGGTTATGTTCGTTGTAGATTAGGAAGGTACAATTGTCGATGGGGAAATTGGGAATAAGTTTTCGTAATAAGCGTCGAGTAGTTCGCAATTCTTCAACAATAAAAATATTGGTTTGTTGAAGTATATCCAAGTAATATCTATTGAAAAAAAATGATGATATATGTTCTCCTAATGGTGTTGGAATAATATATAAAGTGCCTTTTTTGGTCATATTACAAATGTATGAAAAATTCATAAAAAAACAGGCTGCCAATTGAGACAGCCTGAATTTTTTTAGAAAAATATAAATGGTTTATTCTACCATAAGTTTATGGTATGAGGTTCCGGTTTCGCTAACGATTTGTAATAGATACATTCCTTTTGTCCATGAAGTTGTATAGATGAGTGTGTTGGCATGTTTAACAGGGATTTGTTGTATTAATTGACCACCAATGTTATAAATGTTGATTTGAGCATTGGTATAGCGATCGATATAAATGTTAACCATTTCGGTAGCCGGATTAGGATAAATGTCGATGAGGTTGTTTGCTTCAAGTGGTGTAATATTGGTTGTTAACTGGCTGGTAATAGCTCGGATTTGAGCATCCATTTGCGATAGTTGCCATTGTGTACCATTGTTAACAAACGTACGCATAAAAGTTCCGGTTTGGGTACCTAAAACAGCACAGCTACCGTTGTTGACGGTAAATCCAACAAACACACTTCCGGTTAAATTTTGCAATGCTGTAAAATTACGTAAATCAACTTTGGTTAGTCCGAGAGGATTGTTAGGTCCTGCTTCTGAATTAACAATTAAGGGTGTAATAATAGGGTTACCCGGTGTTCCATTGTTATTAGTCCAAACGGTTACAGACATAGGGTTATTGGGGGTATTGGATGGATTGGATGTGCTATAGTAATTACGAATAAGCACTGTAGTTAAATTGGTGTATTGAGAACCGAAATCGAGGCGAACAGCAATCCCTGCATAATTTTGCGCAAGTGTGCCGATAGGAATATAAACATCGGGTTGGTTGTTGTCGAATTTGTGATATAATCCGCTAATATATAGGAATGTGTCGGTTTGAGAGGTAAAAGGTGTGGGAGTAACGGCATCGGTAGCAGATATCCAGTATTTAACCCATGTTCCGGCGGGTTGTGCGGGTATAGTAAATGTCCATGTATTGCCACTTGTGTTGGTTCCCTGAAGCGATTGAATGGAACCGTTGTCTAATGTGTAGTATAATGTTGCACTGGCTACTCCTGTCATATCGGTAATGGTGGCATTAACGGTTTGACTATTGAGAGATGCTTCGCAATGTACAGGCACGGTGTTGTTTACAATAATAGGTCCTTCCATGTCTTGATTGAGGGATGTAATGGCTCTAAAATGATAATCGTTAATTCCGTTTGTACCTTGACTTAAGAACCAACCGTTAGAAGTTTGTATGTACGAACGCCCGAATGAACCGGGTTGTGTGAGTGTAATATTGACAATTCCTGAGGGAACTGAAAATCCAATATAGTAAGTTCCTGTTAATCCAGAAAGTTGTGCAGCATAAGGACGCAAGTCAATCCATGTCATAGCGCTGGTATTGGTTAATGTTGCGGCGGGGAAAACTTTGAAAGGAGTGATGAGGTCGGCTCCGGGAAGTCCGTTGTTATCTGCCCAAACATGAATTTCCATACTGTCGTTGGCATGGTCTATGTCGGTGTAGTTTCGGATAAGCATACCAACTAAATCGGCATTGCCGAGAGAAATCTTTACGGCAGCAGCATTGCTAGGTCCGGATGTTACGCCGGGACCAATTTGACTGAAATAATCAACTTGTCCGTTATCTTGAATGATGTGGTTACCGGCAATGTATGTATATGTTGGTGAAGTAATAGAATTGGGTGTTGAATAATTGTCTTCTGCATATATGTAATAATCAACTTTGCTGCCGGGTGCTTGTGCAGGAATTACGAATTGATAATTGTTACCGCTTAAATGAATAGCAGGAACTTGTATGGGTGCTCCACCGTCAACCGAATATGCAAGATAAGTGTTGCTTAGATTAACCCCATTGAAATCAATTATTTGTGCATCGATGGTTTTGTCATCCAGAGTGCCTTCATAAAAAGGTGCAGGAGTGTGAATAATGAGTGGTGCAGACTGATCGATGGTACTGGCAGTGATGGTAAAATCGTCGATGTACATGCCGTCGGTAGTCCATCCTTGATCGCTGAAAAAGCGGAAACGAACTTTAACATTATTGTTACCGCAGAATCCTCCTAAATCGTAAGTGTATTGTTGAAACGGAGGGAGAGGAGAGCTTTCATTTCCCGTAAATTCTGCAATTTTAGTGTAAGTTGCGAAATTGTCGGTCGAAACTTCGAGATACATGTAATCGAATCCGCCTTCGATTTTGTAAGTAGCCCAAAATGATAAGGTAGCACTTGGATAGGTTGATAGGTCAACACCGTTGGCCATGGCACAGTAGATGTTCCAGTTGTTGCCGTAGTTGCCCGATGGGCTTTCGGTTAAAGAACGTGTGGGCGAATACGATTGAGTGGTAGTTGTTCCCCACGATCCTGTTTTTACCCAGTTGTTAAGGCCACTTTCGAAGTCGTCGAAAAACAGCGTTGTTGTTTGGTTGAATGAAACCAAAAACATAAGTAAGAACGTTGTTAATAGATAAAATTTTTTCATAGTTTAAATGATTTTAGTTTAACATAGAACAAATGTACATTAAATTTTTCAATTACACACAGACGAATAAAAATTCAGTCCTGTTTACTTTGCATCTGCGTTTTCGAAGTATAGCATATTTGCCAAAACTATTTTTACTTTTAGGTTGAAGTATTATCAAAAGCAGGTAGAGCTTTCATGGCGTGCGAACCACCCCTCACCCCACCCCTCACCGTCATGGCGAGCGAACGCAGTGAGCGAAGCAATCTCCCCGTGCAAAAGTTTCTGTTTTTCCGTCAGCTAGCAGATAAACCAAATTCGCAGAAGAAACTCCAATACCAAAAGCGTAATAACAGTGGGGATTTATAAAAGACAGTTATAAATGGAATTCTTTAAAAACGCTAAGTTTTTAATTTCTTTTTCTTAGCAGCAGGGAACAAAACATTGTTGAGAATAAGTCTATAACCGGCCGAATTTTTATATAGTTCGAGTTTGGTTGGTGGGTCATATACAAAATGTTGGTAATCTTCTGGGTCGTGTCCGCCATAAAATACAAAAAATCCTTTGCCATGGATGCCATAAAGATAACGAACTTCGTTAAGGGCTTTATTTTCGCCCATGATGAGTACATTGGGTTTAATTAGTTCTTTTTTAAAAGCTGTTGCTTGTCCCATAAATCCTTTAATCATATTTTCATGGTTCTGACAGAGCATGGTTGGAACAGGATCCCACTTGGCCGAAAAATCAAAAAGGGTAAAGTAGTCATCTTCCTGACGAATTTTTCGTGTATGAGAGACATCTATGTCAGAATGTTCGTACTCGTAGGGATTGGTAATAATTTTGAAATTTCTGAAAGCAAGGCAGTTATCGTAATTTAATTTTTGTTGTGCCTGTGGGTCGGCAGGGTCGCCGTCAAAAGGTGTTTCGCATATATCAGTATTTTCAGCTGCTAAAGCTATATCGTAGGTATCTGTAGCAGAACACATGGCAAACAAAAATCCGCCATCAAAGACGTATTGCTTGATGCGTTTTGCTACTGCAAGTTTAAGCTGTGAAACTTTTTGGAATCCGAATCGTTGTGCCGTTTCGGTTTGACGTTCGACATCCTCTCGGTACCATTGAGTGTTTTGATAAGCGCTCCAAAATTTGCCGAATTGACCGGTGAAATCTTCGTGATGCAGATGAAGCCAGTCGTATTTCGATAATTCACCTTTAAGTATTTGTTCGTCATATATCAATTCATAAGGTATTTCGGCATAGGTTAATGCCAGCATAACGGCATCGTCCCAGGGTAGTTTGTTCGGTGGGGCATATACAGCTATTTTAGGCGCTTTTTCGAGTTTTATGGCATCCATATTTATTTCGGGTTGAGCAATTTCGTCCAAAATAGCGGATGCCTTTGCTGTTGTGATAATTTCGAACGTAACACCACGGATATTGCATTCGTTTTGAATTTTAATATTATATGGCATCATAAAGCTACCTCCGCGGTAATTGAGCAACCATTGTACTTCTACACCATTTTGCAAAACCCAATATGCAATGCCGTATGCTTTTAAATGATCGGCTTGACTATCGTCCATGGGAATAAGAATATGGTTTGAACGAGAAACATTACTGAAAATTTGCAATGATAATATAAAGAATAGCAGTTTTTTCATATTACGAATATACACTATAGCAAATATAGTAAAAATAATCGAAAAAACAGGTTGCTTATTTGTTAAATAGATTTAATATGGTGCAATACTATCGTCGTCGAGTGAAGTGTTGGGTGAGAAATAGTCGTTATTTTGTTGATTCATTTTAGATGGGAGTATCATGGTATGATTTTCTTCGATATAATCGTCGAATTCGGTAAATTTGGCAAATCGTTCAACAAATTTAAGTTCAACATCGGTAACGGCTCCGTTACGATGCTTGGCGATTATTATTTGAGTTAATCCTTTTGGCAAGCTTTCGTCTTTGAGTCCATAATATTCAGGTCTGTGTATAAAAATGACAAGGTCGGCATCTTGTTCGATAGCTCCCGATTCGCGCAGGTCGCTGAGTTGTGGTCGCTTGGTACCACTACGAGTTTCGACCGAACGATTGAGCTGCGAGAGAGCAATAATAGGCACATCAAGGTCTTTGGCAAGGGCTTTTAAAGATCGGGATATTTGCGAAACTTCTTGTTCGCGTGTGCCTGCCGATTTGTCGTTGAAGTTTCCTGTCATTAACTGCAAGTAGTCGATAATGATAATTTTTACTCCATGCTGTGCAACTAAACGACGGGCTTTGGCACGAAGTGCCGAGATGGAGATGGCTGGTGTATCGTCTATAAAGATTTTGGCTTTTTCGAGATTTTTAATTTTATTTTCGAGTCGAATCCATTCGTCTTGACTGAGTTCGCCGGTTCGAATTTTGTTTGCGTCTATTTCGGTTTCGGCAGATATGATACGATTGACTAACTGTACCGACGACATTTCGAGGCTAAAGATAGCTACAGGTGAATTGTGATCAACAGCCATGTTGCGAGCCATAGTTAGGACAAATGCTGTTTTACCCATGCTGGGTCGTGCGGCTATAATGATCAGGTCGGATTTTTGCCATCCCGAGGTTACACGGTCGAGTGAGACGAAGCCAGATGGTACTCCGCTGAGTTTGTCGGATCGTTTGCCGGCTTCTTTAATCTGCTCTATGGCTTGGTGTATAACGGTGTCGATGGGTAGAGCTTCGCGACGAACGCTGCCATAAGAAAGATTGAACAAAGCATTTTGACTTTCGTCGAGTAGTTGATCAACGTCTTCTTCGTCGCTATAAGCTTTACGTTGTATTTCGTTTGCAATGCGAATGAGTTCGCGTTGAATGTATTTTTGTAAAACAATGCGTGCATGAAATTCGACATGTGCCGAGGAGGCTATTCGAGTAGTTAATTTGGTTATATAAGAAGGTCCACCAACTTCGTTTATTTCTTTTCGCTTGGTTAGTTCGTCCTTAACGGTTAATAAATCAACGGGTTGCATGTTGCGATATAGGTGTACTATGGCCATATATATTTTGCGATGAGCCTCGTTGTAAAAGCATTCGGGGGCTAATATGTCTATAACGGTGTTGCAAGCGTCTTTGTCAATCATCATAGCTCCCAGAATAGCTTCTTCTAATTCGGTTGATTGTGGAGGCAATTTTCCGGTTTGTTCGTCTAAAATTTGTTCAACTGGATTATTGATTTTCTGTTTTTTAGCCATATCTTAATCTTTAACTCAAAAGTAGGTGAGAAAGCCGAGAAGTCCAATATTTTTTGAAAAATAATATGAACTTTGTATTTTTGATATTGTGTTAATAAATTGTTAATATTTTTTTGGGTTTTGTATGAACGTTTTTTTTAAGCAATCAAAAATATATTTGTTTTTTGTTTTGATAATTTGCATGTTATCGTGTAAAAAATCGGTCGAAGATGTATCTCCACAAATAGATATAATTGAACCTCAAGAATTTATGCAGTTTAATGCTTTGGATACGTTAAAAGTAAAGGCTATTATTAAAGACGATAAAGCAAAAAGTTTAAGCATATCGGTATATTTAAAAAACAATGATCAAATGACAGTGTCGGATGTTTGGAGTGGAATATTTCAAGGTAATTATGTAAACTTAGATATACGATTGCCAATGACCAATCGATGGTTACCGGGTGGTGAGTATCAGTTGACCGTTGCGGTTAATGATGGTAATCAAACAACGTGGGGAGCAAAAACCATTATTATTCGTGCTATACCTAAACGATTGGCGGGTTTAGTAGTGGGTGTTGGAAATATGCAGCTTTGCGATGTTTATGTAAGCGATACCAGTTTTGTTTTTGAAAAAAAATATACGTTGCAGAATGTTGAGGATGGAGTTTTTGATTATATACACTCACGTTTTATTAGTATTCACTCGAATGGTGTTGCTAGATTTTATGATTACCCTGAATGGGTGCTACAAAAGGAAATTACAAATTTAAAAAAAGCCGGTACTCCTTTTCGCTTCGATAAAACCATATTGTATCCATATTTTTATATAACCAATGCCAATGGTTTTATTTATGCAATAGACAAAGACGCCAATATTCGGCTAAGTATAAAAACACTGTTTAGTCCGTTTAAAATAAATTTAGCAAACGACACATGGTTCGTATTAAGCGAATATTACCCCGAGCCCCAAACATGGATAGAATTGCCAACTATGTTGAAAAATTATTGTTTTAACGGTAAACTGGTGGATGCATTTAACCTGTCGCCTTCCAGTTGGTTGGTGATTGAGCAAAAATCTAATGGAGTTGTTTTACATAAATATACGGCAGATAATAATTTTATTTCAAAAGAACATGAAATAAATCAGGTGTTATACCATAATGGTATAAAGTTTGAAAACAAAATATATTTGGTTTTAGGTCAGAAGTTCTACGAGGTGAATCCTATATATCTTACATTGTTTGAAGTTCAAAGCTCAATCGATTGGGAGCAGCTAAAATACGAAGATACCGGCATGCTGCTTACAGCAGTTTCGAACAATCAGTTGTTTTTTATCAATTCTTCGAATTTTCAGACGGTTAGGACTTTACAATTTTCAGGGAAAATAATGTTTTACGATTTTTTGTACGAATAGTTTTTACGAATATGGTTTCATAGTGTCAACTAGTTAATGTTTATATTTAGTTAAAAATACCTTTACCGTTCCGACTAAAATTTCTGCTTCGATGTATACAGGAATGTGCTCCGGGGTTTGTGAAATCCATATATCGGTGTTTTCGCCACCTTTAAAAATAGTGCCTTCAATCATGCTGGCTTTTAAATGATAGGTTGGGATAACTTTATTTTCGAGCTTAAGATTTTCTTTTCCAATCATGCGTATATATTGCTTTTCCCAATTATTGTCGATGACGACGTTGAGATAAATTTTTTCATTTGGTTTGATTTTTTCAAAGTCAATATTTCGAAAGGCATAGATAGCAGTAAGTAAATCGTATCCGCAATCGGGAAAGTTCAGCGTATCGTATGTGAGTTTCTTTTTAGAGTTATGTACTTTCGAAAAAGTTTTTTTGTTGGTATAGTCGAACCAGTATTCTTCAATGGCAAAATAATTGCCTTCGATGGAATTTCTTTTGTATGATATGGGTTTTAAAGGGGAACTGTATGCCAGCGATTGATACGACTCTCTTACCTTATATATCCAGTCGTATTTTTCGTACGATGAACCAATGCTTGTAAATTTATATGCTGGCTCACCATTATGTATAAAACTATCGACCGAAAAAATTACATAACCCGCTTCGAGCCAGATAAAACCTAGATTGTACTTTATATTGTATTCGATGCGTTCGCCCGACTTAAAAACAGAGTTTAACAGATAACATTGAGCTTTTGAATAAACATTAGCACTTAAAATAAAGAAAACAACCCAATGTAATGCAGATTTTTTCAATGATTTACGTTGCCAATTTTGTTTTGTATGGATTGAATTTTGCCTTCAAGTCGATTAGTAGCATTTTTTCGTATATCAAATTTAATGGTAGAGTACACACGATTACTATGAGGCTCAAGTATGTGATATGCTTTTTGTACGACTTCCAAGGCTTTTTCGATGTTGTCGGTTTCGATAATAGTTCCCATAGCAGTTAATTGGTAGGGATAACCGCTATCTCTAATCATTTGAATAATCCGACTGACATAAGCAGATACACTTTCGCCTTTGTCGGTAGGGAACATGGCAAATTCCATCAATACAGACATTGCTCCACGTTTTTATTTTAATGAATGGATTTTTTCTACAAATTTGGTTTTCGGAACAGCTCCAATAATTTTATCCAGCACCTTTCCGTTTTTCATGAAAATAACGGTTGGTATATTTCGAATACCAAATTTAATAGCTAGTTCGTTTTCAAGATCGACGTTTACTTTGCCAAAAACAACATCGGTATACTCTTCGGCAAGTTCGTGTATGATGGGGGCAATAAGACGACATGGTCCGCACCATTCGGCCCAGAAATCAATAACAACAAGATGGTTAGTACTGGTAAAACTTTCAAAATTTGAATTTGTAAATTCGTTGACCATATTGGATAAGTTTATTATTCACGACAAAAATATATGAAAAATAATTATTCAACAAGGATTATAATTTTTTGATAAAGGTTTAACCGGATTGCGTTAGAAAAAAATTCCCATGCAATGCTATAAAGATAAATCAACTTTTCTTATGTAACTCCAGCAAGCCGTTAAAGTGATTTTTCTTAATCGGGATAAACCCAAGTAATCGATGGATGTATTCTATATGAGAGTTCCCAGTGAATATTTTGAGTTAGAAAATTTATGATAATGTGCAATTAAGTTATTTTTCTATATCTAATAATTCAATCTCGAAAATAAGGGTTGCGTATGGAGGGATAACGCCGGGATATCCTTTTTCGCCGTATGCAAGTTGATATGGAATATAAAATTCGAATATAGATCCAACTGGCATGAGTTGTAATCCTTCCTGCCATCCTAATATTACTTCGTCTTTTAAAGTGAAACTAGTTGCTTCTTTAGAAGCATCGAATACAGTTCCATCGATGAGTTTACCGGTATATTTAACTTTTACTTTTTGATCGACTTTGGGCTTAGGACCGTTGCCTTCTTTAATAATTTTATATTGTAATCCACTGGGTAATACTTTTACGCCCTCTTTTTGAGCATTTTCGGAAAGAAACTTTTCAGATTCTTTTTTAGATTTTTCCATTTCTTTTTTTTGCAAAGCCATAAAATAATTTTGTATGGTTTTGATTGCTTGTTCGCTGGTCATTAAGGGATTGGTGTTGGCCATAACGTCGTTAAAACCATTGATGAGTAAATCGGAATTAACCAACGTGTCGAGCTGATCTTGTTTAAGCGACGAGGCTATATTTACACCAATGGCGTAGCTTAATGAGTCACGCTGAGTTACTAAATTCTTGGTTTCATTTTTACACGAAACAAATGCAACAAAACTTAATAATACTGCAATGAATGTTAAATTAGTTTTTCTCATATTAAAATAATTGATGATTAATTTGGCACGAAGGTAATCATTTTATTTGATATAAATCGAATAGGTGTTCTAAAAATAACTACCTTCGCAACATGAAAAATATGTCAGTTTTGTTTAAAGTATATGCTGGCTTATTGTTGGCTATGTTTTTTTGGGGACTTTCTTTTGTAGGGACAAAATATGCTTTAAGTAGCCTTAATCCTATATCGCTGGTACTCATTCGTTTGCTTATTTCTGTCACGTTTTTATTGATAGTAGGCCAATGGCTGGGTTTGTTAGATAAAATTCAACCCAAGCATTGGAAATGGTTTATCGTGTTGGGTTTTTTTGAACCATTTTTGTATTTCATGGGTGAAACTTATGGTCTTCAATTGGTGAGCCCGACGATTGGTTCCATTATTATTTCTACTATTCCTTTGTTTGTTCCTTTTGGGGCTTATGTGTGTTTTAGAGAAAAGATTTATTGGAAAAATTTTGCTGGTACAATTATTTCTGTATTAGGTGTTTTTTTAACTATGTTGAACAAAAACATGGAATTTACAGCATCATGGTTAGGGGTTGCATTGGTAATGGTAGCAGTAGTTTCGGCAATTGCTTATACACTCCTTATACGATACATTGCCAGAGATTATACGGCGTTGTCTATTATAACTTATCAAAATTTGATTGGAATTCCCATGTTTATCCCTTTCTTTTTATGGTTCGAACTACCTCGATTTTCGTTTGCCTTTATACAAAGCGATTTATGGGTTGTGTTAATTTTGCTGGGTATTTTTCCATCATCGTTATCATATTTGTTTTATACATATTCAGTTAAGGAGATAGGAGTTAGTAAAACCAGTGTTTTTGTTAATCTTATACCGATTATTACAGCTATTGCATCTTATTTTATTTTAGGTGAAGAAATTACATATGTAAAAATTATTGGTATAGCTACAGTAATAACAGGCTTGTATTTATCGCAATATCAGAAAAATACTATTTTAAATAGTTAAGCAAACAAATTTATTTTCAGTAAGCCATTGTAAATAAGTTTCTAGATATTTTGTCAAGAAAGGTGCAGCTTTTGGTGTATCGTGAAATACAATAATGCTTTTATGACAGGAATGTTTGAGTAATTGATAGTAAAATTTTTCGTTACAAGCTTCGATTAAGTAGTCTTTTGATAAGTAGCTCCACCACACGATGCGATAGTGTTTTCGAAGTTGCCACCATTGAGTTAATGTTATTTTGCCATAAGGTGGTCTGAATAAGTTAGAAGATACGACTTGAGCAGCACGATGCACATTTTCTATGTATATTTTTTTTGATGTTTTCCAACCGTTTAAGTGTTCATAACCATGTATTCCTAAGGTATGTCCGTCGTTTTGTATTTGGGCTATTATTTTTGGATATCTTTCAGCTTGTTTGCCTAAGCAAAAAAACGTAGCTTTGCAATGGTATCTTTTTAAAAGCGACAACACCCAGGGTGTAATCCCGGGTGTTGGTCCGTCGTCGAACGTTAAGTAAATAATTTTATTCTTCCATACCCGATTCATTTTGCATTTGTTGCGGAAACAGACTAAGATATTTTTCGTAGTAGATTTTCATTTGACTATCGAGTTCGTTTGCAATTGAACTGTAGCCAGGTACTTGTTTTTGGTTGGTTTCTTTCATGTTTGGCATAGCGTTATTGTTTAAATACATGCGTGCAATTCTGCCTAATTCGTTGTAAACGGTTATAGCCCGTCGAGCTTCGTAGGATATGGTTTGAGCCTTTTTGCTTTCGAGCGATAGGAAGAAATTGATTTCTTGTTCGGTCATTTTGCGAAAATCCTGGAAAATTTCAAATCCTTTTTGTATTTCTCCTGCTTTAAAATAGCCTTCTATAATGCCAAGGATAAATACATTGTAAGGTACAGTTTTCTGCGGCATAATTTCCATACAGCGATCGAGTACCTTAATAGCACTATCGCGTTTGCCTTCCTGAAGTAAAGCATTGGCAAGCCGTGCAAATAGGTTGCGGAAGTTCATAGTCATTCGCAGGTTGTTTTCGTCTAAGTAAACTCCTTCTTTGTCGATATTGCCCCATACGAATTTGTTCATTAAACGGTCGTAAAGTATTTCGGTGTCAATCCATCCTGTTTGCATATCGCTGGGCATTTTCGACGATTTTATGGGGGTTAAGCGATAAGCCAGTCCGTCCAAACGGAAATATTCTTCAAGATTCAGATAAGCATCGCCTACAGTAATTGCAAAATAAACAGGTCGTTTCCATTTTGTTTGGTTAAGAATGTCGAGGATAGCCAGTTCTGATTTGAAGATATAGTTTTTGTTTACTCTCCATTGGATTGCTTTTTCCATTAAATGTGCTTGTGAAGGTCGTATAGTGCCATTATTAATTACCTCGGCACTATCTACCGGGTAAATGAAGTTACGTGCGGGGATATAATTGATGCTTTCGGTACGACTGATGGGTACTTTTGCGTCGGGCGATTCGCTTTTTACAAACTCGATGACTTTTCCTATATCAACAGGTTCTTTGATTTGTTCGATGATGGGCGAGTAAACTCTACGTTCACCAGCTATTTGGAGGTAGGAGAATGAAATAGGAACAGGGTCGGATTCGTATGCCCGATATTTGATTTGTTCGATGTACCAGTCGGTGTTGAGTAGCGAAAGATTTACTACTCTAACATCGGTACGTATGCCTTCCACTTCTTGAGCATACCAGAGTGGAAATGTGTCGTTATCGCCATTGGTGAATAAAATGGCGTTTTTATCGCAGCTTTCGAGATAGTTTTTAGCAAAATCACGTGGTGTAAAGCGATTTGAACGGTCGTGATCGTCCCAGTTTTCTTTTGCCATGATATAAGGTACAGCAAAAAAACAAACAACAGTTAGAATACCTGCTCCAAGCACTGGATTTATTTTTTTATTGAGCAATTGCCAGAGTGATGCCACGCCAAGCCCTATCCATATAGCAAAAGCATAAAACGAACCGGCATAAGCATAATCGCGTTCGCGAGGCTGATAAGGTGTTTGATTAAGATAAATTACAATGGCTAATCCAGTAAAAAAGAAAAGGAGCAGAACCAAAATGAATCCTTTGCTTTCTTTAAGATATTGAAAATACATTCCGATTAATCCAAGTATTAAGGGAAGCATATAGTAAACATTGCGTGCTTTATTGTTTTTCAGATAATCGGGCAATAAGTTTTGATTACCCAGACGCATATTGTCGATAAATGGTATGCCGCTTATCCAGTTTCCGTGAATTACGTTGCCATGACCTTGAATATCGTTTTGGCGACCTGCAAAATTCCACATAAAATAACGGAAGTACATCCATCCTATTTGATAGGAAAAGAAAAATTTAAGATTTTCCAAAAAAGTTGGTTTATAAATTTTTTCAACACTACCATCGTAATTTACCCAGTTGATGGGGATGCCTTTAAAATCGCTCCACGATTTGTATGCTCTAACATGATGTGCTTCGGAGCTATACATACGAGGGAATAACATACAAAATTCGTTAGCAAAATTTTGTTTTTGTTTTTTTCCGGCTGTTTCGTATTTGCCATTGTGTTGAATATAGATAGGTTCTTTGTCTTTGTAAGGATTGGTTCTGTTAAGTGGTGCGTTAAAAGTTTGTCCATAAAATAGTGGACGGTCGCCATATTGTTCGCGATTAAGATACGAAATGAGCGAGAATACATGATTGGGCATATTTTCGTTGAGTGGAGGATTAGCGTTGGAACGAATGAGTAGTAGGGCAAACGATGAATAACCAATTAATATCATAGCAATGCTAATTACAATAGTATTCAAATACGGACGAATGGAAGGTAAGAAGTAAAAAACAGCCCAAACCACGGGTATGTAAATAGCTACAAAAACAGGAGATGAAATTACAAGGGGAACTCCAGCAAAGAAAGTTGAGAGGGTAACCATAGTAATTTGTAACTTGTAGTTGGCATCCTGTTTTGCGGTAATGTAAATAGTGTATGAGAGCAATACAATTAATAAAATGACATGAAAAATTAGCCCCGAATGGTAGGGTAGTCCAAAATTATTAACAAACATTAATTCAAAAAAACCGGCAATTTTAAATACACCTTGAATAATACCGTACATGATGGCTGCTAACAGTATAACAGAAACCAGTGAAGCAAGCAGAACACCTCTTTTGTTAATTTTTTTAGCTTTTCTGAAGTAAATTACGAAAACAATAGCTGGTATAGCCAAAAGGTTCAATAAGTGAATTCCGATAGAGATTCCTATCAATAACGCGATAAGTATAATGTATCGCATTGCATAGGGGCTGTCATGATGCTGATCCCATTTGGTAATAAGCCAAAAGACTAAAGCTGTAAGCATAGAAGACGATGCATATACTTCGCCTTCGACTGCCGAAAACCAGAATGTGTCGGAAAAAGTGTAGGCCAGCGAACCAATAAAGGCACTGCCAAGAATGGCAACTATGTGTCCTTTAGTAAGTTCTTGACCTTCTTTAACTAGCATACGTTTGGCGAAGTAAGTTATTGTCCAGAACAGAAACAAAATGGTGAGTGCCGACATAATAGCAGATAATGAGTTAATCATGATGGCAACTTTAGTTACATCGGATGCAAATAACGAAAAAAAGCGTGCCAGTATCATGAAAAAAGGTGCTCCCGGAGGATGACCTACTTCGTATTTATAGGAAGTAGCAATAAATTCGCCACAATCCCAAAAGCTGCCGGTAGGTTCAATCGTAGATAGATAAGTGAATGCTGCAATTAAAAAAACAGTCCATCCGCCTAAATTGTTTAAAGTTTTATAACTCATGACGTGAAATTTTAAAAAAGCTGCACGAAAATACTACAATTTTTTTGAATGGCTAACATTTGCTTTTCTTTTAACTAAACTTAACTGAATTTGTTTGATAATATATTGTAAAACATTCTAACGCAGCAAATTAAATAAGCCATTTTTGGTTAGTACTCGACCTCCGTATGTTAATGCTTTAACGGTGTAAGCATAGGTATCGGCTTCTTGTTTTTTTCCCTGGAATGTGCCGTCCCAGCCTTTTTGCAAGTCGTCTGTTTCGAAAACACATTGTCCCCAACGATTATAAATTTTAAATTCGATTAGTTGTTTAAGCCCCCAGCCTCTAACATAAATAATATCGTTATTGCCATCGCCGTTAGGTGTAAATGCTAATGGAACATCAATAGTATATTCTTCTTTAACTTCAATATAAACATTCCCTATAACCTGAAAACATCCCATAGAATCGGATATTGCTACAGTATATGTAGTAGAAGTGAGTGGTTGAGCTATGGGATTGGGACATGTGGTACACGAGAGTCCCGTAGATGGCGACCACAGATACGAAACATGTTGATCGCTTTGAGACCATAGATTTACAAATTCACCGATAATGATGGTAGTGTCGGGGCTATATGATAAATTAGGTAATTGTTGAACAAAAACATTAACCGATGCCGTATTGCTACAACCGTAGGTATCGTAAATGGTTGCTGTATAAGTGGTGGTACTATCGGGCGAAGCATTTGGAGTATATGAAGTAGGGTTGTCGAGCCCGTGAACAGGTTGCCATAAAACAGCATTTCCACCAGAAGCCGAAAGCTGAACAGAACTACCGTAACAAATGCTAACGTCCTGTCCTATTAGAATAACAGGTAACGGATAAACGATAAAGGGTTTTTTAATGCTGTCTGTACATCCAATATCGCTGGTTACCGTTAATAAAATGTAAAAGGTTTGAGATGTGTTTCCTGTATTTTGATATGTTTGATTGCCGGGTGTTGCCAGATTAGAAGTACTTCCGTTGCCAAAATTCCAGATATAATGGTTAGCTCCTATGCTTTGATTGTTAAATTCTAATGTGGCCATTGCGCAAGCAGTACTATCGGTAGAGCCATTCGATTGTGTATAGGAAAAGTTTGCCATTACCTGATGAACGTATAAAGTATCGGAGGTGGACTGACAACAATTGGCATCGCTGCAATAAACAAGAGAAGGTATAAAATAACCACTCGATGGAACGTAGTTATATTGGTGTTGAGCAGGATTGCCATTAAAAAAGCTACCATCGCCAAAGTCCCAATTGTAGTAATTAATATTGTTTGGATTGGTTACGTTGAAGTGTACGGTATCGCCTTTGCAGATGATGTTTTCGCTCATGGTAAACTGTGTATAAGGTCCGGCAACGGAAATAAGAACCGAATCGCGGCTTTTGCAACCATTAGTTGTAGTAGCTTCTAAGACAATCCAGAATTGACCGGGTATGGTATAAGTATTAAAGGGAGTATGCAAAGTAGAAGTAGAACCATTACCAAAGTTCCAAAACCATGTTGGCTGGTATTGAGTACTTGTATTGTTAATAATATTGACAGAAAAAGGATAACAGTTGGTATCGGTAGTGGTAACAGTGAAGTCGGCCAAAATATCTTGTACGCTAATAAAATTGTGATAGGTAATGGAATCGATACATCCTGGATGGCTATTTGAAACGTATAAAGTAACGGAGTATAAACCTGTATCTTGATATACGTGTGCAGGATTATTTCCATTAAATATAGGACTTCCGTCGCCAAAATTCCATTGATATTGTTGTGCTCCTGCTACATTTGAAAGAAAATGTACGGTATCGCCGAGACAAAGAGTGCTGTCTAATGCGTTGAATGCAGGGACTAAATCTTGGGCAAAAAAGTATGAGTTTATAACTTTTGTAGCCTGACAACCGATGGCATCCGAAATGGTTAAGTAAACGTTATACCAGCCGGGCATGTTAATGGAGAATGTGGGATTTTGTTGATTCGACGAAAGCGAGTAGGGAGTTATGGACCATTGCCAGCTGACAATAGTTGTATCGGCTGTAGAGAGATCGTTAAGAACAAAATTGTAAGGAATGCAAAATTGTAGCGGGCTACCAGAAAAATTGGGATTGGGGTAAAATATGCGAATATAAACCGAATCGGTATCGCGGCAGCCTAAATCATTTTGAACATAGAGGTAGCCCCAGTAATTAGCGGATTGTTGAGGGTAATTATGCAGTAAATCGGTACCAAGTGTTCCATCGCCATAATTAAACTGAAATGAAGTAAAGTCTTGAGTGCCAAGTATGTTGAATAATACATTTTGATGGCATGTAGGACTTTGGACGGTTAAATTTGCTTTAATATCCCAAATTTTAATAGTACGTTTTTCTTCCCAGAAACAACCAGTAGAATCGTTGTAAGCAACAAAACGAATAGTATATTGCTGATTTGAGGGATATGTAAACCAACACGTATCGTTGTATGAATAGACTGGTGAGGATAAAATGGTTGAATCTTCATATATGCCATCGTTGTTCATATCCCAATACCATCGATTGGCTTGTTTAATAAAAGGCATGACAGCTCCTATATGATAGGGATTGTGGCACCCAATCATCACAGTATCTATATTTCCGGTATAAGGACCGTTTAAAACAAAAATAGAGTCGAGTGTTAATGTTGTGTCGCATCCATTGTGCGAGATGGTATACGAAAGTGAAATGATGCCATTGCCTTCGAAAGTGATTTGTGGATTGGCTTCGTTGGAAGTGCCTACAACCAAAGAACTATCGTTCATAAAAGTCCACGAATAGGTGTCAATGTAATTAGAATCAGTTGAAAGGCTTATGAATTGGACGGTATCATTTGCACATCCACCTGTATAGTTTATCAAAACTTGTGGATTGTGTTTTTGCCCTACTTCTATCTTAATGGTGTCGAGCCTGTTGCAGCCCAAATTTGTAGTTATTACAACACTAGCAATATATGTACCTGTATCGGTATAGGTGTATGAAGGATTATTTAATGTTGAGAATTGCCCGTTACCAAAATTCCATAAAAAGTTTGTAACCTGTGTATTCGGGTTGCACGTTATGTTAGCCGAAAAATCAACTGTCAAAGGTTTGCAGCCCGAAGTGGGAGAGGCCGATATTTCTACTTCGCAAAAATCGACAATAATGGGGTTTGGGTTAGTGTACACACCTGTACAGCCATATTCATCGGTAAGTATTAAAGATACGTAAAATGTTCCTTCGTTTTGATAAGTATATGAAGGCGAAACCAAATTGGATGTGTCGTTTTGAACATTTGGGTCGCCAAAATCCCAATGATAGCCAAGTCCGTTTTGTATAGTAGGAGTGAATGTTATGGGGTTTCCGCACGAAAAGAAGGAACTGGGCGTAAATTGTGCATTAGGTGGGTTACGAACAACAATAGTGATAGTTGCTGTATCTTGACAAGGGGTACCCGGAGCAGCTATTAAAATTACGGTGTAAGTTCCCGGTGTATTGTATGAGTATGTGGGATTGGGCAAAGTGCTAGAGCCTCCATCTCCAAAGCTCCATAACGAAGTTGTTCCGGCTGTATTCGTAAATTGTATAATTTGATTGGGACATACACTATCGTTTGGTGAAATACTTATTCCGGCGTTAATTTGACTGATGGATATGTAATTGGGCATTACTAAACTGTCTTTACAACCATATTGATTAGTTACAACAAGTGTTACTGTGTACGATCCATTTTGAGTGTAAGTATGTGAAGGATTTTGTGCGGTGGAGGTGGTTCCGTCGCCAAATTTCCAGAAATAAGTGAGTGTGCCCATACCTGTACTTTGGTTGGTAAAGTTAACAGTGAAAGGTGCCGTGCAACTCGATGTAAAATTGGCATTAAAAGCTACTGTTGGTTTTGTTGAAGCAATTACAGCATTAGGTATGGTGATGCTGCTCTTGCAACCGTTAGTATCGGTTACTAAAAGCGACACAGCATAAGTTCCACTTTGAGTATAGTTAGCAGTGGGGGTGGGGAGGTTGGAGTTTGTACCGTTACCAAAGTCCCATAGATACGAAGCAATAGGTGCATCGCCCAGTGTAGTTGTGCTCGTAAAATTTATTGAAAAAGGTACACAACCATAATTGGGAGGACCAACAGTAAAATTAGCTTGCGGATTTTTAAAAACTTTTATATAGTTAACTTTAACGATGGAATCGGTATGAATACCGTTGCTAACTACTAATTTAACGGTATATGTACCCGGATTGATATAGTTTGCAGTAGGATTTTGCAGTGTAGAAGTGTTTCCATTTCCAAAATCCCAGTAATACGACAGTGTACCTGTTCCTGTAGATAAATTGGTAAAAGCTACTACCAATGGTGAACATCCATGGGTTAGATTAGCCGTAAAATCTGCATGTACCTGAGCTAAACATATAACAGGTAAGCATACAAAAAGAAAAATAAATATGTTTTTACCGGGCATAATCCTTTTAAATAACATGCTAATTTACAAATAAATTTCAAAAAAATTATTTTTTTCTAAAATAAATTTCCATTGGACAACCTTCGAATGAGTATTGTTTTCGAAGAGTATTTTCTATAAATCGTTTATAGGGTTCTCTGATATATTGTGGTAAATTGCAGTATAATGCAAATGATGGATATGGAGTAGGTAATTGTGTTAAATACTTAATTTTAATGTATTTTCCTTTGTAAGCAGGTGGGGGTGTTTTTTCAATTTCTGGTAGTAAAAATTGGTTTAATTCGTGGGTTGGTATGCGGCGTTTGCGGTTTTTATAAACTTCAATGGCTTTTTCAAGCACTTTAAAAACACGTTGTTTTTCTTTTACCGATGTAAAAATTATTGGAATATCAGTAAAAGGTTCAATCTTTTTTTTGATAAAGTCTTCGTATTCTTTACTTGTTTTAGTGTTTTTTTCTATTAGATCCCATTTATTAACAACAATAACAACTCCTTTGTGGTTTCGCTGAATAAGTCCAAAAATATTGACATCCTGAGCCTGGATACCTTCACCTGCATCGAGCAAAAGCAAACAAACATCGGAATATTCGATAGAACGAATGGTTCGCATGATGGAATAAAATTCAACCTGGTCTTTAAACTTTTGTTTTTTCCTGAGACCGGCAGTATCGATGAGGTAAAAGTTGAGTCCAAATTTGTTGTATTTAGTGTAAATGCTGTCGCGTGTGGTACCGGCAATGGGTGTTACAATGTGGCGTTCTTCGCCTATAAGCAGGTTGAGCAACGACGATTTGCCGACATTGGGCCTGCCTACAATGGCTATTTTAGGTAGTTCTTCGTCGACCTCTTCGGTTTTGCGTTCGGGTAGCAATTCTAAAATACGATCGAGCAAATCGCCCGTACCGCTTCCGGTCATGGCCGAGATGGCAAACACTTCACCAAGTCCAAGTTTGTAGTAAATATGTATGTCGAATATTTTGTCGTATGTATCAATTTTATTGGCTACAAGCAAAACATTTTTGTTCGATTTTCTTAAAAGTTCGGCTACAGCATCGTCGAGGTCGGTGATATCGCTGGTACCGTCGACCAAAAACAAAATGACATCGGCTTCGTTGATGGCAATTTGTATTTGTTTGCGAATTTCTTTTTCGAACACATCGTCGGAATTATGAATATATCCTCCAGTGTCAACAACAGTAAATGTTCTTCCTTGCCATTCACAGGTTCCGTAGTGTCGGTCGCGCGTAGTGCCGGGAGTATCGTTTACAATAGCATCACGGGTTTCGGTTAGACGGTTAAACAGTGTCGATTTGCCTACATTGGGTCGTCCTATGATTGCTACAATTCCGCTCATATCTGTTATTTTTGAATGTAACCGAGGCGTTTAAGCCATTTGATTTCGTTTCGCCAGTTTTTTAGTACTTTGACTCGCAATTCGAGATAAACTCTGGTGTTTAAGAATTTTTCGATCTCCTGTCGGGCAGCAATTCCCAGTTCTTTTATGGCTTTGCCTTTTTCGCCAATAATAATGGCTTTTTGACTATCACGTAATACAAAAATGGTAGCGTATATTTTGGTTATATCGGATTCTTCGATATAGTTGTCGATAATAACTTCGGTAGAGTAAGGGATTTCTTGGTGATAGAGTAAAAAGATTTTTTCGCGAATAAATTCGCTGACAAAAAAACGCAGATTACGATCCGAAAGTACTTCGCTGTCGAAATAAGGTGGATGTTCGGGCAATAATTCTTCGATTACGTTAAATAGTGTGTCGAGATTAAATTTGAGTAGTGCCGATATGGCAATGATGTGAGCCTGAGGTAATGTTTTTTTCCATTGTTCGACTAGTATTTCGAGATCTTTTTGATTCTTTAGTAAGTCAATTTTGTTTATAACAAGTATGACAGGTATATGCGTATCTTTTAAAAAGTTTGGTATTTCGGGTTTTTCTTCCACAGAGGTAAGGTATATCAAAATATCAGCATCTTCAATGGCTTCTTCAATGGCTTCTTTCATGCATTCCTGAAGCTTGTATTTAGGGTCGAGTATGCCGGGTGTATCGGAAAAGATAATTTGCATGTGATCGGTAGTATAAAAGCCTTTGATGCGGTGACGGGTTGTTTGAACTTTAGGGCTTATGATGCAAAGTTTTTCGCCCATGAGGGCATTTAGAAGTGATGACTTGCCAACATTGGGTTTTCCTATGATGTTAACAAAACCAGCTTTGTACATGTTAGTTTAGTAATGAATGAAATGCAAACTTACAGAAAAAAACAATTTAATGCTAAAATTAAAGAAAAAGTCTTACAAACTTGTTAATTGTAAATCGTAGTTGACTTGAAATTCAAGTTTGCCTTGTTCGCTATACCAGCTCCAGAGTCCTACTCGAAAACCCATATAATAACTTCCCATAGTACGGATAACTCCGTTTGGGTACCAGTTTTTGTAGATACCGTGTTTTATGCCATTGTAGTATTCCTGAATAAATTTAATTTGACCATCATCGTAATATATAACTTCTTTTTGATTTGGGTAAATATTTTCGGAGGTTTGCAGGCTGTCGGTATCGGATGATGGCGTTTCTTGATTACTGGGTTGGCAGGCGACCAATCCTAACAATATGCAAAAAACATAAAATGCTTTCATCTGTGATGAATGATTTTAGTCCTTCAAATATACATTTAATTTTTTTGAATTCAAAAAAAAATGTCAATGTTTTGATGTACCTGTCAATGGTGCATAGATGCAAAAAACGGTGGCGAAGGCTTTTTTTTCTAAAAAAAAATTTCAAATGCAAAGCACAATTAAGAAAAAGGATTTTTCTTAATTCGGGAAATTCATTGATTCGCTTTATCTGAAGAATCTCAATGAATAATTTAGGTTTAATAATGTGTAGCAGCATATAAGGTGTTGATACTGTTTTAAATAATTTTTTTAAAAGGCAATCCTAACCATGTTAACGGCAATTCATTAAACTTATAATGACAATTAACACTCTGGATATAATCAAGTACATCTTTATATTTAGACTTTTTTTTAAACCAATCACTTAAAACATAAACATATTCAACTCTTAAATCTAAAGGAGTAACTAATTTTAAATACTGTTTTCTCTTGAAATCACAGGTTTGTAACTTTTCATCAACTGAACCGGCTACTTGCTGATATTTGACTTCTATTATGAATAGTGTATCCCTATCTATGACAAGCATTGCATCATCTGGCAAAAGCTTCCTCGAAATTATTTTTTTCCAATTAACATTATTTTCCTCAAGAAACTTATAAAATTCATGTTTCCTAAAACATCGTGCTACTAATTCATTTTCAAAATAAACTTCCATGCCGGCTTTTTTTTCTGCTTTTTTTAAAGTATAACCCGGAATTTCTTCTAATAATCTATACAGATCAACTTTTTTTTCAAAATTTAATCCGGTTAATGTCTTTGAACCACCTTTTCCACCTTTTTTCATAATAATACCTCAAAAAGATTTGGGTTATTTTTTTTATCATCAATACATGCTTTTAATCTTTTTATTGATAAAAAGATATATTCACTTTCAAGCTCACAACCAACAAAAGATCTATTTAATTTAATGGCTGCTACACCCGTAGTTGAACTACCAGCAAAAGGATCAAAAATTAAATCGCCTTTTTTGGTACTTGCTAAAATAATCCTTTCTAGGAGTTGAAGAGGTTTTTGAGTAGGATGTTTACCGAATTTTTTTTCATCAGCATTTGGTGCTGCTATGGTCCATACTGTTTTCATCTGTTTACCATTGTTTAATTTTCTCATTGCATCATAATTAAAATAATGTTTGGAGTTTTTATTCTTTGCAGCCCAAATTATTGTCTCGGTTGAATGAGTAAAATATCTACAAGAAAGATTTGGAGGAGGATTCGGCTTTTCCCAAGCAATATCATTAAGGATTTTCATGCCGAGTTGTTGCATGGCAAATCCTACAGAATAAATGACATGATGAGTACCAGATACCCAAATAGTACCATTTGGTTTAAGCAGCTTTTGGCATCGGGATAGCCATGAAAGATTAAATGCATGATTTTCATTAATACCTTTTGATTTATCCCATTCGCCTTTGTTTACCTTTGCCATCTTGCCTGCATGGCAAGTTATGCCTCCGTTAGATAAAAAATAGGGGGGATCGGCAAAAATCATATCAAAAATACCGTCTGGATATTTCTTAATTAAAATATCCATTAACTCAAGACAATCTGCTTGATAAAGTAAGATACCTTGATCATCGTCTTTAAAAAAACAATTATTTTTAGGGAAATTATCAATAAAAGACATGTTAATCTTTATTTCAATTTATCTTTATGATTTAAATTTTGTGTAAAAATATTTGTTATTCATTTTTTTCAAATATTCTAACCACATAACCAATTTTGCACCTATTTTTTTTTATTTATAGGTTGCCTGTGCGAACGGGTTAAACAAAGATATAACATTCATTTAAAATAAACAAGCTCAATAAAAAAACTTTAAATATGGCAAAAGATTATATGACTTTTCTTTAATACTTACTTAAACACCGACATGTTAACTATAAACGCATCGGTATATCCTTCTTTTTTTAGGCGTTCCAGATCTTTTTTTGCGTCATTTAATGTTTTGTATGTGCCATAGATGTATTTAAAATTACCATCGTTTCCTATGATTTCTCTTACATCGTTTTTTATGTTTTTAAAAACAGCCAGTTTAATGGGTGATACCGACGATTTGAGCTGTATGGTGAATTCAGATTTTTCTACAATTTTTTCTTTAAATATTTTCCATTCAACCACAAAAGCATCGGGATATCCTAATTCTGATATGCGTTCTTTTTCTTTCATTGCTTCGGCTCTGTTTTTATACCTACCGTACGTGTATCGGTAGAATCCGTCGTTACAATAATGTTCTTCTACACCTTTTAGGTTTTTGAATGTATTTAAATTGACGGGTGCGGTATATGCCCGCACTTGTATAGTAAAATCTTTTTTAACATTGATGTCTTCCTGTTCGTTTTGTTTTTGAATGGTGCGAGTTATTTCCGACTTAATCTGACTCAATTCATCAACCGAAATGATAGTTGCATCAGAAAAGCCTTGATCGAGCACGATGTTAAGCACTCTCATGGCATCGGATTTATTTTTAAATTCACCGGCATTAAATACCAGCATATTGCCTATTTTATTGTCTTTGATGGGGGTTGTATTGTTTTGAAACAAAGTATCGTCTTTTAGCAGTTGCGTAAGTGCTAATAATTTATTAAGTTGCTGTACATTAAGTTCTTTTTCTTTTTGTTGTAATAATAAAACGGTATAAACGTTTTCGTCTTTTAGTTTTGTATCTTTTCTAAAGCGTAAATGTTGAGGTACTTTAATTTCTTCGACAATTACATTGTCGGGTATTGTATTAAGCAGCTTAATTTCGACGCGGCGGTTGAGCTGTCGTCCTTCGGGGTTGTCGCTACCGTCTGGGTTTTGGTTGATGGCAATAAATTGTTGTTTGCCCATACCTCTGGCAACAAATCGTGTGGGGTCTATACCAAGCGAAACAAGGTAATCGATAGCGGCTTTTGCACGGTTTTCGGAAAGTTTTTGATTGAATTTGTCGCTACCAAGAGCATCCGTATGTCCAACAATTTCGACCATCAGCCCCGGGTTTTTTTGCATAAGTTGTGCCAGTCGCTGGAGTTCAATTTCCGATTCACGACGCAGGTCAAATTTACCATAGTCGAAGAAGATGCTTCGTATTACGTAGTATTCGCCTTTGGTAACTTCTAAGGGTTTAAGCAGAATATCGAGTACAATTTCTTTCTGAGTAAAGTTTTCGGGGACAAAAACATACTCCGAATGTGGATTGTATCCACCTGCTTGACAGGTGATTTTATAATTTCCTGACGAAACGACATAGCGAAATATAGCACTATCACGAATAGGCTTCAGGGTTTCTAAAATTTTGTTTTTGGTAGTGTCGGTGATGGTTATAGTAATATCAGGTGGGAGTTCAGGTGAATTGTCGGCAAGGCGAATGTTGCCTAACAGGGTTACTTTTACAGGTTCGGGTGGCTTTTTCTCTTCAACAGGTTTCATGTTAGGCAAATTGACTTTGACTTTGTATATGTTATTTTTAGCTATCCCACCACGTTCATTGTTGTTAAGAGGGAAAAAGAAGTATTCGCCATTGGCTTTGGGTACATAAAATAAATCGTTGCCTACGGTATTTAATGGATAACCGATATTGATGGGTGTTGACCATTTGCCGTTTTTGAGTAAATTACTGTAAAAAACGTCGAATCCTCCCATACTATAATGTCCTTGTGAGCTAAAATAGAGGGTATAATTGCCATTTTCGCCTAAAACAAATGGGGTTTCTTCGTCGTAGATGGAGTTGATAGTAGGTCCAAGATTAACAGCAGGTCCCCAGTCGCCTTTTTCATCTTTGTCGGATCGGTAGATATCGAGCCCCCCAAAGCCTCCGGGGCGGTCGCTGGTAAAAAACAGCGTTTTACCATCTTTGGTTATGGTGGCATGCGATTCCCAATATTTGGTGTTGATGTTTTTGTTAAGAGGCTTCATTTTCGACCATTTGTCGTTTTTGAAATAGCTAACGTAAATATTACCGTCGTCGTTGTCGTCTCTTACAAGGTAAAGCTCGGTTCCGTCGGCACTAATGCTAACAGGCACGGTTCGTTGTTGCGAGCCGGCTCCTAATTGTTTTGTAATGTTAACAGGGTCGGTCCATTTTCCGTCAACTTTTTTTGAAAAATAGATGTCGTCTAACTTATAGTCAACATTGGCTAAATTTATGTCTAGTTCTACCGAAAAGATATTTTTCTTGCCGGCTGTAAAAACGATGATGGATTCATCGTCGGAAATTACCGGACAATTTTGAATTTCTTCGGGAGCATTGAGTACTTCGCTTATATTAGATGGTTCGATTTTAATAGGATTTTTGATAAGTTGTTTAGCATTCTCGGTACATTGGATTTCGCGTTTTACATAATCGATATAATATACATTGCCCACAGGAACGGTTTGAGTGAATTTTTTGAATGCAGCAATGGCCTTTTCGAATTCCATGTTGTCGCGATAAGCGGTACCGAGGTAGAACCATGCATCGGGTGGCGAGTTTTTTTCGAGGTAGGAACCTTCTTTATATTTTTTGCTGATTCGAGTAACGGCAAATTCTAAATAAGGAATTGCTTTTTTCTTTTCAACCGGATTTCTTTGATAGATGTAACAAATACCTATGCGATAGGCAATATTTGCATTGGTTGTATCGTGCTGAAATAATTCAAGATAAAGAGGCAATGCTAGGTCATATTCTTCGTACATAAAGTGATATTCGGCATCGACAAACTTTTTCTTAAAATCTTGTGCAAATGACGGAAAACAATACACTACAAGCGTAGCTATCAGAATAATATGACGCCGTAAAACAAACATTACAAAAAGATAAACAAACTTACAGCAAATTTATAAATTTACAAAGAAGTTTGATAAAATTAAACCCGAATTAAGTATTAGGAATGAAATAAACTAATGCATGGTGGGGTAGCTTTAAAAAGTGGTATTCGGGTTAACCCCGACAAAATACTGATTTTGTTGCCCTTTGGGCAAATTACGCATTTACTTATGCGTCATTTGGGTTAAATTTCCTCGAGCGAAATATTTGTTAATTGTTCAACGAAGTATTTAAGAAATTTACCAGCAAGCATACCATCGATAATGCGATGATCGTAAGACAGCGATAAAATAACTTTGCTGCGTATAGCAATCATATCGCCTTGTGATGTTTCAATAACAGAAGGCACTTTTTGTATAGTGCCAATGCCTAGTATGGCTACCTGTGGCTGATTTATAATGGGTGTACCTGCTAATGTGCCAAAGGTGCCGAGATTTGTAACCGAAAATGTACCTCCGGTTATTTCGGCTGGTTGTAGTTTGTTTTCGCGTGCACGTGTTGCCAAATCGTTTATCCCTCTTATTATTCCCAGTAAGTTTAGTTGATCGGCATTTTTCAAAACAGGCACTATCAGATTGTCGTTTGGTAATGCCGTGGCTATTCCTATATTTATGTTTTTCTTGATCATTATTTTGTCTTCATCGACTGATGCATTCAGCATGGGATATTTAAGCAATGATCGGGTTAAGGCTTGAACAAATACTGGTAAATACGTAAGTTTGATTCCATATTTTTGGTAAAATGGGTCTTTGTTTTTTTCACGCCAAATAACGATGTGTGTAACATCGGCTTCGACAAATGAGGTTACGTGAGCCGAAATTTGTTTTGACCGAATCATGTGTTCGGCAATGAGCTTACGTACGCGATCCATTTCTATGATACGGTCGCCTTCGGACACAACAAGAGGTGGGTTTGGTGGGGAGGATAGTTTCGTTGAATCTTTGAAGGGGATGTCAACATTTTTTTGTTTCGATTGAATGTATTGCATTACGTCGTCTTTGGTAATTCTGCCATCGATGCCAGTGCCGTTAATTTGTGATATTTCTTCGTTGGTTAATTGATGTTGTTGAACAATTTGCTTAACTAATGGACTCAGAAAGGCTGAAAAAGATGGTTTAGTATTATCTTTCATATTTTTTGTATCGACGGTTTCTGATTTAACTGATGCAACCGTTTGAAAAGTAGGATTGCTCGATTGTGTGGAATATACAACTTGTCCTTCTTTGCTGGTTTGAATGGTTACAATAGTTTTACCTACTGGTACAACGTCGCCTTCTTTGTGCAAAATTTCGGATATTGTACCATCGTTTGGTGCAGTGATTTCGGAGTCGACTTTGTCGGTAGCAATATCGCACAGAACATCGTCTGTTTTAATAGTGTCGCCGGGTTTAACGTGCCATTTTATGATGGTTGCTTCAACCACACCTTCGCCCATTTGCGGTATTTTAACTTCTATCAATGCCATAACGATTTTTAATTAGTCTAAATTATATTGCAAACCTATCATATTTTTTTTACTTTTGCAAAAAGAATTAAAACTTCTGGCACAGTAAATACTTAAAAAAATTTAACGGGTATTTTTTTAGTCCCCATACGTACCATTTTAAGCCCGTTATGTTTTTGAGTTTTAAGTATGATGTTCCTAAAATATAGGCATGTACAATATTTACTTTGTCTTTGATGGTTTCGGGGATTAATTTTTTTTCTGTTATTATTCTAAAAAATACCTCGTTATCGTGGACTAATTTATATGTAAAATTTTGCGACATGCTTTTTGAATGAACTCTATAATACAATGGTGATTGTGTTGCAAAGACTCCATTGGTTTTGTTAGCAATTTCAAGCAAGAATAGTCGGTCGGCTGTACTAGATAGCCGTTCGTCGAAACGGATTGGATATTTGTCGAATAGTTCTCTCTTAAACAGGTAGTTTGAAGGAACGGTGTCTAAACCAGGCGAATAGAGTAATACATTTTCGGCAATATTGTTGTAAATTCCTTTGTTTATCGTTATTATGTTATTAATTGCGTTTGTAAAGTGCCACACTTCGCCGCAAGCGAAATGAGCATTTTTATTATTTAACAAAGCATTTAGCCTTTGTTCTATAAAATTGCTCGATAAAATATCGTCGGCATCAAGAAAGACTATAAAATCTCCTTTGGCTATGTTTAATCCTGCATTTCGTGCACGGGAAACGCCCATATTGGGTTGATGTATGATGTGAATTTTATTGCAACTGTAAGCATTTGTGATTTCTGCAGTTCTATCAGTTGAGCCATCGTTTATGATAATTAATTCCCAATTTTTATATGATTGATTGAGCACCGAGCGAATGGTTTCGTCGATATACAATTCGGCGTTAAATGCAGGAATAATAATAGAGACTAAGGGATGCTGTTCAGAGTTCATTTTTGTAAAGTTTTAAATAGATGTCTTCTAAGGCATGCATTTTGTTTTCAAAAGTATATTTGCTTCTTATTTTTTGGCTTGCTTCGTTAAATTTATTTATGTATGTGGTATAATTGTTTAGTATTTTGATGAGTGATTGATAAATTTGTTTTGAATTTTTGTAATCGACAACTTCGGCATATTTAGCAAATATGTCATCGTCGGTAGCTATTCCGGATAAAGTAATGATGGAAGGTATAGCAAGGGCAAATGCTTCAACGTACACTTGTCCAAACGATTCTGCATCGGGACTGACGGGTACATGAACAAAAACATGGAATAACGACATTAGTGAATAAATATCTTTTTCGAAGCGAATAAGTCTGAAGTTGTTAGCAGGTATTTCTTTTAGTATATGGGTAATTTGATTGGTGAAATCGCCTTCGGCTCCTGCCATGACCAAGATGGCTTCGGGATATTGATGGAGCAAATTTTTGAATGCCGGTATGATGTATTGAATGCCTTTCCATTCGGTAAAACGAGAAACAACACCAATGATGGGAAATTGGTTAAGGGTATAGCGTTGTTTTAAGTCGTCTTTTTTGTTAGTAGAGAAAAATGAAAAATCGAAACCATGTTTAATAACGACAACTTTGTGAGGCAAAACCTGTTCTTTTTCTATAATAATGTTTTTGGTTTGTTCGGAAGGGCAAATAATCAATTTCGACCAGCTATTAACCCATCGATCGTACTTTACGGCATGCGGGTGGTAAATATGGTGCAGGTTGCCATGATGGCGTGTGTGTATTCGATTTCGAATACCTAATGTTTTAGCTGCAAATAGTGCCAATAATGATGCATCAAAAAGCTGAGCATGAACTACGTAAGGTTTAAACTTCAACATAATGAAAAGTAACCTGAAAAAAGCGAAGATAAACGATCTTTTTCCATGGTAAGTGATGTGTGTTGAGGGAATGTTATGTTGTTCGAAATCTTTGATTATTTGTGGCATATAAGGATGGAGAAAAACTGCTTTTATATGAAAGCAATTTTTATTGATATGTTTTGCGTACCAAACAAATTCATTAGCATTGTCAATGTTTGAAAAAACAGCCAGAATTTTAATTTTTTTTTCGCATTTCATGGCTGTAGCCTTTCCAAATATAAGCACCAGTTAGTAGATGTATAAGTTTGTGTGTAATGAAATCAAAAAGGGAAGTGTTGAGTAGTTTTATTTTAATAATTAACGGTTTTCGTAAAAAATAGAAAGTGTTATATATGATGCGTTTCAACATATTGTGATTAATGTTGTATTTAGCGTCGTTCGAAAGTTTTACATATAAAGCGCGTGTAATGCCTTCGCGAAATCGTCTGAGCATCCAATCGTTGATATCAAGCCTATCTTCTTCGTTGTGATAAACAATATATTTGGTATTTAGCAGTGTTTTTATTCCAGAGGCTTTTGTTCTTTGAGCAAATTCGTAGTCTTCGAAGCCGCTATATGGAAATTGTTCATTGTAACCACCGGTTTTTTTAAAATTATCCTTTGTTATAGCTAAAAAGTACGAAGCTAATGTGGAAATTTCATATTCGGATTGTTCTTTCCATTCAGCGCTATTCATCCAACCTTTCATAGAAACGTAGTTAATGCGTAACAAATATCGACCAAAGTTTTCTTTTTGGCATTGGATGATAAGCTCTGTTGGATATATCCAGCTTATGTTTAAACAATATTCTAATGATTTGTTTGAATTAAAAAACTCTATTAAACATTTGCTTGTTTCTTCATTAATCAGAATATCGTCGTCGAGAAAAAGCAAAAAATTATATTTGGCTAACGAAGCACCATAATTTCTTGCAGATGCAACTCCTTTACCTATGTTTTTTTGGATTTGGATATTGTTATTTGTTTGAATAATTTCTTCATTTCCGTCGTTAATGACGATGATTTCGAAATCGATATTCGAACTTGAAAAAATAT